>JAGHAQ010000093.1 GCA_021161425.1 Candidatus Tharpella sp. | reverse complement strand
GGAGCCTTACAGCGAAGTCGGTGCCCGGCGTGAAATAACATTTACTGAGAGAGAGGTTAATGCCCTGCTGGCCAGAAATACCGACTTGGCCAAAAAGCTGGCTATCGATTTTTCTGATGACTTGGCCAGTGCCAGACTGATCATATCCTTAGATAAGGATTTGCCGGTTGTGGGGGGTAAGACTATCAAGCTTAGCGCCGGTCTGGAATTGAGGTATAGCCATGGTAAACCGACTGCAATCCTGGAAGGTATAAGCCTTTGGGGTGTGCCGGTCCCGAATGCCTGGCTGGGCAATCTGAAAAATATTGATCTGGTGGAGAAATTTGGTCAAGAAAACGGCTTCTGGAAAGTTTTTGCGGCCGGGGTCGATGATATCAAGATCAGTGAAGGTTCTTTACGTTTTAAACTGAAAGATTAAAGGCTTGCTTTCAGTTTTGATCCTCAAACATATTGTCGCAAGATTTCTTTGAGATTGTCAAGGTTGATGGGCTTGGGCAAGAAGCCGTTCATGCCGGCGTTAAGGCATCTCTCCCTGTCGCCGGCCATGGTGTTGGCGGTCAAGGCATAGATGGGGAGATCCGGCTTGCTCTTGTGAATTTCTCGAGAAGCGGTCAGGCCGTCCATGATCGGCATATTAAGATCCATTAAAACCAGGTCGTAAGGTTTTTGTAAAGCTTCATCAAGGGTGGCCTTGCCGTCGGCTCTAATGGTTAGGACTGCCGGTTTTAAATCTTTTAAGACCTTTTTGATCAGCATCTGATTGAGTTTATTATCTTCAGCGACCAGGATGCGCAGATTTTTATAGGGATTGTCACCTTCTTGTTTTTTTAAGTCAGTTTCTGGTTTAGATTTGGTTAGGGCATTGGCGATCACGGTCAACAGCTCATCCTTAATGATCGGTTTGTAGATGTAAGCGTTGAAGCTATCCTGTAAATCTTGTTTCAGGATGTTTTCGGATGAGGCGGCAATGACCGGTGCTTTACATCCCTGTTTACGGATCAGGTTGAGCAGCTTTACTCCCGAGATTCCAGGCATCTGGATATCGCTGATAATGAGATCGAAGGTTTCGTGGTCGCTATCCCGGAGATGATCAAGGAATTCCTCAGCCTTTGAAAAACTGGAAACCCTGGCTCCGTATGGAGTCAAGATCTTTTCCATGATGATGATATTGAGTGGATTATCATCTACTACAGCGATGTTGGTGTTTTTGATTGTCGAGTTGTCGTCAAAAGTAACCGGAGTACCGGTAATCGGTTTGGTTGAGCGTTTAAAGCGTACGGTGAAGTGGAACGTGGAGCCTTTCCCGGGCTTACTTTCAAGCCACATCCG
Source organism: Candidatus Tharpella sp. (assembly GCA_021161425.1). Classification (GTDB taxonomy): domain Bacteria; phylum Desulfobacterota; class Anaeroferrophillalia; order Anaeroferrophillales; family Tharpellaceae; genus Tharpella. The sequence continues at coordinate 61,529 of JAGHAQ010000093.1, read as the reverse complement.
ACCGCCCATGAGCTCGACGATTTTTTGGGAGATCGTCAGGCCTAAGCCGGTGCCGCCATATTTGCGGGTGATCGACGAGTCTTCCTGGGCGAAGCTCTTAAAGACCAGCTTCTGTTTTTCAGGTGGAATGCCCTTGCCGGTATCACGTACGAAAAAGAGTAGTTCAATGGAGTCATCGTCCATCTGGGTGACTGTGACCTGGATCTCGATGACTCCTTCCTCTGTGAATTTATTGGCATTGTTGATGAGGTTGAGAATCACCTGCTTAAGCTTCAGCTCATCACCACAGACCAGGGGCAGACCCTGGATACGCGGTAGCCGATATTCGATCTCGGGTTTCATGCGCCCGCGAATGATAGCGGCGACATCATCAAGCATCTTATTGAGGTCAAAATCAACCTTTTCGAGGACCATGGAGCCGCTTTCAATCTTGGCGATATCAAGGATTTCATTGATGACCCGCAGCAGGTGGTCGCCGGATTCATGAATGTAGCTTAAATATTTTTTCTCCTCTAGGGTAAGGGGGTGTCCCTGAAGTATCTGCGTAAAGCCCATAATGGCATTCAATGGGGTACGGATCTCATGACTCATATTGGCGAGAAATTCCGATTTGGCACGGTTGGCCTCTTCGGCTTTAAGTTTTTCCTGGTGCAGGATGGTTGCCATTTTGGCTCCGACACTCCAAAGGTAGCCGATTTCATCGTGGCGTTTCATCGGCGTGTAATCCGGCAGTTTCCCTTTATCTACAACTTGTTTGGCAGCGTTGGTAATAAAGGTTATTGGTCTGATGACATAGAGGCCGAGGCCGATGAGGGCTGCGGAAAAAATTATAGTTACCAACAATAAAGCGGCAATGGTGGCGAAAAGTATTTGGTCAATGTTTTCCTCTGCAGGAGTGGTGTCGACCAGAATTTCGCAAACGAGATCAACAATGTTCGAGATCTCGGCGATGTCCAGTTGTGGGTAGGTGAAGCCTATGAGTGAGGTTCCGTCTTCTAGGTGAAGACTTCGTTGCTTGCTGGTTGGCCGATGTTTTTTGTAGTAAGATGAAAAGGTCAGAAGAGAGTTGCCTTGAAGTAGTTGACGGCCGCGCCAGAAGGCCACTTTGAGACTCGCTGATGATAGCGAGTAGATGTCATTGTAAAAACTTTCTGAAGGGAAAGGCAGGACCATGCCGAGGTAGCCGATAATCTCTTCCTGGTTTAATCGTAATGGGGCTTTGTGGATGAGGTAGAGTTGTTCTGAAAAAACGGCAAGAGTCGGTTCCTGATAAGTAGGGGCCAGAAGTTGTTGGTGCAGAAAAGAGGTTTTACCTCCTTCGTCACCCTGGTCGGGATGGTCTTTGTTGAGGATATGAATATGGGTCGGGGAGTTGTCCTTGTTAAAGAACGTCAGTATGGTTAAGTTGAATTTTTCACTTAATTCCCGACAGCGTTGTTTCAAAGGGGTGTTAAGCTCGAGATGAAAATTGGTTTGCAGGGGGCGATCATTGAGGACTGTATTGATGGTTATGGCGAGTTTTTTTATCTCCTGTTGACAGATGAAGTCGACAAAATTTGCAGATCCTTCAGCCTCTTGATGAAATGTCTCCTGCGCCTGCTTTCTGAGGGTTATGGAGATTGTTATAATAGTGGCTATCAAGGGGATGAAAACTGCCAGGATTGCCAGGTGAATTTTATGTTGCAGTTTCATGGAGTTTAACAGTACTCATTCGGGAAAGTGACTTGGTTATCATATTGTTGTGGTCAAGGTTTTTTGAGCAGGTGCATCTTTTTGTAAATATATTCGGCTGAATTGATTATTGTTGTTGGTATTTTAAGGCCCAGCATCTGGCTGCGGGCATAATTGAAGGTGATGCCGTATTTTGGGGCATTCTCAATCGGGAGGCTGCCGGCGGGAGTTCCTTTAAGAATGGCGGCGGCCTTTTTGCCGGCCAGATATCCCATAGCCTGGAAGTCGACCGAAGCCCCCCCTAAAAGTCCCAATTTACAGAAGACCTTGTTGACTGCAAAATCAGGTTTGCGACTGTTCAAAAGTGTCCATTTGTAAATCTTTGCCAGCGTGATGGTTTTTTGGTCATTTTTAAGGGTTAAAGCGACCGGGTAGATGGCTTGAATTGAAGGATCGGCATTTAATTTTCTGATTTGCATCTGATATTCACTAAAAGTTTTGACTCGCTTTAATTCAGAGCTGATGTATGATGGGGCTTCGGCCAACTCCAGAACCAGCTGTTTTGCGACGGCATCGCATGTTGGTGAATTGTCGAGAATGATGCCGATACGTTGTAAATCGGGCACGATGGTTTTCATGACTTTGATGCTTTCAACTATATAGAGTTTCTCATGGACTCCGGTAATGTTGTGTCCAGGCTGTTGCCGAGTGTTAAAAAAATGATATTTACGGTTGTAATCTTCCGGGATGACGTTCATGCCGCTGAAGACAACAGCAATCTCGGGGTTGTCTATGAGCGGCATCATCACCGTTTCGGCAGCGTTGTCGTCGAGAGTGATGACAATATCTGGTTTGAATAATTTACTCTCTTTCAGGGCCTTCTTGCCGGCGTAGGCAATGGCCGAAGGGGTTGTGTTGAGTTTCTTGGTGTCCATGAAAAGCTGTTTCAGTAACAGGTTTTCCCCCTCTACAAAACCGGCATCGGCCAGAGCCTTTATCACGCCTTTGGCTTGGGGCATAGCGCTGACATTGTTGGGGCCGTAACTATGGACAATACAGATGCGATGAAAATTGTTTGCCGAACATATTGAGTTCATGGTCAGAAGAGCACCAATCAGGGTTGTCAAGAAGAGGCTTATGGAGTTCTTTTTCATCCTTTTAATCTCCGGAAGTTATAATTTAAAGTTGGGTTTTTATGCCTGTTTTTGCTATAATTCGGGAGCTGGCCGGCTGGGGCTGGTTTTGTTGATTCAGCCTAGATTGCTATTTGTACACTAAGAAACAATTTGGGACAATGATTAATTTGCCGTTGGTAAATTTGGTGTTTTATCGTTTGACGGGAGGAACTGAAATCATGGTAATTGATCGGGATTTTCTGATCCGTCTTTTGACCGATGATCTGGAAGCGATGGGTTTTGATGAGGAGGGTGGCGGTGAAGTTGTTGAGGCTTTATGTGAGGCGGTGACTGAATATCTTCCTGAATTACGAAGTGCGGTTGCTGCATCCGGGATGCCGGAGATCGGTTTTTTTGCTCACGCCCTGAAAGGAACCTTCAATAATTTCAGTGCTTCTCAATTTGTTTGTCTGGCGGAACTTTTTAAAACTATGGAAGCTGAAGCCAAAGGTGCCGGTAGCCTGGAGACTGTTAATGTTCTGATGGATCGAATTGAGGGTGAACTGAAAGCTTGGTTGCGGTAGCTGAATCAATAAACTGAAGCGGCTGGCCAGAGAATGAGCTGCGGGAAAATTTCGAGCAGGATAATGGTGATGATGTAGGTTGGTAGAAAATAGGCGATACCTTTGAATATGGTTGTCAGCGGAATATCTTCGGCAATGCCGGCGACGACATAGGCGTTGACGCCAACTGGTGGTGTGATGGCGCCCATGGTTGTGACGATGGTAATTAAAATTCCGAACCAGACCGGGTCAAAGTTGAGCTTTATGGCCAGCGGATAGAAAATTGGGATCGTGATCAGTAGTAGACCCAGGGCATCCATGATGGCGCCGCCGACAATAAAGACCAGGATAATGATCCACAGGATAAAAACCGGTGCAACCGGCAAGGCAGCGGCCCACTCGGCAATCGCGTAAGGCAACCTGGTTAAAGCCAGAAAACGGCCGAAGATGACCGCTCCGGCGATAATAATGATGATGAAGCTCGAAATTTTCAAGGTGTCATTGATGGCTGCAACGAACTTTTCATAGGTGAGAGAGCGACGAAAAAAGCTTAGAAACAGGGCGCAGAACGAGCCCACGGCTCCGGCCTCACTGGGTGTGAAGAAGCCGACAAAGAGCCCACCCATGACCAGGCCGAAGAGGAGTAGCATCTCGAAAGAGCCTTTGAGCGAAAAGATTTTTTCTTTAAGGCTGGTTTTCTCGCCCGGCGGGCCCCAGTCGGGGTGGCGGCGACAGATGACAATTATGGTTAGGATCAGCAAGGTTGCGAGTATCATGCCGGGGATGATACTGCCGAAAAAAAGCTTGGCGATCGATTGTCCGGTGTAGATACCGTACACAACCAGGACAATACTGGGCGGAATGACAACACCCAGGGTTGATCCGGCTGCGATTGAACCGGTAATCAGGATTGGGTGGTAGCCATATTTTCGCATTGAAGGTAGGGCCACTGAGGTCATGGTGGCGGCGGTGGCTGTGTTGGAGCCGCTGATCGCGGAAAAACCGGCACAGGCAGCGACCGTCGCCATCGCCAAACCGCCGCGGGTCGCCCCCAGCCAAGCATAGGCACAACTGTAGAGTCGGCTGTTGACATTACTGTGAAAACAGATATGGCCCATAAAGATAAAGAGGGGGATAATGGTCAGTCCGTAGGATGAGAAGGTCGTCCAGAGGTCATTGCCGATCAGGGCCAGAGCGGCATCCAAAGAGATCAGCCAGGCGACCCCGGCAAAACCGGTGAGGCCCATAGCAAAGCCGACCGGAATCTGGAGCAGCAGCATGGCTGCCATCATTGAAATGAGACCGACAATACCGATGATCTCTGGGCTCATGATCGTTCTGTCGGGTTGGTTGGAAGTTTTTTGAGGCTTAAACCAAGATCTGAAACCAGTACCAGGGCGAGATAGGCGAAACCGAAAGCGGTCAGGTAGATAAAGGGATAGAATGCAAGATGCAGGGTTTCCGAAGTTTCGCCGGCCTGGCGGATAGTATCCCCCCAGGCCCAGGTCTGCCAGGCGGCCAGGCTGAAGAAGAAAGCTCCGCAGAAATGGCCGATTGTGGCGGTCATCCGGCGCCATTCGGGAGTGTATTTGCGTGTGATGATATCAACAATAATATGTTTTTTTTCGAGTTGCGCGCTGCCCAAAGAGAGCGCGATGGTGATGGCCCCAAGATAGCCGATTATCTCAAAAGAACCCTTTAAGGGCTGCCAGAAATTGCGACAAACAACGTTGGCAAAGCCGATGGCAACCATCAGCAATAGTGAAATTCCGGCCAAGAGTAGTTTGAATTGCTGAAACTTGATTAGAAAACTACGAAAGTTATCGTTTTTCATTTTTTCTATCCCGGCATAGCCGAAACCAGGCAGGTGGTCTTCGGGCTGTCTTGAAAAATTCTAATTTCAAGACAGCCTTCGGGTCTTCGTGGTGAAAGATGTATTAATTATTTCCCGAACTCTTTTTCGTAATTGACCCTAAAGGTTTGGAGATCTTCGAGAAATTCTTTGCCGGGCAGTCCGGCCTTGGCAGTCTTGTTGAGGTAGGCATCGGTCATGAAGCGTACCTTTTCCGTAATAACGCTTTTTTCTGCCGGCGTCATGGTTTTGATCTTGACTTGGTGGGTATTCTCCGACCAGGTTAGGGCTTCTTTGACATGATCATCCTCGTAGTTGCCGGTCCAGAGCGCCTGTTCGCGGCCCAGGTTAGTGAAGACCTTTTGTAGCTCAGGACTTAATGCCTGCCATTTCTTTAGGTTCATGACGACTGCAAATGAGGTTGTTGGACCATTGACAATCGTGACATGGCCGCAGAGCTCGGCGAATTTAAAATCTTTCATGATTTCGAGTGAGGAAAAAATGCCTTTGACGACCCCTTTTTGCAGGGCTTCCGGGGCGGCGGACATCGGCATGGCTACCGGCACGGATCCCATCGCTTCAAGGTAGCGGCCAGAGATGCCGGTTCCCCGGATCTCCATTCCTTTAAGTTCCTCAAGGCTCGCCCCGGAAGTTTTGAGCATCAGGTTGGCCGGGGCGCAGGTGAACATGGTCAAGACTTTGACTCCTTCGAGGCTCTCCGGCTGGTATTTTTCATAGAGATCCCAGAGGGTGGCACTGGCGACCGCAGCGCTGGTAAATCCGACTGGTAGATCGGCTCCCTCCATTAAGGGAAAACGGCCCGGCAGATAAGGTGGGCAGAAGCAGCCGATATCGGCGAGCCCTTTTTTGACTCCGTCGAGCATGTTTTTGGCACCGAGCAGGGTGCCGCCGGGGAAGGTCATGATTTTGACTTGGCCGTGGCTGCGTTTCTCTACCTCTTTGGCCCAGCGCTCCATCTGGACACAGGGAAAGGTCGGGGCCGGGGGAAAGTTGGCGTAATTTAAGGTGAGAGTTCCGGCTTCGGCTACGGGAGCCAAGCTTAACAGGATGCCGGCCAGGGTAATTAAGGACGCGATCTTTTTGATGCTGCTGGACAGTCTGGTCATGGTCTCTTCCTTTTCATCTTTCAAGTGATAATATTATCTCATTGAGGTTTCTGTGAACTGCTTCCAATACTTTCTTTTGATATATGATGCAACTGTTTTCTGATCGATATATATACTTAGGTGTCTATCCCGGGCATGGGGCAGTTAATCGGCGGTTGACAAAAAAGGGAAGATGTTTTAGAGCTTGGCCCGCTTGTTGGAGTACGTAAAAGGGACTTTTTGAAAATAATAAAGAGGTAAAATGTTAAAGAGATATGCCCCTCGGGTTAAGAGTTATAAGGAACTGGCCGACCTTCAAATTGAACGTCTCTCCTGGACCTTGAATCATGTCTATCATCATAGCGATTTTTATCGCCGCCATTTTGATGCGGCCGGCGTTTGTCCGGAAGATTTTTCATCATTGGACGATCTTCGTCGTTTTCCCTTAACCACTGCCGATGATTTTCGGGACGGTTATCCGTTGCCGTTTCAGGCGGTCGCCAATCGTGAGATTGTGCGGATTCATGCCTCTTCCGGGACCACTGGCAAGCGCAAAGTTGTTGCCTATACGCAAAAAGATATCGATGACTGGATGGAGATGTTTTGCCGTTGTTATGAGATGGCCGGCCTGACCGAAGAGGACCGGGTGCAGATCTGTGTCGGTTACGGAGTCTGGACGGCTGGGGCCGGTTTTCAGCTCGCCTGTGAGCGTTACGGGGCGATGGCTCTGCCGACTGGGCCGGGAAATCTCGACATGCAATGCACTTTTCTGGTTGATTTTTCGACCACGGTACTTTGCTGCACTTCATCAATGGCCCTGCTTTTGGCGGAAGAGGTGCAGCGCCGGGGCTTGCGTGACCAGATAAGTTTGCGCAAGGTTATCTGCGGTTCCGAACGAACCAGTAAGGCCATGCGTCAGCGGATTGTCGAACTTTTAGGGTTGGAGGAGTTTTATGATATCCCGGGGTTGACTGAAGTCTACGGTCCCGGTACCGGTTTGAACTGCAGTTACAGTAGCAATATCCACTACTGGGCTGATTACTATTTTCTCGAATTTCTTGATCCCGAAACCTTGGAGCCGGTGGTCGAAGGTGAAGTCGGAGAGATGGTTTATACGACTCTTTATAAGGAGGCGACCCCTCTGGTCCGTTACCGCTCTCGCGACCTGGCCCGGGCGGTTCCAGAGCCCTGTCCCTGCGGCTCGATTATGCCGCGGCATAGTGAGATCTTAGGGCGCAGTGATGATGTCTTTATTATCCGGGGAGTCAATGTCTATCCCAGTGAGATTGATGCGGTACTTTCCGGGATTGAAGGGCTCGGCAGTGAGTACCAGATTCATCTTGATCATCAGGGGGACGGTCGTGATTATATGACTCTTAAGGTCGAGCGCCAGGTTGGGGCAAGCGCTGATCAGGATGAATCTTTGGGTCGGGAGCTGATAAGCAGCACCAAGCATCGCCTCATGGTTACCCCCAAAGTCGAATTGCTGGCTTACGGAGACCTGCCCCGCAGTGAACGTAAAACCAGAAGAGTTTTTGATCGGCGCTACGATTAAAAAACGGTCAGAGAAAAACACTAAGCCCGTAAATTCAGCATCAGGAAAGGAGAACAGTTATGCCGTATGTCAATATCCGGGTAGCCGGGCAGCTTAATCGTGATCAGAAAGCCGAAATCTGCGATGGGGTGACCGAGGTGATTTCCAGAGCGGCCAACAAGCCGAAAGAGTCGATTATAATCTTTATTGATGAAGAGGAGAGGGATAATATTAGTAAGGGTGGGGTGTTGCTTTCCGACCTTGCGAAGTGAGAGGCTGAGTCCTTTTGTTGGCGAGATGGAAAGGTTGGGCTCTCTTTTTTCTTGCAATCACGATAAAATATGTTATATTCATTTAATAACCGTGGTTGCAAGTTTATCAATGAGGCGTTTGCTATGAAAAAGCTTTTTCGAATTTTACTTTTTACCGGGTTGTTTTTCGTCGGGCTGCTGATCATTGTCGGGATCGTTCTCAAGGTCTATCTCAGCGAAGAGCGTCTACGTACTCTGCTTCTGCCGCCGATGCGTGAGGCCTTAGGGCGTGAAGTCGAGGTTGCCTCTTTAAAGATTGATCTATTTAGCGGTATCAAGGTTGCCGGGTTGGTTGTTAAAGAGGCCGACGGCAAAGCTGACTTTGTTGCTGTTAAAGAGTTCGGTTTGGGGTACAGTCTCTGGCCTCTGCTTGAGAAACGACTGGAGATCACTCGAGTCAGGATCGATCGGCCGGTCGTTAAGGTCTGGCGTAATCAGGATGGTCTCTATAACTTTAGCGATTTGAAGATTTTACAGGCCGCAGAAAAACCTGCCGCCGGCGAATCGAATAAACAGTCTGCACAGCCGAATGAGACCTCTGCCGACAAGCTTTCTCCTTCCGCCTTACCCCTGGCCCTGGTGGTCCAAAGTTGTGAAATTACAGATGCTTCACTTTCGTTTTATGATGAGATGGGAGAGCTTCCCAAGGTAGATATTAAAGCGGATCTGAAAAGTCGCTTGGATCTTGGGGATCTCAAGCCTGAGTCGATCAACGGTGAAGGCAGCCTCAATTTTTCCCTGACCGCCGAATATCAATCCCTGACCCCTCAAGTTCAGGGCAAGATCGAGTTTGACCGGCAGAAAATGGTCTACCGGGTGCTTGTCAAACAGGCAAATGAAGAGTGTACTGTAAGTGGTTCGGTGAGCGATTATCTGGCGGCCAAACCGGCAATAATCCTCAATCTCGACTCGCCTCGACTGGATCTTGCCTATCTCGCGGCACTTGGTCAGAAACTTTCAGCTTCCGGCAGTGCCGGCGGGGAACAAACGCCGGCTAATTCAGGGGCATCCGTTAAGCCAGATCAAACTTCAACATCTGCTCCTGGTTTGCCGTCTCCGCCTTCACTAACGGCCCGCGGAGCGGTTAATATTAAACAAGCCGTTTATGAGAATTACAAAGTTGATAATTTTACCTTGAGCTATCAGTACCAGGATGCTCTTTTGACAATCAGTGATCTAAAAGGAGATGTGGCCGATGGTTCAATTGCGGCTGCGGCCACTATCAAACCATTTCTTTCGCAACCCGATTTTCAAGGGAACTTCTCTTTTGCCGATCTTCAGATGTCTGCTTTAATGGCGATGGCAAAACCTGCTTTAAAGGATAATCTGAGTGGCGCCGGGCATGGTCAATTCAAGTTCAGTGGTCGGGGAGTTGAAGCTGCAGCTCTTAAAAAGAGTTTATCGCTTGAAGGTGAGTACGGCCTGCGTCAGGCTGGGCTAGATAATCTTCCTTTAACCAAGAGTCTTTCTCAACTCTTAGGGCTGCCGGAGTTGGAGAATCTCAAGGTTACCGATCTGGTTGGTAATCTGCAGCTTAAAGATGGCCAGGTCAATCTTAATAATTCCTGGAATGGAGATCAGCTCAGCGGCCGGGCGGTTGGGGAAGTAGGTCTTGATGGTAGTCTTGATATGCCGCTTCATTTGGTCTTGAGTCAACAACTGAGTGCAAAAATGGCTCAGCGCTATCCCTGGGTCAAAGAGACTTTTAATGACAAACAAGAAGTCGCCGTCGGTCTAAGTCTGGCCGGAACTTTGTCAAAACCTCGATTGCGGCTCGATGAAAAAAAGGTGCAGGAGCTATTGCAGAAAAAATTACTCGAAAAACTGGGTGAGAAGCTTTTCGGCAAAGATGGTGAATCCGGTAGTGAGGGAACCGTCAGACCCGAGGATCTACTGCGGCAATTTTTGAAAAAATAGTTTTGGGTAGGCTTTATGAGAGTTTTTGTTGAGATGGTATTCTCGCTTTCACAAAGTTTTTAAGACGGACAACTCAAGGCAAGTTAAGGAGGTTCGATCATGGCATTAAGACTTTTGTGCATGGATTGTGACTATGAAAAACACTTAACTCCGGATCAGAAAGACCTGAAAGTTTGTCCCAAATGTGGCAAGACCAATATTCAGATCTATGATGATGAACTTGATAAAGGGGCACATTGTGCCGGAACAATTAATCCGGTAACCAGGAAATAGGTTCATAAACAATTCTCTTGGTAAAAAAAGTGGGTAATTTACCCGCTTTTTTTTTGCCGGCCAGGTAATACCTTTTTCGATCTTCAGGCCTCCTTCTGATCGACAACAAAAACCGCTGTTACGTCTTTTCTCGCTCTAAAAGGTGTAAGTACAAAACCACCTTTACTTATTCGGGGAAATTTGCTAGTTTTGCCGGCCTGTTTGCAATAGTTGTGGGGGAAATTAAACTTCGATCATGTTAGATGTCAGATTTTCAGGAGAGATAGAATGGCCGTTATCGTTCAATACATCGTGGTCAGAAATGGAGAGCAGAAGATGACTTTTACCTCCAAAAAAGAGGCCGATGCCTATGATAAACTTCTCGATATTTCCGACCAGATGTACACCTTTCTGCAGTCCTCAAAGCTTGAGATGAATGCTGGACAGCTTGAGGAATTATCTTTTTATCTGGCCAAAAATCGTGAAGCGGCCGTAGGTCTGCTGCGAGGTGGAAAAGCGAAAAATGACCCGGCTGGGGTTCCCGCCGGTAAACGGGCTAGTGCCGGCCGGAAAACTGCAAAAGCCAAAAAGGCGGTGGCCTCTGATCCCGTTCCGGCTGTGAGCGGAGCCTGATTGGACAAGAGTTTTGGTTTGAAGAAAGTAGCCTTATTGGCAGCTCTTTTTTTACTTGTCTGGAGTGGTGCCGCTTGTCGGCCGAAAGGCGATGCGGCTGATCTGAAATTAAGAAACTTCGTCGATCTGGCCGGGGTTGGAGTTCGGGTCGGGATTGTCGATCCTGAATTGGGCCCGGCCGGTCGTTATGCTCAGCAGGTTCTGGAAAAGATGGGCTCAACTGAGTCGGTGAAAGCGGCGGCCATAGAAAATAATATCGTCACTTATGAGAGCCATGTTCGGGCCCTGCTCGACAAGGTTATACGCCATGAAATTGATGCCGGTTTTGTCTATCGCAGCGATACCCTGAAGGTTAAGGATAAAATAGCTGTTATTGAGATTCCCACGTCTTTTGCAGTCTCTTCCAGATACGCTCCAGCACGTATGACGGCTACGGCAGCTCCGCAAGCCGCTCTCGATTTCAGCAACTGGCTTACAGCGTCTAAGCGAGTATCTCTTTGGCTAAAGTATGGTTTCTGCCCTCTACCTTCAACAGCCCAGGCCGATACGTCTGCAGAGTTTGCAAGTGATGTTCATGTTGCATAGTCCAAAGAACCGCTCATGATTTTTGCGGCGGCGGTCTTCTATGATGTTCTGCCCGAACTGATGAAAGCGTATCAAGAAGAGAGCGGGATTGAATTAGAATGCGAGTTCGCCGGTTCCGGAAAACTCTATCAGAAGATTGTTCAAGGGGCGGTTGGTGTTTGTGGAGCCGACATCTTTCTTTCGGCCGCGCCCTTCTATGTTGTCGAGTTGGAACGGCAGGAGTTGGCCGATAACGTCCGAACCTTTATGGGGAATGATCTTGTCGTTGCGGTCTTTATGCAATGAAAACCTCCGGATTTTCGGTCTTGATGACACTGGTTGTGCTGGTGGCAGGGCTCTTTTTCGGTTCGCCTTTTGCCGCTCTGCTGCGTTCCTTTGTCGCAACTGACGGTTTAGCTCAACTCCTCGACCGTCAGGTTCTGGTGGTGGTGGCTACCAGCCTGATCACGGCCTTGCTGGCCACCGGGTTGGCCGCCGTTGTCGGAATTGTTCTTGGCTACCACTTTACTTTTCGCAAACAGGTCGGCAGTCGCTGGCTCAAAACCTTTTTTTCCCTGCCTTTAGTGTTGCCGCCGTCGGCAGCCGGTTATATGTTGTTGCTTGCTTTTGGCCGCTATGGTCTTATCGGTGCGCCCCTTTATCAAGCCTTTTCCCTACAGATAATGTTTACTATGACGGCCCTGGTTCTGGCCCAGTTTTTCGTCATCACGCCATTAATGATGCAGGCCGCAAGCTCAGCCTTTCAGCAGGTTCCAGAGTCGTTGGTCAAGGCCAGTCACTCTTTGGGAGCGGATGAGTATACGACATTTGTGAAGGTTCTGCTGCCGCTTTCGCGGCCGGTGCTGGTGGCTGGTGTGATTACCGCTTTTGCTCGGGCTATTGGAGAGTTCGGGGCCACCATGATGGTGGCTGGGCGCCTGAAAACCATACCGATTATGATCTATTCCAAAGCGATGGGAGGGGATGCCGGGGTCGCCGACGGCCTTTCACTGCTACTTGTTCTGCTCTCTTTTCTGGTGCTTTTACTGGTTAATCTGCTTGGGGAGAGCCGCCGTTGACCCTAATACTCGATAAGGTTTCTCTTAATATCGATCGGCATCCTATCCTGGAGCAAATCAGTTTTCGACTGCCGATTGGCCAATCGTTGGTGGTTTTGGGGAATTCCGGGGCCGGCAAAAGCAAGTTGCTGGAGGTGGTTGCCGGTTTGCGCAGCAACCAGAGTGGCAAGATATCTTATGACGGGCGGGATCTTGGCGCCCTCTCACCGCAGGAGAGAAAAATCGGTTTTGTTTTTCAAAATTATGCCCTCTTTCCGCATATGACGGCCGAAGCGAATATTACCTTTGGTTTGCAGGCCCGGCAGGCTCCGGTCTTAGAACAGGCTAAATGGCTCAAAGCCGTGGCTGCCGAACTCAAAATCGATCATCTGCTTCAGCGTTTTCCGGCTGAACTTTCCGGTGGTCAGCAACAACGGGTTGCCCTGGCTCGCTGTATGGTCTTGCGTCCCGAGGTGCTGTTACTGGATGAGCCGCTCTCCGCTCTCGATGCTGCCAGTCGGGAAAGGTTGGCTCTCTTGATGAAAAAAATTCAGAAAAAATATCAAGTAACGATGCTCTATGTTACCCACGACCATAATGAAGCCCGCTATATGGGCGATCAGGTGTTGGTTCTCGATCAGGGTCGAGTCGTTCAGATGGGGAAGCCGGAGGAGATATTCTCCCGTCCGGTTACCCGTTTTGTCGCCCATTTTACTGCGACCAGAAACATTCTGCCGGGACGGATCAGGGAGCGTTGCGGAGAGGGCGGGGCTCTGGTCGAAGTTGCCGGGACTCAGCTTTTGTCAACCTCTTTTCCGGACTGGGGAGAGGATGTCTGGGTCTGCATGCGGCCGGAGCATGTCAGTCTGATTGGTACTGTGTCTGAAAATTCAGATGAAATGTCCGGTGAAACGTTTGCTAAAACATCCGGTGAGAATCTTATTTCCGGTTATCGGATTTGTCAGGTTATTCCCCAGAGTGGGGCTGCGGTGCTAATTGAGTTAATGAACCGGGCAGAGCAGCGTCTGATGGTGTTTGCTTCCAGTCGCAGAATTGAAGATCAGGGTCTCCTCGTCAATACCGAGGTAGAGCTTGTCGTTGCCGCCCGCCATGTCCACTGCCTGCCGCGGCAACCTGAGGATATCTACTGCCGCCCGGAGTAGTTACCTTTTATCGTACATTTCTTGATAGTATTTTCGATAACTGCCGTCGCGAACCTGATTGAGCCACTCTTTATTGCCAAGATACCAGTCGATGGTCATCTCCATGCCTTTAGCTAAGCCGGTCTGCGGTTCCCAGCTCAAATCCTTTTTAATTTTTTCCGCATCGATGGCGTAGCGTTGGTCGTGTCCCTGGCGATCGCCGACAAACGTGATTAGTTCTTGACGTTTGCGACCATCCGGCAGGGGGCCGAGACGGCGATCAAGGGAATTACATAAAAGTCTAACTAACTCGATGTTCTCCATTTCGTTGTGCCCTCCGATGTTGTAGGTTTCACCGGAGTTTGCGGTGCGCATTACCAATTCCAAAGCCCGGCAATGATCATCGACATAGAGCCAGTCGCGTACATTCTTGCCGTCACCATAAACTGGTAGCTCGCGGCCCTCAAGGGCGTTACTGATCATCAGAGGGATCAGTTTTTCGGGGAACTGGTAGGGGCCGTAATTGTTTGAACAGTTGGTGATTAATGTGTCGAGCTTGTAGGTATGATGATAGGCTCGAACCAAGTGGTCGGCTGAAGCCTTGCTGGCCGCATATGGGCTGTTGGGACTGTAGGGGGTTTCTTCAGTAAAGTAACCTTCGGCTCCCAGTGAACCGTAGACTTCGTCGGTAGAGACTTGCAGGAAACGGCACTTATTGCCGTCACCACGGTAACTTCGAAAAGCTTCCAGTTGCGTAAAGGTGCCGACGATATTGGTCTCGATAAAAGCGGCTGGTCCAGTAATGCTGCGGTCAACATGGGATTCGGCGGCAAAATTGACGATAAAGTCGGGTTTTTCTCTCTCCAGCAGGTCATCAATCAGATTCCGGTCGCCGATATCGCCATGGACGAAATTGTAACGAGAGTCAGTTTCCAGCTCTTTGAGGTTCTCCGGGTTGCCGGCGTAGGTGACGGCATCAAGATTGATAATGCGATAGTCGGAGAAATTTGCAAGCAGCAGGTGGATAAAATTACTGCCGATAAAACCAAGTCCACCAGTAACCAAAATATTTTTCATGATTATTATTGTCCTTCTTGAGGCGGCCTTGAACGTTATTGTTTTAGACTTCTCTCTCTTCCCGTAAAATATCCTCGAGATAGTCACGGTAAGGGCAGTTCGGAATCTTTTGCAGGGCATTTTCCAGGCCATTCCGGTCAATAAAACCCATGCGCCAGGCAACCTCTTCAAGACAACCGAATTTTAAACCCTGGCGTTGCTCCAGGGTCCCGATGAAGTGACTCGCTTCGAGCAGGCTCTGGTGAGTGCCGGTATCGAGCCAGGCAACCCCGCGCCCGATCTTTCTGACATTGAGCTCGTTTTTTTCGAGATAGATGAGGTTAAGGTCGGTGATTTCCAGTTCACCGCGGGCCGAAGGCTGCATCGCGGCGGCGAGATCAGCAACTTGATGGTCGTAGACATAAGGCCGGGGACCGCGAAATTCGACTTTGGTTGCTTAGGTTTCTCTTCTAGGCTGAGGGCTTGTCCAGCCCGGTCGAATTCAACCACGCCATAGCGTTCCGGGTCTTTGACATAGTAACCGTAGATCAGGGCTCCGCTGGAAAAGTTGCGAATCGGTTCAAGGAAAAGGTATTTTCCATAGAAGATGTTATCACCGAGAATCAGGCATACCGGTTGTCGGTCGATGAACTCGCGACCCAGGATAAAAGCCTGGGCAATGCCTTCGGGTTTTTCCTGGACTGTGTAGGAGATCTCGATGCCAAGCTCTGAGCCGTCGCCTAAAAGATCTCTAAAGCGTGGCAGATCATGGGGGGTTGAGATGATCAGGACCTCGCGGATGCCGGCCATCATGATGGTTGACAATGGGTAGTAGATCATGGGTTTGTCGTAAATCGGCATTAACTGCTTGCTCGCCACTTTTGAGAGTGGGTAGAGTCGGCTGCCGGCTCCGCCGGCCAGAATAATTCCTTTAGTTACAGACATGTCTGGTCTTACTCCTTTCTCACTCGCCACAGAACTCGGGTTTTTCTTTTTTCAGAAAAGAGCCGACTCCGATTTTGAAATCTTGGGTTCCGGATGCGGTAATGATTCCCTGACGTTCATTTTCAAGATATTCAGCCAGTGAGAGTCCCGGCGTTTTCGACAATAAATCTTTGGTTAAGGCCTGGGCGCGGCGTGGTCCGCGACTTAAAGTACGGACCAGTTTAAGGGCCTCTTCCTGAGCTTCGCTGCTCTTGACAAAACGGCTGACGAGGCCGATTTCGGCAGCTTTGGCTCCGTCTATACGGCCATTATTGAGAAAGAAATCAGCTGCCCGCGGGCGGCCCAGGGCCTCGATAACGGCAAAACTGCTGCCTCCGTCGGGAACCGCGCCGATACCGATATAGCCGGCGACAAAGAGAGCATTCTCTGTGGCCAGACTGATATCAGCCGCCAGGGCCAAACCTACGCCGGCTCCGGCACAAACCCCGTCAATCAGCGAGACAAATATCTTTTCCATGCGGCGCAAAGCCAAAGCCGTGGCATTTAAGGTAGCCGAGAGCTCTTCGATGGTGTCGGTAATATTGCCGTTGTCAAGGCTTTGCTGAAAACTCATAAGGTCTCCGCCACCTGAAAATATCGGCCCTTCGGCTTCCAGAAGTACGGTTTTAACCTCGTCATCCCAACGCAGAGTGCGGACGGCATCCCAGAGATCTTTGGCCATCGTCGCACTGTAGGCATTGGCCTTTTCCGGTTGATTAAGTCGCAGACGGGCATAGCCATCATTTTTTTCAATCGTCACTGATTTTTTCATAGTCTTAAAATCCTTTTCCGGCAAAACCGCACCAAACAAATCGGTAGGTAGGCTACACCTGGGTAATTATAATAGAGGGCTATCTTCGCGACACATACATACTCAATTGCCTGCTGGCTTGTCAACTTTTAAGAGTTTATCATGAAGCTTTTCTGGTTGAAGATTTTTGTGCAACGGTATAGTCTGGTATAGTGGTGAAGGCATCGGATGATGCTTTGTTTTTGTATATTAATCTCCGGCTTGTTCGGTTGTAGGTGTTCTATGCTTCGTGGTTGGTTCGCTATTTACTATCGGGAGATGCTGGTCATGCGTCGTCGTCTGCCGCGCATGCTGCCTTCGATGGCGGTTTCACCCTTGCTCTATATGGTTGCCTTTGGTTATGCTATGGGGGGGCAGCAGGTGGTCGATGGACATAGTTATGTTGATTTCCTGCTTCCCGGTCTGATCGCCATGAGTACGATGATCCAAGCTTTCGCGATCTCGAGTGAAATCAATATTGCCCGTTTTTACTTTCATATTTTTGAAGAGTTTCAGGCTGCTCCGATCAGCAGCTCGGCCTATGTCGCCGGTGAAGTCCTGGCCGGCATGACCCGAGCCCATATCTCGGTTCTTATTATTATAGTGATCGGTTTTCCTTTCGGGGTTTCGCTGGCCTACTACAACCCTCTTTTTTGGTGTGGAACCATCCTTAACAGTTTTGTTTTTGCCTCTTTGGCGGTCGGCCTGGCCATGGTTGTCAGGTCGCATGCCGATCAAGCCATGCTCTCCAACTTCTTTATTACTCCGATGGCTTTTCTCGGTGGTACTTTTTTTCCTTTGGAGAGATTGCCTGTATGGATTCAGAAACCGTTGACCTTGCTTCCTTTGACCCATGCTTCAACGGCTATCAGGACATCACTTATGAAAGAGAATCCAGGGTTTTTCCCTTACCTTTTGTTGGCTGTTATCGGAGCTCTTTTTTTCGTGATTGCGGTTCGTTTGGTAGGTCGTTCTCGGGATTGATAAAGCCAGCAAAAAAAACTTGACAGCCCAACCCCTCTAAGCTATAAGGCCCTCACTTTGTTCCTCGGTAGCTCAGTCGGTAGAGCGGGTGGCTGTTAACCACTAGGTCGGCGGTTCGAGCCCGTCCCGGGGAGCCAAGCATCAACGATAATGGGCACTCCTTTTCCAAGGGTGCCCATTTTTGTTATAGTGCCTGCAAGTGTAGCCTTTTTACCCCTCATTTTTATCTCATTTCCGGTTACTAAAATTTCATCAACTAATAACTGTAAATACCCTTTGCCGAAATTTGCCGATTTATCGAGGATTTTTTCTTGAATGGCAGAGCAAAACAGTTCTATCTTGTGCTTGTCAATTTTGGTTAAGGGAAAGCTCTGCTTTCTGTTGATTCCTGCAATGCTGGCCAGAATCTCTTGACGTTTTGCTTGTAATTGATGAGCTAACTCCTTGGTTGAGGTGTCAATGGGTAAAATTCCTTCTGTAATAGCTTCATTTAGGCGATTTCTTCGTTCTTCGAGTTTGGATAGTTCTCTTTTGAGTTTCTTTGATTCTTGCTTTTCGGTCATATTTTCTTGTTTGCAACGGGTATTGAGTTCACTGAGTAATGTTTTAACTCGGTGTGGAGTAATGACAGATTCAGCGAAACAATGAAGGACTGCGGAATCCAGTTTTTTCATAGGAAGGTTTTTGCTTATGCAAGTTGTATTTCCTTTTTTGATTCTGGTTGTGCATTTGTAATATCTATATTTCCCGCTTTTGTCGGTGGCTAAAGTCAGACGAGCACCACAATAGCTACATTTTAAAAGATCTGTCAAAAGAGTTGGAGAGCTGGTAATACTTCCCGGAGTAACTGAAATGTTACGGGTCTGACGAATGGTTTGGGCTTGTCGAAAGGTGTGTTCGTTTAAGAAGTTTCGTCTAATAGCACTAAAAAGTGGTTAAAAGTTTCGTCTTATCCAACAATTGTGACTGAAAAAACACAATTATCGGAAGAAAATTTTGTTGTTCATGAAAAACAAGCTACATGCTCAGTTCTCTCTGGGATCTGAGCCCCAAAACGGGAGTGGCTGGAATATTATCTTTTCGAGGACTTTTTGCTTAGTCATCCCGCAACTTATTGTGAGTGTAGAATGTATCTAAACCTTTATGTCTAATGTAACCTTACTCCTTTTTACCCGTTATCCGCGACCCGGTCAGACGAAAACTCGTCTGATTCCGGTTTTGGATGCGGATGCTAAGGCACTTGCATCGAAAACTGATCTGGTTTTCGGCCCGGCTCATGATGGTGGTTACTATCTGATTGGGCTGAACCGGGTTGCAGGGTGCTCTCCTGTGAACCCGGCCGTGGTCGTCGGATGAATGTTGGAGCTCGGGCGGCCCGGGGCCCGTATCTATTGGTGGTGTGTTTAAATCAGAGAGCAGTGGCAGTAAAAACTGTCGACTGACAGCTGCTGTCAGCCCCCTGAAATCGTAACTATTGGTTGACTTTTTTAGCCCTTTTTTATATAATTGGCACCGTTTTTTCGAGACGTTGAAATATCTGAATTTTAAGGGAGAATCTTGATGCGCTCTGTTGTTGTCGCCGGTGCTGCCGGACGTATGGGTAAACGGCTTGTTGACCTGGTTAATGCTCAGGCAGAGGCTGAAATTGTAGGCGCTCTGGAGTATTCAGAGCATCCTTTTTTGGGAAAAGATGCAGGGGAGGTTGCCGGCATCGGTCGACTGGGGGTGCCTCTGGTCGGTAGTTTGAAAGAGCTTGCCGGTAGTGGCGTTCAAGTGATGATAGATTTTACCGCTCCGCAAGCGACTCTTGCCAATCTCGAGTGGGCCGTGGCCGAGCAGGTCGCTATGGTTATCGGGACTACCGGTATGAGTCTTGAGGAGCGTGGTTTATTGGCCGCGGCGGCTCGTAAAATTCCGCTTGTCTTTGCTCCTAATATGAGTGTTGGGGTTAATGTTCTCTTTAAGGTTGTGGCTGAAGTGGCAGCCATTTTAGGGGAGGACTTTGATGTTGAAATCCTTGAAGCTCACCATCGTTTAAAAAAAGATGCTCCCAGCGGGACGGCTGTACGTTTGGGGGAGATCGTCGCCGAGACCTTAGGTCGTGATTATGAGAAAGACGCTGTTTTTGCCCGGCAGGGATTTATCGGCGAAAGGACACATCGCGAAATTGGCATGCAGACTTTGCGGGCCGGGGATATCGTCGGCGAACATACAGTAATGTTTGGGGGTATGGGTGAACGTCTTGAAGTCATCCATCGGGCCCATTCGCGGGACAACTTCGCCTCTGGAGCCGTGCGTGCCGCACTCTGGCTTGCCGGTCGCGAACCTGGTCTTTACGATATGCAGGACGTTTTAGGCTTGAAATAAAAATAAGAAAATAGGAAAATAGTTAAAAAGGGAGATATCTATGGAATCAACTGAGGTTCTACTGCCGGAGTTGATGCCGGTTAATATTGAGGATGAGATGAAAAGCTCATACCTCGCCTATGCCATGAGTGTTATCATCGGCCGGGCCCTGCCCGATGTCAGGGATGGTTTGAAACCGGTTCATCGCCGGGTACTCTTCGCCATGCATGATCTTGGCAACGCCTGGAACAAAGCTTACAAAAAATCGGCTCGCGTAGTCGGTGATGTTATCGGTAAATACCACCCGCACGGAGATAGTGCGGTCTACGATACTATTGTTCGGATGGCCCAGGAATTTTCTTTGCGTTATCCGTTGGTTGACGGGCAGGGGAACTTTGGTTCGGTTGACGGTGATGCCCCGGCAGCAATGCGTTATACTGAAATCAGAATGGCTCGTCTGGCCGGTGAAATGTTGGCCGATATCAACAAAGATACGGTCGATTTCGACAGTAACTATGATGAATCCCTTATGGAGCCGCTGGTTCTACCAGCTCGTTTTCCCAATCTTCTGGTTAACGGCTCGACCGGAATCGCGGTCGGGATGGCAACTAATATTCCGCCCCATAACCTTGTTGAGGTGGTCAACGCTCTGATCAACTGTATTGAGAACCCTGAAGTCTCGGTTGTCGATCTCATGGCTCATATTCCGGGTCCCGATTTTCCGACCGGTGGGTTTATTTATGGGCGTGAGGGAATTGCCTCCGCCTATATGACCGGGCGTGGAATTGTTCGGCTTAGAGCCCGAGCCGAAGTTGAGACCGACAAAAAAAGTGGTCGTGAACGGATTATTGTTACTGAAATTCCCTATCAGGTCAATAAGGCCAAGATGCTTGAGAAGATGGCCGAGCTCGTTCGCCATAAAAAGCTGCTCGGGATATCAGATCTGCGTGATGAGTCCGATCGTCAGGGGATGCGGATCGTTATTGAAATAAAACGCGACTCGCAAGGGGAGATCGTTCTTAATCAGCTTTTTAAACAGACCAATATGCAGACCTCTTTCGGGATTACCTTACTGGCGATCGTTGACCGGCGCCCATTGGTTTTAAATCTTAAAGAGATGCTGGTTCACTTTATTGAGCATCGCAAGGATGTTGTGCGCCGGCGGACCGCTTTTGAGCTGGCCCGAGCTCGGGAGCGTCTCCATCTGCTGGCTGGTTTCAAGCTTGCTCTTGATAATCTTGACGAGGTTATTGAGATCATTCGGGCCGCGGCCTCACCGGCGATAGCCCGGGAGGAACTGCAGTCTCGTTTTAGTTTTACGTCACGTCAAGCGCAGGCGATTCTTGATCTTAAACTCCAGCGCCTGACCGGCATGGAGAGGGATAAAATTATTCAGGAACATGCTGAAGTAACCGCCCTGATTGTCCAGCTTGAAGAGATTCTGGACAGCGAGAAGCTGGTTTTAGAGATTATCGTTACGGAACTTAAAGAGATTCGTGACGCCTATGGCGACGAGCGTCGCTGCGAAATTGTTGATGACGGCAGTGAATTGCAGATTGAGGATCTGATTGAAGAGGAGGAGATGGTGGTTACCATCTCGCGTCAGGGATATATCAAAAGGACCGCACTTAATACCTATCGCAGCTATAATCGCGGGGCTGGTGGTCGACTTGGCATGGAGACTCGAGAAGGGGACTTCGTGCAACGCATGTTTGTGGCTTCGACCCATGACTACCTGACCTTTTTCAGCAACCAGGGCCGGGCCTTCCGTCTCAAAGTCTATCAGGCGCCCGAAGGCGGCACGACTTCGCGGGGCAAGGCTCTGGTTAACCTTCTACAGCTTGGGGAGGGGGAAGAGATCTCCGCGGTGCTGGCCTTAAGGGAGTTCGCCGAAGATAGCTTTATCATCATGACGACCCGTTCCGGGCTTATTAAAAAACTCGATCTCGCCTCTTTGGAAAAAATCAGGAGGAGCGGGATTCGCTGTATTACACTGAGGGAAGGTGATGAGATGATTGCCGCCAAGATTGCTCGTGAGAGTGATTCGATCTTGCTTGGTACGAGCCAAGGGCAGGCAATCCATTTTCCGGTTTCTAAAATGCGGTCTACCGGTCGGCTTTCGCAAGGGGTGATCGGCTGCCGTATGGCGGCCGATGATCAGCTTGTAGGTCTTGAGATCTTCTCCGGGGAGGAGGCGACGGTTTTGACGATTACTGAAAACGGTTTTGGTAAGCGGAGTCCGATTGCAGACTACCCGATGCGTTCACGCGGTGGCAAAGGTGTGATTACGATTAAAGTGAACGAGAGAAACGGACGCGTTGTGGCCGTTCTCAAAGCGGGTGATGCCGATCAGATTATGATGATTACCGATGCCGGCAAGATTACCCGAAATCGGGTCGCCGATATCTCGGTGGTTGGCCGCAACACCATGGGGGTCAGGGTTTTTCGTATCGATCAGGAGCACGAGCGCTTGGTTTCAGTGGCTTTGCTGCCGGAAGGGGTGGAGGTTGAACGAAGTTTTCAGGAGCGCGTGGAGATGGCGGATGCCGCGGAAGCCGCTGAAGTCCTGGAGCCTGGGCGAGGCGAGGCTCTGGAAGTACAGGAAGTTTTGGCTGTAGATGATTCGCCAGAAGATACGTGTGCGGTTGAAGATAGCCCCATATCAGAGCCCGAAGATGATGATGGCAATGGTGCTTTTTGACTTTTGAATGAGCTAAGTGCATAATTTATTATGGATGACAATAAAAGTAAGAATGTTGACGAGGTAAATAGGGCTCGGGCGATACGTGATATGTTTTCAGCGATTGCCCCGCGTTACGACTTTCTTAATCGTCTTTTAAGTCTCGGTATCGATCAAGGATGGCGGCGTACGCTTGCCCGTATTGCATTATGGAAAGAGCCCGCCGCTATTCTCGATGTTGCTTGTGGCACCGGTGACATTAGCTTGGTGTTGCGGCAAAAAGCTCCCCGAGCCCGGA
This sequence comes from Candidatus Tharpella sp., assembly GCA_021161425.1. Taxonomy (GTDB): domain Bacteria; phylum Desulfobacterota; class Anaeroferrophillalia; order Anaeroferrophillales; family Tharpellaceae; genus Tharpella. The sequence goes on along the minus strand of JAGHAQ010000093.1, from coordinate 38,673 downwards.
TTGTTGGTCTTGATTTCAGTCAGGCGATGCTTGATCTTGCCAAAGTCAAGATTGATCGGGCCCAGGCCGGGATTGAGCTGGTAGCGGCTTCGGCTGAAGTGCTTCCCTTTTTTGAGGCTGATTTTGATCTTTTGACAATCGCCTTCGGGATTCGCAATGTGGTTGACAAGAAAAAAGCATTGGCTGAATTCTATCGGGTTCTGAAACCGAATGGTTGTCTTGCCATCTTGGAGTTTTCCCAGCCTCATGCAGCCTGGTTACGGAACCTCTATAATTTCTATTTTTTCAAGGTTCTACCACTTGTCGGCGGGCTCTTTGCCCGGCGTAGCGCCTATCGTTACTTGCCCGAATCTGTAGCAAAATTTCCTTCTCGGGATGAGTTTTCCGGTTGGCTCAAAGAGGTTGGATTTCGTCAGTGCCGCTATCATAGTTTAACTTTTGGGATTGCTACCCTTTACTTAGCGGAAAAATTGGATTAGTTTTAAAAGTATGTTGACCTTTTTGCATCTTAAATTGTTGAAAAACCTGTTTTTCCTTCGATAATAATATTTAAGGAGTGGGTAATGGCGAAAATAGGAGTTATGTTGTCGGGCTGTGGTGTCAATGATGGTTCGGAGATTCATGAAGCGGTCTTAACCATGCTGGCTTTGGACCGTCTTGGGGTTGAGCGTCTCTGTATGGCGCCGAATATCGAGCAGCGTGATGTTGTCAACCATCTTTCCGGCGAAACGGTCAGTGAGACCCGTAATGTGCTGGTTGAATCGGCCCGGATTGCCCGGGGAGAGATCAGTGATCTGGCTGATATCTCGGCGGCTGATGTCGATGCTGTAATTCTACCGGGCGGATTTGGAGCTGCGAAAAATTTATGTGATTTCGCGGTTGCCGGAGCTCAGGCCGAAGTCTATCCCGAGGTCTTGCGACTCTTACGGGAGATACATAAGGCCGGAAAACCGATTGGGGCAATCTGTATCGCTCCGGCCGTATTAGCCCGGGCTTTAGGTGTGTTTCGGCCTGAGGTAACTATAGGCGATGATTTGGCGACCGCAAAACTGCTTGAATCTTTCGGGGCCCGGCATCAGGAATGTCCGGTTGATGATATAGTCGTTGATCAGCGTAACCGATTAGTGACAACCCCGGCCTATATGCTGGGGCCCGGTTTACGGGAAATTGCTGTAGGTATTGATAAATTGGTGCAACAGGTTGTTGGTATGGTTGCTTAAAAAGACCTTTGCGGTCTACTTAAGTGCCTTGTTTCCCGGCTGTTTTAAAGTGATATTAGCTTGACAATAGCCTCAATATTTTGTAAACACAACCTTTGTTGTATCAAGTAATATTTATCACTAACTTAAGATTGGGTTGTTGTACTGATGGTTAACTTAACAAGTAAGATGGAGGAGATGTTATGAAGAAGATTGTTGCGTTAGTAGTGATGGTGGTATTTCTGGCTGTGGGAGTGGTAGCTTTTGGAGCTCCAGCGGCTCCGGCTGGTGACCTCAAGATTGTTAAGGCCGAAGGTGCCGAAAAAAAACCTGTAGTGACTTTTAGTCACGCTAAACATGCGGTTGTGGCTCCCGATTGTAAGATCTGCCACCATACTTGGAAAGGTGAAAGTGCACCTCAGAAATGTAGCGAGTGTCATGCTGCCAAAAAGGATGGCAAAAAGTTGAACAGCAAAAACGCTGCCCATAAGACCTGTCGCGGCTGTCATCGGGCGATGAAAAAAGACGGCAAGAAGACTGGACCGACTCCTTGTAAAGGATGTCACAAAAAATAGTTGATCAAGAGAGTAAGAATGTATATAAAAGGGCACCCTCAATTAGGGGTGCCTTTTTTATTGGCAGGTTTTTATTAATGGGGCTCCTTTGTGGAGTTCTTTTAGACTGTTTTTTTCTTGACGGAAAAATCTAGCTGTGTTAGAAATGCGAAAACTATACTAAAAGGGTATTGAAAGTGACCGGTAAAAAAGAGTTGAAGAAAAAAGGTTCGTTGCTTAGTGGGTTTGCGGCTTTCTTTTCGTCGTTGAAGCTGACCATCTTTCTGTTGATAACATTGGCTCTGGTATCGATTATCGGAACCGTGATTCCGCAGAATATGTTACGCAATGATTATCTCAAGGTCTATAAGGAGTCAACTTATACGACTTTGAAGGCGGTCGGTTTTCTTGATATGTACCACTCCTGGTGGTTCGTTCTGATTCTGACGCTTTTGACCGTCAATCTGATAGCTTGCTCCTGGAAGCATTTCCCTCGAACCTGGCGTTTTTTTTCGCATCCCACCAGATTATTGGATAGAACCCTGGAGAAGGCTTCGCCTTTGAACTGGCGGCGTTCCTGGAATGTGATGCCCGATGATCCGGCGGCTATGGCACCTCGTCTTGAGAGCGTGTGGCCGGGAAGTTGGCAATGGTCGGAGCATGTCGGTGAAGACGGTCCGGAAATCCACTATGTGTCTGAAAAAGGTCGTTGGTCCCGGTTGGGGGTCTATTTTGTTCACTTAAGTGTTCTGGTTATCTTCGCCGGTGGGATTATCGGCTCGCTTTTTGGAATCAAGGGTTTTGTCAATATCCCGGAAGGAGAGAAGGTTGGCACCTTTTATACCTATGGCGATCAACGGATTCCGATAGCGCTTGGTTTCTCTGTTGAATGCCGTTCTTTTAAGGTTGAATTTTATGAGAGTGGCGGGCCTAAAGAGTACTCCAGTGACCTGGTAATTTTTGATGGTGAAAAACCGGTAAAAGAGAAAATTATTGAGGTCAACCATCCGATATCCTATCAAGGTTTTACTTTCTATCAGTCCAGTTATGGAGCCTATGGTGGCTTCGTTGACCTCGAGCTGAATTTTCGGGAAACCGGGCTGGTGTTGCCCTTGAAGCTTGAGGTTGGTCGTCCGTTGCGACTGCCCGAAAACTGGGGCTGGATCGAGGTTTTAAAATTTGAGGAAAACTATAGGCGGATGGGACCGGCGGTTATGGTCTTACGGGATCCGGGTAAGGGGGTAAAGCCCTACCAGTTTTGGGTCTTTTTGCGTTTTCCCAAATTCGGCGAAGAGAATCGCAAAACCGCTGAGTTCTGCGTCTTTAAAAATATAAAGCAGCGTTACTATACTGGTTTACAGGTCAATAAAGATCCTGGAGTTTGGGTCGTCTGGATCGATTGCATTATGATGATTCTAGGTCTCTATATAGCTTTCTTTATGTCGCACCGGCGTTTATGGCTGAGGTTGTCACTTAATCCTGATAAGCCTAAGCGCCTGCAACTGGTTCTGGTTGGCAATGCCAATAAGAATCAACCCTCCTTCGAGTTGGAGTTTAAGGCGTTGGCGGAAAAAATCAAGGCATGGGATTGATATATCCGAGAAACCGAAGAAACTTTGCACGCGTTAAGTTACAGCGGGTAGCGGCGAACTTTGCTTCGCCTTGCTTCGCGTGGGGACAGAACTAAAGGTCTGTCCCCGCATCGAGATAGTTTGAGGGTGGTTCTGAATAGTTACTAAAAAACCTTTTTGAGGATCTATAATGAATACATATATTTTTAGTATCGTAACCTTTGTCTATCTGGCGGCAATGGTGGTTTATGTTGCTTATCTCGCTTTTCGGAAGCCTCTGGTAGCTCGTCTGGCTACGGTAATTACGCTAGCCGGTTTTTTGGCCCAGACGGTTGCTATCGGTCTGCGCTGGTATGAGTCTTACGAACTTGGTATTGGTCATGCGCCGATGTCCAATCTTTATGAGTCGTTGGTATTCTTCTCCTGGACTATCATCATGCTCTACCTTTACATCGAATATAAGTATAAGCTCTCTATCTTGGGAGCTTTTGTGATGCCATTTGCTTTTCTCGGCATGGCTTATGCCTCAATTTCGCCAAGTGTTAATGAGACCATTCAGCCGCTGGTTCCAGCTCTACAGAGCAACTGGCTGATATCTCATGTGGTGACCTGTTTTCTCGGGTATGCCGCTTTTGCTGTTTCCTGTGGCGTGAGCTTTACTTATATTTTAAAGAAACGTTATGAAGATCATCAAGGTACGAGAGGGCTCCTGGCCACCTTCCCGACCTCTCAGGTTCTCGATGATCTTGCTTACAAAGCGATTGCTATCGGTTTTCCTATGTTGACCATCGGTATTGTAACCGGGGCAGCTTGGGCCAATTACGCCTGGGGTACCTACTGGAGCTGGGATCCGAAAGAGACCTGGTCATTGATTACCTGGTTTATCTATGCCGCTTTTCTTCATGCTCGCATCACCCGTGGCTGGCGTGGAGTGAAAGCCGCAACCCTCTCAATTATAGGTTTTGTCGCAGTTCTCTTTACTTATCTTGGCGTAAACCTGTTGCTTTCGGGTTTGCATAGTTATGGCGGTAGCTGATTGCTAGGCGAAGTTTTTCTCTGGAGATTATTTGAACGTCGTGGTTTAGACCACGGCGTTTTTTTGTTATTGATTGACTAATGTGCTTTTTTGTGCAATTAACTGGGCCGGTGAATGTACTGTCTGAACTCTTATGTTGCAGGCTGTTTTTTGGTATGAAATAAGCAGGGCTTATTGTTTAAAATTATGGTTTCGTTGGGGGCTGTCTGAGGATAGCAATTTTTCTCAAAACAACGAAGAGTTGGGGAAAAGGGCATTCTCAAACAATCTTCCAGGTTGCAAGGAGGAGACTATGGCTGTAAATGTTGCGCTTAACGGCTTTGGCCGGATTGGCAGGGATTGTCTGCGGGCAGCGGTTAATGATGATCGTTTTAATTTTAAAGCGATTGTCAGTACCACTGATGATGCTAAGACTATGGCTCATCTTTTGAAATATGATTCGGTTGCAGGTTGTCTTGATGCGGAGATTGTGGCCGGAGATAAATTTCTGACTGTGAACGGCAAACGTATCGAGCTGATCGCTAGTCGTGATCCTAAAGATGTTGCATGGAAAGATTTGGGAATTGATATTGTCATGGAGTGCTCCGGACTCTACCGCGATCGGGAAGCAGCCTCGGTTTTTCTCGATCTGGGGGTTCAACGGGTGGTGGTCTCGGCACCGGTAAAAAAAGCTGATGCGACTATTGTGCTTGGGGTTAATGAAGGTGTTTTTGATGTCAAAAATGACTATGTTATCTCCAACGCCTCTTGTACAACCAACTGTCTGGCTCCGGCTGCTAAAGTAATGCTGGAAAATTTTGGTTTTATAAGAGGTATGATGACAACTATTCACTCCTATACCAGGGATCAGCAGATACTGGATTCTCGTCATAAAGACTTGCGTCGCGCCCGAGCTGCGGCGATGTCGATGATTCCGACCACGACCGGGGCGGCGGCGGCCGTCGGCCTGGTGCTGCCGGAGTTGAAAGGCAAAATTGACGGTCTCGCGGTGCGCGTCCCGACCCCCAATGTTTCAATGGTTGACCTCGTTTTTGAAAGTGAAAAGGCAACCACTTCAGAGGCGGTTAATGATGCTTTTCGTCAAGCTGCCGTCGGTCAACTAAAAGGTATACTTGCAGTCTCCGATGAGCCTCTGGTTTCACTTGATTTCAACAAAAATCCCAACTCCTCGATTATCGATGCCCCTTTGACCAATGTTATTGGTGGTACCATGGTCAAGGTGATGGCTTGGTATGATAATGAGTGGGGTTATGCCTGTCGTCTTAATGACCTGACCCTATATGTCGCAGAAAAAGTTGGCTTAAGCTAGTTTATGCCAGGAAATGTTCGGTTAAAGATTGCCTGAAATGGAAAATGGTTTGGTTTTACTGACCACTGCCTTTGAAGGGGAATGAAATGAGCGTTCGTTATATTGATCAGGTTCCAGAAGACTTTTATGAGGGAAAAAAAATCCTTATGCGGGTCGATTTTAACGTCCCCATGGATGGTAACGGCAATATCACGGATGATGTGCGTATCCGTCGGGTTCTTAAAAGCATCAATTATCTGCTCGATGAGAAAGCGACAATTATTCTGGCGACTCATATGGGCCGTCCCAAAGGTAAGGTGGTGGCCGAGTACTCTCTCGAACCGGTAGCCAAACGTTTGAGCCGACTCTTGAAAAAAGAGGTGGTTTTTCTGGATGATTGTATCGGTGGGGAGGTCGAGAAAGCTATTTTAGGCGCGGCTCCCGGCAAGGTTCTCATGCTTGAGAACCTACGTTTTTATGTTGGTGAAACTGAAAATGACCCAGAGTTTGCAAAAGCTCTGGCTGCCGGTATCGACATTTATGTCAATAATGCATTTGCCACCGCTCACCGTGCTCATGCCTCAGTTATCGGGGTAACCAATTATATTCCTGTCTGTTTAGGAGGGTTTCTGATGCGTGAGGAGCTCGACTATTTTGCTCGGGCTCTGGAAAACCCGCTTCGGCCTTTGACGGCCATCATTGGTGGATCCAAAGTGTCCAGTAAATTGCACGCTATTAAAAATCTGCTCAATTCAGTTGACCGCATTATTGTTGGCGGGGCGATGGCCTTTACCTTTCTTAAGGCACAGGGTTTCGGTCTCGGGACATCTCTGGTTGAGATGGATATGGTCGATCAAGCCAAGGAGATCTTTGACCAAGCGATTGCCCGGGGGATTCGTTTTTATCTGCCGGTTGACTGTGTTGCGGCCCCTCGTATAGCTCCTGATGTGGAGACCCGGGTTGTGCCGGTTCAGGAGATTCCCAAAGATTGGATGGGGCTTGATATCGGGCCGGCTTCGGCAACTCTCTTTAACGAAGTTATTCAGGATTCCAAGACGATAGTCTGGAATGGCCCGATGGGGGTTTTTGAGGTGCCGATTTTCAGTCGAGGTACTCTGGGGATGGTTCATAATATTGCCAGCACCTATGCTCTTACGATTGTCGGCGGCGGAGATACCGATGTTGCCGTCCACAAAGCCGGCGAAGTTGACCGGATATCCTATATCTCTACCGGTGGCGGGGCCTTCCTCGAGTTGATGGAGGGTAAAATCCTGCCTGCAGTTAAAGCGCTTGAAAATTGTAGTAATGAATCTATAGAGGACAATTGATGGCTGTAATTCCGCAAATTATTGCCGGCAACTGGAAGATGAATCTGACCTTGAGCCAAGGGGCGGAATTTATCGATATCTTGCTGTCCAGACTTTCCGGGAAAGAACTTTCACGACAGCTCCTGCTGGCACCAAACTTTACTTTGTTGTCAATGTTAGCCCAGCGTTGTGCCGGCAGCGGCATCGCTTTGGCAGCCCAGAACTGTGCTTTTCAAGAGGCCGGAGCTTTTACCGGTGAAACTTCGGTGGCTATGCTCAAGGATGCCGGGGCTGCATATGTTCTGGTTGGTCACTCTGAGCGCCGCCAGATATTTGGTGAGCGTGATGACCTTCTGAGGCAGAAAGTGAGAGCTGTTGCCGGTGGAGGTTTGAGGCCGATCTTTTGTGTTGGTGAAACCCTGGATCAGCGTCAGGGCGGAGAGGCTTTCGAGGTTGTTATCAGTCAATTACGCAGTGGTCTTGTCGAGTTTCCCAACCGTCAATTGATTGTTGCTTACGAGCCGGTCTGGGCCATCGGCACCGGGCAGACCGCAACCCCGGAAGATGCCCGTTCCATGCATGTTCATATTCGTAAATTTTTAGAGGCCCAATTCCCTTGGGGGGAGAGGGTGCCGATTCTTTATGGCGGTAGTGCCAAACCGGAGAATGCGGCGGAACTTCTGGCTCAGCCTGAAGTAAATGGGTTGTTGGTTGGTGGCGCCTCGCTTGATCCTGAATCATTCCTGCAGATTGCCCTGGTTTGATTAAGTTTTAAGGTCGGTTTCTTCTTTTGCTTGACTTTGTCGGCACTTGTTGGTAAATGGCCCGGTTCCATCATTAAAGAGAGTATTAATTTTTTTATAAAAAGATAAATTGGAGATAATACTTTGACCTCTATCTTAATCGCTGTCCATGTTATTGTCAGCCTCGTTCTGATCGTCGTGATCCTGCTCCAGTCCGGTAGCGCTGGCGGTATGGGGGCGGCCTTCGGCGGGGGTGGCAGCCAAACTCTTTTTGGGAGTTCCGGTTCCGGTAAGTTTTTTACCCGGCTGACTGCCATTGTGGCGGCTGTTTTCATGATCACATCAATCTCATTGACCGTAATGTCGGCGCATCGGGCCAAGGGTACCGTTATGCAGGAGTACACCCCGCCACCAATTGAAGCTCCGGTAACTCCAGTCACTAAAGTGCCTGTGGAGAAGCCTGTCGAGTCCGATAATCAGGGGCAATCGTCGGCGCCGAAGAGCGAATAAGTTTCTTTGTAATAAAATTTTAAAAAAAAGGGTTTCCAAATCACGGAAGCCCTTTTTTGTTTGTGGTACACGGCTTGCAGAGTTATCAAGGCCGCAGGAATATTCTTGCCGCTTACCGGTGTTTTTCATAGTATTGGTTGGATTCTTAAGTTACAAGCTTGAAAAATACAGGTTCAGCATTGTGATTTCTCTGTAATATTGACTAATTAGTTGACATTGCCGGATTTCGTTGTTATGAATTGTAGAAATGAGAGCCATTTTATTACAAGTGTGGAAATTCGCTATATTAACGGGAGGAGCTTGGACGATGAGACTAAGATACGTTGCCTTTGTCGTAGTTATGTTGTTGATGACGGTTGCTTGTGGGCAGGTGACAAAAGAGACTGTGAGCCCGGTTCCGACCGATAGAATTACGCAGTCCGGTAAACGAGTGGTGATTATGCCTTTTGCCGACTATACGCCGGATTCAAGTCCGGAACTCTACTTACGGCGTAACCTTTTGGTGACCGAAGCGTTAGAAGATGAGTTTGCTCGTTATGGTTTAATGTCGGCTCTGGAAGAGGATGTGGTTGACTATCTCCTGAACGAACAGATCATTGAAGCACCGGGAATTTTCTTTACCGACACCCCTAATAACAACTATATGCGGTCCGAAGTTGAAAGTGGTGACTGGTCGACGGCCATGATCCAAGAACTTCAGTATGCTATTACCCGGAATGGCGATCTTGAAAAAAGAGATAAACAGCTTGAAACAGGCACTCAAGGTAGTTCTTATATCGCTTTAGACAGTCAGGAAGTTGTCAAGATCGGTGATTTCTTTGCTGCTGACTATATTGTCCGCGGCCGTCTGATTGAATTTGAAAATGGGGTTGCCAAAGATAGTTTAAATCCTTTTCATGTCGGCGTGCTACCATTTTTTTTCAACAGCAGTCAACGCATGCTCTTTGGCCTGGAAAAGTCGGGGAAAGCGGTTGTGCAGATGCGGCTCATGGTTCAAGATGCTCGTACTGGCAACTTGGTCTGGAGCAACCGTTCCGAGGTTGAGGTAATTCCGGAAAGCATCTACGCTAATCAAGAGTATCGCAAACTGATCGCCAAGGCGATTCGCCGGGCGACCGGCAGCTTGGTTCGCAGTTTTGTCGCAACCGTCGAAGGTGATCTTCTGACGGTTGCGATTGCGGATAATAAATCGTAAATTTTTCGTTGTTTGAAGAGCCGGCAATGCTAAAAAGATGAGTGTCGGCCTACTCCAATCAAGCGGTTTGCTTAAGTGATGGCATTTATATGGCTACACTTTGGGGTAGTGGACTTGCCAGCGGAAGCCAATAGAGTGATAATTGCCGAGGGTGAAGTCGGTAAGCGATAGCCGCCCACACAGACTAAAGTAGAAAAATAGTTGCTAGATTACGCAGATGGGCGCAGACTGAGATCGTAGAAAAAAATAAAAAGGGGCCGCAACTTCGATTTGAATGTTGCGGCCCCTTTTTATAATGATCAGTGATGTAAGTTGTTGCAGCTCGATTCCTCTATCTGCTGGGAAGTTTCAATGTTGACCATCATGTTGCTTGCACAGATATTATAATGTGTTTGCAAGTTGATTATTGCTCGGAGCGCATTATGGTGTTGGTTGCAATAAGATTGTGTTTGCGGCGACTCCAACCAACAAATTCATGCTTCTCATAAGCCAGACATTCCCGGTTCGGATATTCATCGGAGGTGAGCTATTGTTTAGTCAGTAGAATAGGATCTAAATCCTTACTTTATGATTGTTGGTGTAATAAAAATCATCAGTTCAGTCTGCTCAGAGTCTTTGTAGTTATGTTTGAAGAGCCAGCCCAGTAGCGGGATTTTACCAGCGATCGGTACACTGTCGTGACTTTTGGTTTTACTGCTTTCGATGATGCCGCCGACAACCGCTGTTTCAGCATCTCTCAGGAGGAGTGAAGTGGTAATTGTCTGGGTGTTGATTGCCGGTCCGTCAGGGGTGTTTTCTCCCTTTGAATCCTTGCTGACAATAACTTCCATTGAGACCATGTTGTTGTTTGTAATCGTTGGTGTTACTTCTAGGCTTAATTCCGCTTTTTTGAATTCTGTAGTTGTTCCGTCCTGGGAAGTTGTCTGGTAGGGGATCTCCTGGCCCTGGCCAATTCGGGCTGAGTGTTGATTTAGGGCCAGAACCTTTGGCGTTGAGAGGATATGCGCATTTCCATTGCCTTGCATGGCTGAGAGTTTGAGGTTGAGGTTGTATTTGTCGATCTTGCCGAAGATGAGACCGATCCCGCTGGTCAGCCCGGTGGCCGGTAAATTTACAGCATAGGAGCTGGCAGTATCAATATCCGGGTTGACCGGATCCAAGCCGGTATTACCGAGAGAGTTATTACCGGAGATACCATAATATCGATCATTTGTAGTTTTGCCGTAAGCACCGCCCCACTGAACGCCAATTTCGCGGGCGGATCTTCTTTCAACTTTTACGATTTTGGCTTCAATCATAACCTGACGCACCGGTTCGTCGAGCTCTCGCAAGAGGGCTTGAGCTTGTACAATGCGGTCAGGAATGTCGCTGATAATGAGGGAGTTGGTGCGACGGTCGGTTTCAACGGTGCCGCGACCGCTTAAAATTGCACTCTCGATCTTATTCGCAACTTCCTCGATGTCGGCAAAGTTGACCTTGAGAATCTTTAAAACCGTGTCCTGAATCTCCTCCTCGGTTTTTTTGCTCTCCGCTAGAGCTCGTTTCTTCTCTTCCCGGGCCAGTTGTTCGTTGGTAAAGACTTCCATCGGGGCAATGCGGATAACATTGCCTTCGCGTTCCATGCCCAGCTGGTGGGTCTTCAAAACGATACTTAAGACCTGTTTCCAGGGAACTTCTTTTAGTCTCAAGGTTACTGTGCCGTTAACGTCGTCCCCCATAACGATATTGAGATGGTTGATCTCCGCCAGAAAACGGAAGATGTTTTGAATGTCAGTTCCTTTGAAATCGACGCTAATCGGCTTGTTCTGCCCCTTGGATGGCCGACTCTCTCGGGCGCTTGTTTTTGTTTTTTTACGGTTCTTTATAAGGCTAGTTTTTGTACTTCCAGGGGCGGCTTTGCCAAGAGTGACCAGTAGATCCAGACCTTGGGGTTGCTGGGTGAATGGGGGCAGTAAAGCGTATTCGGTATCAAGGACGATGCGGGCCTTGTCTTCATAATTAAATGCTCGCAGGCGCAAATAGCCGCTCTTTTGAATGATCGGGTTGACGCTGGTTCTTTCGTAACTGGCTTCAGGAAAATCGATTACCAGTCGTGGGGGACTGCCAATGGTGAAAATATTATAGTCAATTTTTTCTGTCGTGGAGCTCGTAAAGTGAAGAGTAACCGTGTCATCCAAAACCGCAGCTTTAAGAGAGATAATTTTCTCAGGGCTTTCCGCGTATGATGAGGGGAGAAAAATACAGGTCAGCAATAAAGCTGTGACCATAAAAAGAGCGGCTGTATTTTTCTTTCGGCTTACTTTGTGGATGTTGTTCATCTTTTTCAGCTCCATCAGAGATTATTTGTCACCCATGGGAATCAGGTAGCTCTCTTCTTCCATCTCGCGCAGTTTTAACGAAATCGTTCGCATTTGTTGTTTGTCAAAGATATCTAGATAAGGTTCTTCAATGATGACTTCGTTGCGTTTTATCTCTTTGACGAGACCGTTCAGATTGCCGATTTTATCTCCTTCTCTGACGGTATAGCCGATATGTTCCGGATCTTCGACCAGAGCATAATTGTACATGTCTCCAGCCAAGATGATACCGACCAGTTGAAACTGGTTTAAAGCATATTTCTCCAGTGGTGTCAGGGGGCGGCTGGTATCAGTGGGGATAGAACGTTCAATCTGGGAGAAATCGATAAAAGGGTGGAACGGATCCTTACGGTTCAATGAATCATAGTTAAAAAGTGTTTTTTTGTAATCCAAGGCGGCAAGTTTTTCCGGGCTCAAAGTTTCAGCGTCCGGACCGTTGATTTTTTCTGCAGCTATAATGCTTAACGGCATAAGCAGTAGCAGGCAAAAAACCATCATTGCCGGGAGGGCGAGAATTTTGGGACGAGAAAAATTTATCATCAGATTATCGCTTCTTTTTCTTTCCGCTTTTTTCTGGAGTTTTTTTATTGGTAAAGGTGTATGTGACGGCCTGAAATCGGGTTTTCAGGAGATCTTCACCCTCAACCAGTTGATAGTCACTAAGGTTGTAGTTATTAATGTTGACAATTCGGGGCATGGCACAGATCTGATTGAAAAACCGTCCGACCGCATGGTAGCTGCCTTGAACCTCTATATCGATCGGTACTTCAGCATAAAAATCCTGGTTGCGGCTGGCCAAAGGTTGGAAAAGGTTAAATGTTAGTTTGGAATCTTTACCAAGTTTGGTGATTTTTAAAAGTAGGGCCGGAATCTCCTTGTTGTCAGGCAGCTTATTCAGGGCTTTCTTTAAAGCAAGATTAAGTTTTTCGATCTCAGCTTCAAATTTTGGTAGCTGACTCGCAATTTGTTGGGTCTGGTGCAGTTTTATCTGGGCTTGTTTGAGTTTTTTCTCGAGTTTCTCGACCTCTTTGAACTTAGGCATATAGATGAAATAGGTAAAAATACCGGCAATGGTAGCGATGATAAGCAACAGCAACAGAGCCCTTTTCAAAGGCGAGTAGCTATGCAGGAAATTCAATTTAAGTTCAGCCATTTTGTTCCTCCTTGCTAATTGTTTCAGGTGTCTCTAATAGCTTTGGCAAAGAGGTTAAGTCGAGAGGACAGCTAATGGTGAACTCTTTTAATTGAAGCTCCTGTATTGTCTGAGAGCGTAACAAGATTAAGTCAGCTTTTTTAAGTGTAGTCGACTGCTTGAGATTGTTGAGGAAATTGACGATCGTTTCATTGTCAACGGCTACCCCGCTGATGGTTAGATGTTGGCCTTTTTCCATGAGACTGGTAAACCAGAGCTTTTCCGGTCTCAGGCGGTTAAGATCCGAGAGTGTGACAACCGGAGCCAGGCGGTAGCGGTCAAGGTCGATAATGACAGCGATCTTTTTACTGACCTCATCCTTCTGTTTTTTGTACTGCTCAATTTTTTTAATTATTGGTTCCAGCTGTTTGATCTGTTTGTTGGTTCGTTCCAGCGTGCTTTTTGTCTTGTTATAATGGGCCTGGATTTTGTAAAAGAAGAGGCCCATAACGGCAATTGTAAAAAACATGGTCAGAGCCGCAATTGAAAGCTGCTTTCGGATGAACTCCTTTCGCCGTTCAGCTCTGACTGGAAGTAGATTGATCTGGATCATTTGCGTACGACCTCATCTTTGCGCAGGGCCAGTCCTGTAGCAACTGCTGCCAGCGGGGCGATACTCTGAATATAGTCAAGGTCGAAATGTTTTTCCGGTATAATTATATTGCGGAACGGATCGATGATTTCGGTTTCGATGCCGGTGTTTTTGGTTATCAATTGGGTAATATTGGGAGTTTTAGCACCTCCGCCACTGAGGATGATATTTTCAACTCGACCCTCGGTCATGGTTGAGGTGTGAAAGAACTCTATCGCCTTAGTGATTTCGTTGACAATCGAAAAGGCGGCCTCGTTAATTGTTGAAAGTACAGTTTCTCCGTCTGCTTTACAGATGTCTGGACAGCCCAGTTTGAGCAGCTCGGCATTTTCATAGTTTAAGGAGAATTTCTTTTGTAACTGTTCGGTGACAAGACGGCTTCCTGATGTAATGTTGCGAGAGAAACAGGTAACGCCCTCATTCAGGATGTTGATACAGGTAAGATTGGCACCGATATCAACCAGGGCGACAATTTTGTCCCCTTCTTTTTCATAGTTGTACTCATAAGAGTTTTCCAAGGCAAAGGTGTCGACATCTACCACCACCGGGATAAATCCGGCCTCTTCCACCAGCAGCAGATAGTCGTTGATGGTCTCTTTTTTGACGGCGACTAAGATAACGTCCATATTCTCAGAATTAGCTTGGTTGGGACCTAAAATCTGGAAGTCGAGATTGACATCATTGATGTCGTAGGGGATGTGTTGGGTCGCTTCTTGGTGGATGCTCTGCTCTATCGTGTTTTCATCCATTAAAGGAAGGGTGATTTGTTTTATAATAACGGAGTGTCCGGAGATAGATGTACAGATCCGTTTCTTTTTTATTTTTAGGTTGGCGGTAAGATTGATAATTGCGTTGATGATAGCGCCGGTGTCCATAACAGTGCCATCAACAATAGCATCAACCGGTAGGGCAGCCATACCGAAATTGCTTAAAGTGTAAACTGAACCCGAATCCTTGAGCTCTACTATTTTAACGTAGCCGGAGCCGATATTAAGGCCGAGCAGGGTTTTGTTCTTACTGAATAACATATTTGTTTTAATTGCAAGAGGTTAATTACCGTTAAGTAATCAGTGGAGCAACTCCTCTTAATATTTAATCGTGAGATTGTCACTCCGGGAATGTGATAATTTAACCAGCATTTATCGTGCCAGTATCATGTTTGAGCCTGTGATTAGTTGGTGCTTTTTAGTTTACGTCGGGCAATCTCGGCCTGGTCACTTTCTGGGTAGTTGGCGATAACTTTTTTCAGAATCAATTTTCCATCAGTTGCATCCCCGAGCTGGAGGAACGCAAAGCCCTGTTTCAGTAAAGCGCTGGCAGCTTTAGGGTGTAGCGGATGGCTGGCAATAATTTCATCGTATTTAATGATCGCTTCAGCGTAATCCTTTGCTTTGTAAAAACATTCACCAACCCAGAAGGCAGCGTTTACCTTGTAAGTACTGTCAGGAAAGACGACGATAAATTTTTTGAATTTTTCTTTTGCGGTTTTGATGTTGCCGCGTTTGAAGGTGGCCAGGGCATCATCGTAGAGAGCTTTCTCACGGGCCCCTGGTAAAGGAGGCGCAACGGTTGTTTGGGAGAGAGGGGGTAGCGATGGAGAGGGTTTCGTCTTGACTTCGGGAGCACTGGTTGCAAGTGGACTATTTTCAAGTTTCTGCAGGCGCTTTTCCAGGCGTGCAATGGTTGACTCAAACTCAAACTTATCGGTTGTCTTAATCTCTTCGGGACGGGCGAGGTTGTCTTCCACGGCTTCGCTTAATAATTTCAGCTCTCTTTCCAGATTGTCTAGACGGATGTTGGTGTCAGCGTTGAGTTTTTGTTGGGAATTTATGCTTTTGCGGCTCAATGTGGCAAGCTGTTGTTCAACAGCATTCAAACGTTTGTAGGTGGATTGTTGTTCCTGTAGTTGGCCGCTACTGATGCATCCTGAACCTATGGCCAGAAGGGTGGTGGTTAATATTATGGTGAGCCAGTTGTTCGTTGTCATGTTAATCAACCCCAAATAACTCGATTTACTGTTGGAATCTGTTATCCGCAGATTACACAGATTCGCGCAGAGTGAAAAACAGAGGTCTTTATCTACGTTTGTCTGCGTAATCTGCGAATAGTTTTTTTTGCACTTCACATAGGGATTCTATATGGCTTTGGCTATACCTTTAATTATATAATAACTGGTTAGATTGTTATTTGCTGGTGATCGTGAAGTCGTCACGCCGGTTTTTACTCCAGCAACTTTCTGTCGATTCGCTACAGGAGGGTTTTTCTTCGCCGTAACTCATGGGTTCCAGGCGTTCTGGCGAAATGCTCAAGTAGACCAAGTATTTCTTGGCACTGGCAGCCCGGTTTTCACCCAAAGCCAGGTTGTATTCATTGGATCCTCGTTCATCGCAGTTACCTTCGATGCGGATGTCGACGGAGGGGTTGTTTTTCATCCATTGTGCCAGTTTACTTAAGGTTTCACGGGAGTCGTTTAGTAACTCTGATTTGTCGAAGTCAAAATAGATCGGATAGATTTTATCACCAATGTCGACTGTGCGATTGCCAACCGTAAGAACTGAGGCGGTGACCACTGCCGGTTTGACAATCTCCGATTGTTGCGAGATCGCTGATGGCGTACTCATGGTTGTTGGTTGGGAGATTTTCTCCTCTTCTATATCGCCGGGTTTACAGGTACAGCTGGTAAATGTAAACATCAAACTTGCTACGAGGGCCAATGCCAGAATTACTTTTGCCGCTTTCATTGAGGGGCTCCTTTTTAAATTGCTGAGGGGGGGGGGTTAATTAAAATGTGATAACATCTTTAATACAATCTAAAACGTTGTCTGATATCGTTTCATAACTCCTTTGACATAAAAAATCAAGCTAATAACAAATATTTAAGAACCTTCTATGGGTTCCTGCCGGGGTGCAGGAAGCGCGGTTTTATTTTAAGGGTAACCTCTTGTCAATTGCAGGTGCTGAAAAAATCAGCGATTGGCAGACCAGTTGGGACTCTTTTTATCCATTTTGTCAAAGGTTAATTGCTTGAGGTTGCGCCCTTTGTTATCCATTACCAGAAGTTGTTGGATGCCGTTGATTTTTTTTGTAAAGAGAATATGGCGGCCATTGGGAGACCAGCAGGGGGTTTCGCAATTTGAGCGAGCATAGGTTTGTTGTCGGAGACTTGTGCCATCCGGATTTATCGTGCAGATCTGGAAAATGCCATCTATTTTCGAGGTGAAAACTATCTTGTCGTTGTGGGCTGACCAGTCCGGGTTGGCGTTGTAGTTTTCTTTTCTGGTCAGTCGCCGCCAGTGTCCTCCTTGAGCTGCAGTGATATAGATTTGGGGGGTGCCGCTACGGTCGGAGACAAAAGCGATTTCGTTGTTGTCTGGAGACCAGCAGGGGGAAGCCTGGTTGGCGCTGCTTTTGGTTAAGCGTTGTACAGTCTCCCCTGAACCGGCTTTGATGATGGTGATTTCACTATGATTTTCATAGCGTTGCATGAGGGTCAGGTGGCGGTTGTCAGCCGACCAGGCGGCGGCCGCATTGATTCCCTTGCGATTGGTCAGGCGGTACTCTTTACCTTTCATAAAGTCGATCAGGTAGAGGTCGGGGTTGTCGCGTCGATATGAGGTGAAAACCAGCTTGTTGGCATCTTGGGACCAAGCCGGCGAGATGTTGATAGATTTGTTTCGGGTAATCTGTCTGCGTTCGTGGCCATCGTAATCGGAGCTGTACAACTCTTGGGCGGGCTCGTTTTTGTGGCGTCCGCAAAAGGCTATTTTAGAGGTGAATTCACCCGGTAGCCCGGTAATGCTTTCGACCACCTGATTGGCAAATTTATGGAATAGAAGGCGGATATTTTTGGTCCGCCCACGGTAGCGCTTGCCAACTATCATTTTCCCGGCCAAGGTGTCATAGAGGCGGAATTCAACGACCAGCTTTTCACCGTTTAATGAATAGCCCGCCTTGATCAGCAGTTCAGCGCCGATTAATGACCAGTTGCGGAAATCGAAACTTTCTTGTGAGAGATTGTAACTTTTCGGTTTTTCGAGGTAACTCGAAGTGTCATCAAGAAGCTCGAAAAAGGTTGAAAATTCGAGGTCATCAACCAGGATTTTACGGCCTAAAAGAGCACTCTCAGCATTTTCTCGGTAGCCGTATAAAGGTTGTAAGGGGGCCACAGCCAGCGGGATTCGGCGCAGGTTGGGGGAGTCTAGTTCCAGGTAGACCCGGGCCTCAAGTTGTGAGGGTAACCCGGTCGTAGCGCATACAATAAGAAGAACCAGAACGAGAGTTGTTATGATCGTATTCGGTGATGAAAGTTTAATGTTTTTTGTGATTGATAACATTGTATTTGTGTCCTGTAGCTGTTTTTAAATGAAGTTTTAAGTATTATGGTCAAGTAAATAATTGTAAGGGTTTTAAACTACTGCATAAATGTTTTATAAAGCAATCACGGTTTCAGATTGTTGGGGTCAAAGGTGATGACAAACTCTTCCTGAGGAATATTGAGCTCTGTCGGAAAGGGTGGAAACGGATTCGCATTAATGACGGCCTGGCGCATGGCATGGTCGAATATCGGATTGCCTGATAACTTCTCTTCACTCTGTATGAGCAGCTTGCCGGAGGCGTCGATAGTCAGACTTATGGTTGATACAAGGCCGCTGTTAAGAAGGTGTTCCGGCAGGTGCCAGCTACGCATCAGCCAAGCCTTAAGCTGATCCCGGTAGATATGGGTCAGACTTACCTGCCGGGCTCGGGCGGCGGGTGAGGACTCCTGTCTGAGACGCTGACGGATATCGTCGAGTTTTTGTTCCTCCTGCTGCCGGGCCAGTCTTTTCTTAATCTCGCTTATTTTATCGCTGGTTGGGGTCGGTTTTTTCTTGGGAACGCTGCGGCGTTTAGCCAGAGGCGACTCCTTGATGACGGTTTTTTGTTTTTTTAAGGCTGCCGGTTTTTTGTTGATCTTGGTTTTAACCTTTCTTTTAAAGTTCGGTTTGGCGGTTGGCAACGGTGGTTTCGGTTGGTTGCGCGGCAGGGGCTTCGGGGCGACCAATTTGACCTCCATCAGGTTGCCGGTTTCAAGTGCTGGCCGAGGCTTGAAGATGGGTGATGGCAGAAGCATGAGTAGATGTAATGTTAACGATAGGCATAAAGCCAACTTTAAGGCTCGCTCTTTACTCTCAAGCAGTTGCAAAATATGATCGGGGAAAAGATGTGGCAGAGAGAGTCGTTGTTTGGCTGTCATGGTAAGTGTGGAGAGGGTCATCTCGCAGTTACAGTGGCTACGGCGTAAGTTGCAATTCCCTCCCGGCGACCGGTAAATCCGAGACCTTCGCTGGTTGTAGCCTTAATGTTGAGCTGACAGGGAGAGGCGATAGTTTTTTTTAGAATAGTCAGCATGGCCGGGATATACGGTGCCAGTTTCGGTTGCTGGGCGACAATCGTGATGTCGGCAGCCTCCAGGTGAAAACCTTTCTCTCTGACAATTGTCATGGTTCGCTCAAGAAAATGGAGGCTGCAGAGATTTTTGAAGGTGGGGTCATGATCGGGGAAGTGCTGGCCGATATCGCCGGCCCCAACCGCTCCAAGGAGGGCATCAACTAAAGCGTGAACCAGGACATCAGCGTCGGAGTGGCCAGCCAGGCCGGCGTGGTCGGGGATTTCAATACCGCCCAGGATCAATTTTCTTTCGGTTGCAAAGGCATGAACATCATAACCGAAGCCGGTGGCCTGGCACGGTTTATATGGCATTTCTTTTTTATCCATCTTTTTTAGGAGCAGGGATTCTGCCCGCTGCAGCTCTTCCGGGAACGTGACTTTAAGGTTTCCAGGTTCTCCCTCTACATTGATAATAGTGATTTCGGTTCGTTTTTCCAGGGGGAGATTTTCAATCAGAGCTCCCTCGTCGGTTATTTTTGTAGGATCTTTGAGCCAGTGGTCGAGAGCCTCACAGAGTAATCCGTAGGGTACTCCTTGAGGTGTTTGGGCCAAGCCGATATCTTCACGCTTTATAGTTTTGGTGATCGTTTTGCCGACTATCTTTTTGACTGTTGCGGTCGGTGTCGTAGTCGGGATGGCGATCTGTTTTGAGCCGGTTTGTTCTGCGACTTTACTAATCAGTTCCGGGGTGACCAGGGGTCTGACGCCATCGTGAATTAGGATCGGGTCAGATTTTGACAGATTAGCGGTTGCCGTCGCTAGAGCGGCAGCCCCGCTGCAGACCGATGCCGTGCGGCTGTCGCCGCCAGCAACGACCGCTATGACCTTGTCAAAAAGGGCTGTTTCTTGCTGCATCTCAAGCAGAGCTTCGTGGTTGTGCTTGGGGCCGACGACAACAATGCCGGCAATTGTATGGCATTGTTGGAAAGCCCTGACGCTCCAGAGATAGAGGGGTTGGCCGCACAGGTTGAGAAATTGTTTGGCTTGCGGACCCGGGCAACGGTGCCCGCTGCCAGCCGCCACAATGATTGCGAAAGCTGATTTCTTGGTGGGTTTACGAACCATTTTGACGTCTCGCAAAGATCATGCGCCCGGCCGTGGTTTGGAGGACGCTGGTTACGGTGACCTTTGCGGTTTCGCCAACCAGATGGCGACCATGGTCGATAACCACCATGGTGCCGTCATTGAGATAGGCAATTCCCTGCATTGGTTCCTTGCCCTCTTTGGAGACTAAGACATCCAGGGTTTCTCCAGGCAGAACCAGAGGTTTCATAGCTTCGGCCAACTGGTTCAGGTTCAAAACCCCAACCCCCTGTAGGTCTGCCACCTTGTTGAGATTGAAGTCATTGGTTAAAATCTGGGCACCTCTTTTTTTGGCTAAAGCGACGAGTTTTGCGTCTACTTCTTTGATGCGCGGAAAATCCTCTTCGGTGATATGGATCTGAACTTTGGCCTGATTCTGGATACGTTTGAGGATGTCCAGTCCGCGACGACCCCGGATCCGTTTTAAGGAGTCGGACGAGTCGGCGATGAGCTGTAATTCATGGAGGACGAATTGCGGAATAATCAAGGTGCCTTCGATGAAACCGGTTTCGCAGACATCAGCAATTCGGCCATCGATAATGACCGAGGTATCGACGATCTTTTCCTGGTCATCACGTTTCTTCGAGATCAGGGCTCGGATAAGGTCGAATTCATCCCCTTTCTTGAGGCCAACCTCAAGGGCGACATAGGCCAGCAGGGAGTAGATCAGAAGATAGAGAGTGAAGTTGGTTCTCGGGTTGTCAAAGAGATCGACAAAAGGAGCTCCTCGGAGCATGAGATTGGCGATGAAAAGGCCGACAACCATGCCGGTGAACCCTCCCAGCAGAGTCCTTAAAGGGATTTTCTTCAGGCGGCTGATCAGGTAGAAGAGGTATGCGACAAGAGAGCCGGAAATAAAAAAGGCGACACAGGCGTAATCGATTCGGCCAAACTGTGATTTAGCAATCTGAAAGGAGAGCAGGGCCGCAGCAATAGTAAAAAAAAAGCGAATTATGAGCAACGATTATCTCGTGAAATGGTCAAAAGTTAGCACTTATCAATGAATTTTCACTTGAAAAATTCAAAAAAACGAATGATTTAAGTTTGTGTAGGTGCCTTGCAGTGGAGAATTGGAAGTGTTTTATGTTGACCACTGCGTTGTTTCTGGCTCGCCGGGTTGGCGTCAGGATTCGTCTTCTTCAGAGGCAAAAATTTCATGGATCTCCTTTTCTATGTCATTCTCCTGCAGGGCTCGCGCCCGGGCCAGTTCGGAGACGATCAGGTGTTTGGCGGTTTCCATCATTTTTCGTTCACCAAAGGAGAGTTCCTTGTTCAGGCTGATCAAATTTAGATCGCGGAATACTTCTGCTACTTCAAAGAGTGATCCGCGCTTTATTTTGTCATGAAATTGTTTGTAGCGTTTGTTCCAGGTCTGGTGTGAGAGCTTAACCCGGCGCTTTTTCAAAGTTTTATAGACCTCTTTGATCTCTTCTTGATTGACAAGTTGGCGCAAGCCGACGTGTACGGTGTTGTTTTTGGGGATCATTATGGTGATGTTACTGTCGAGTATCACCATAATATAGAAGGCTTGAACTTCTTCGTCGCAGACTTCACGCTGTTCTATGGCTTTGATCTCGCCAACACCATGTCCCGGGTAGACCGCTAGATCTCCGATATTAAAGGCGTTGCTTGTCTGTTTTCCCATGGTTAGTTGAGTTCCATTGGTTATTGTGCTTTGAGAAGGAAAAGATGGTGTCGTTGTATCATCTTAGAGATGCCGGGCTATTATTTTTCTTGGCAAAGATGTTCTTGACATGATATTGCCCGGCGGCCGGAGAAACTTAACTCGGTTGAGCGAGTGTCGCTTTAGTGGGTTCTCTTGTCGTTTGTCGTTTGGCAAACAGGCTCTATCTCATAATTTGTTAACGCTCTCTTTATAACACATTATGGTATTTTGTTCAACCGCCTAATTTTCAGGTTTTCTCTCAGGTATTGGTGTAGTTGTTTATGGATTTATTGTCGGTTGCCATGGTTGTCGTTTTGGGGCTTGTTTGCGGTAGTTTTTTTAATGTCTGCATATATCGGATACCCCGTGACCTGTCAGTGGTTTCGCCGCCCTCTCATTGCCCGAATTGCGGGCGGAACCTGCCGTTCTGGCTCAATGTTCCGTTGTTGACCTATGGTTTTTTGCGGGGCCGCTGTTTTTTTTGCCGGCAGACAATCTCTTGGCGTTATCCCTTGGTTGAAGCTTTGACCGGGCTGCTTTTCGGGGCCGCCGTTTTTAGGTTCGGACTGTCTTCATCCCTGGTTGGAGCTTTGTTGTTAATCTCTTTGCTGGTGCCGATTACTTTTATAGATCTTGAGCATCAGATTATCCCCGATCGTTTCAGCCTTGCGGGGATTGTTTTCGGTCTGGCCGGGGCCTGGTGGTGGGTACCGATGCCCTGGTGGGGATCGCTGCTGGGCGCTCTTTTGGGATGGTTCTCTTTGTGGCTGGTGGCGACTGGTTATCACTACTCGACCGGACGGGATGGCATGGGTGGTGGAGACCTTAAGCTGTTGGCCATGTTGGGGGCATTTTTAGGTTACAAGGCGCTTTTGCCGATTATTCTGCTGAGCTCGTTAAGCGGTGCGGTAATTGGTTCGGGGTTAGTGCTCTGGAAGGGTAAAGATGGCCGCTATGCCATCCCTTTCGGTCCTTTTCTGGCCGCCGGTGGCCTCTTGTATCTTTTTTTTGGACCCCAAATGATTGAACTCTACTGGGGTTTGATGTTGCCGTCGTAACCGGTTGCGACCAGATATATTTCCGCCGAGGTTTTGCGGCTGGCTTTGGGTTTGGCCAAGGTGACTTTGGCAAAACAGCATTTAAGCTGGAGTTGAAATGACTTTAGCTCATTGCCCTGAAAGACCTTACAGATAAAGAATCCGCCATCTGCAAGGCGTTTCTTAACGAGATTTAACGCTGTTTCAAGTATGGCGATGGAATTAGCTTGGTCGGTTGTCTTAATGCCGGTTAGGTTGGGGGCTAAGTCGGAGACGGCTCCGTCAAAGGGTGGGCTGACCAGGTTGTCTATACGGGTTCCGGTTTCAGGATCCAAGATATCTGCGACCAGGGTTTGACAGGGCGGTGATGGTAGGTCGGTGATGGTTTGTAAATCGAGTCCGAGGACGCTTCCCGAGCCTCCTACCCGTTTGGCGATATATTCCATCCAGCCGCCGGGGGCGGCTCCCAGCTCAAGGATTTTTTGGCCCTTTTTGAAGATTCTGAAACGCTGGTCGAGTTCTTCGATCTTGTAAGTTGCCCGAGAGCGTTTCCCTTCGCGTTTTGCCTGTCGGTAGTAGCCGTCTTTACGATTAAATGCCATGCTTCAAAAAATAACATGCAGATCAATTAAATAAAAGGAAATTATTTTGCAAAAAAATAAAAACGATGAAATTCTTACGGTGCTGACTTCCCGAATGCCACAGCTTCTTAATGGTGCGGAGGGGATTGAGGAAGATCTTGCCCTTAGTCTGGGAATCCTGGCCGGGCCCGAAATTTTATCCCTGTTGCCATTGACCAATAGGGTCAGGCGGCGCCACTGCGGTCAAAAGATCGCGCTTTGCGCAATAACTAATGCAAAATCGGGCCGCTGCCCGGAAGATTGTGCTTTCTGCGCCCAGTCGATCTCTTATGATACCGGGGTCGAAACTTTTCCCCTGATCGGCGTGTCCGAGCTGGTTGGACAGGTTTGTGAAGCTGGCGCTTGCGGCGTTGACAATTTCTCGATAGTGACCAGTGGGACGGCTGTCGATAGTTTGAATGAGCAGAATGAAATTATAGTTATGCTGAAAAAAATCGAGGAACAGAAAATTGCCCCCTGTGCTTCACTGGGGTTCCTCGATGCGGATACGGCCGGTCGTTATCGTGACGCCGGTCTTAAGCATTATCACCACAACCTTGAAACGGCCCGCAGTTTTTTTTCGCAAGTTTGCACAACCCACGATTATGAGAAGGCAGTGGCTACGGTGAAAACCGCCAAAGAGGCTGGTCTCTATGTCTGTAGCGGCGGCATTATGGGGCTTGGTGAGAGCTGGGCTCAGCGGGTGGAATTGGCGTTGACCCTGCGAGATCTGCAGGTTGATTCGATCCCGCTTAATTTTTTGCAGCCGGTCAGCGGTACGCCATTGGCGGATCAACCTGGTTTGACGCCGTTTCAGGCCCTGTTGACGATTGCCATGTTTCGTCTGGTATGTCCGGCATGCGATATCCGTATCTGTGGTGGTCGTCAGCGCACTTTTGGAGATTTCCAATCGTTGCTTTTTTCGGCCGGAGCCAATGGTCTGATGGTCGGCAACTATCTGACCACCAGTGGCCGGAAATGGCAAGATGACTGTCGCCTGCTGGCCGATTGGGCCGCTTTTGACGAGGGCTCGGCTGATGAGTGAAGGTTTGTCGCAAAAGTCAATGCTGGCCGTTCTTGAGGCCGAACTTGATGATCTTGAAAAGGTTGGACAGCTACGTTTTCTGCGTACTGTCAGTGGCCCACAGCAAGCCCATACGAGGCTCGACGGTCGCCCGGTTCTTCTGCTTTGTTCAAATAATTATCTTGGTTTAGCCCATCATCCAAGGATGCGCGCCGCGGCGCAAGATGCGGTTGAGCAGTATGGTTGTTCGGCTGGTGCCTCGCGCCTGATCTCCGGGACTATGCATTTGCACGGGGAGCTTGAAGATGCCCTGGCCGTTTTTAAAAAAGCACCAAGAGCCCTGGTTTTTAATAGTGGTTATGTTGCCAATTTGGCGCTTTTGACAACTTTGGTGGGTGTTGGTGATGTAATTTACAGTGACGCTCTTAATCATGCCAGCATTGTTGATGGTTGTCGCTTGAGTCGGGCCCAGCTCAAGGTCTATCGACATTGTGATCTTGTGCATCTCGAGAAATTACTGAAAAGTACCGCCGCAACTTTCAGGCGGCGCTTGATCGTCACCGATAGTATCTTCAGTATGGATGGGGATATCGCGCCGCTGCCTGAGGTCGCGGCGCTGGCACGCCGCTATGACGCAATTGTTATGGTTGATGATGCCCACGCGACCGGAGTCTTGGGGGCCTGTGGTCGGGGCTCGGGAGAGCATTTCGGGCTTGATTTCAATGACCTTGATTTGCAGATGGGGACTCTGGGGAAGGCGCTTGGTAGTTGCGGGGCCTATGTCGTCGGAGCTCCGCAATTTATCGATTATCTGATCAATAAAGCACGTAGTTTCATTTACTCAACGGCTTTGCCACCGGCTACTCTCGGGGCTTCACTGGCCGCCCTGGAACTACTTTCCGAGGAACCCGGCCGGGTGGCCAGGCTAAGATCTTTGACCGACTATTTTCGGCAAGGTTTGCGCCGTCTCGAAATTTCGGTACGCGATGACCCGACCCCGATTGTACCGGTGGTGGTTGGTGATCCGCAACGAACCATGGCCTTGAGTGCTTGGTTTCTTGAGCGAGGGGTCTTTATTCAGGGGATTCGTCCGCCGACGGTGGCTCCCGGGCAATCTCTGCTTCGGGTGACCATTAGTGCCGACCTGGAATACTCCGATCTTGACCGGGTGTTGGGGCTTTTTGCTGAGCGGCGCAACGAATTTAAGCTTTGATGAAAAAAAGATATTTAAAAATAGCTTGACAATTATAAGCCCTTATATTAAAAGTCTGCCCTTCAAATTTGCCGCCCTGTGTGGTAGGGCCTGAGTGCTTTAAGGATGATGCTGATTTCGGTTTTTTGATTTTGACCGGATGTTTTTTTTGGAGATATTTAAAATGAAGACCTATGTGGCAAAGCCTGGACAGTTTGAACAAAAATGGCATCTGATAGATGCCCGAGGCCAGGTTCTCGGACGTTTGGCTAGTGAGGTTGCTAGGATTTTACGGGGTAAAGATAAGGCGATTTTTACACCGCATGTTGATACCGGTGATTATGTGGTGATCGTAAATGCTGCCAATATTCGCTTGACCGGTAATAAGCTTAGCGATAAAACATATTATCATCATACCGGCTATCCGGGAGGGATCAAATCGATCACGGCGGCTGAGTTAATTGAAAAAAATCCGACAGAGCTTATCAATAGTGCGGTCAAAGGTATGTTGCCGAAGAATAAATTAGGTCGCCAGTTGCTAGGAAAACTGAAGATTTATGCTGGATCCGAACATTCCCATCAGGCTCAGCAACCGGTTGCCAGAGAGATTTAATAAGATAGACATTTAATCCGACACTTAATATTTTTTTAAAACAGCTACCATTTTTTTAAGGTTTTGATATGACAGCGACAAGGTTTTATGCGACGGGCAAGAGAAAATCTGCGATTGCCAAAGTCTGGCTTAGTGAAGGTACTGGCGATATCAAGGTTAACGGTCGTCCCGCCGAAGACTATTTTACCCTGGATACCGCGCGCGAGATGGTTTTTCAGCCTCTTTCCGTGACCGAGAGTGGCAATAAATTTGATTTTATGATTAAAGTATCGGGCGGCGGTATTGCCGGTCAGGCTGGCGCTGTAAAGCATGGCATCAGCAAGGTTTTACTGGAATTTGATCCTGAGTTGCGTGGTCTATTGAAGAAAGCGGGTTATCTAACCCGTGATGCACGAATTAAGGAGCGCAAAAAATACGGCCAACGCGGTGCCCGGGCTCGCTACCAGTTCTCTAAACGTTAATCGATACTGGAGAGAGACAGAAATTGGAACCAAGGGAGGCCGCAAAAACGGCCTCCCTTTTTTGTTTTTTGGATTAGGAGACAAGGTGTGGCAAAAATAAAAGTAGCGATTATTGGGGCCAGTGGTTATACTGGTGTTGAGCTTATGCGGATTCTGGCAGGTCATCCGGAGGTTGAATTAACGGCAGTGACCTCACGTCAGTATGTCGGTGTGCCGGTGGCCGAGCTTTTCCCCTCCCTGCGGGACATTGTCAGGCTTTCTTTTATGGATAACCGGGTGGCGGAGATCGCTGGCTTGGCCGATTTAGTTTTTACCGCCCTTCCGCATAAAGCAGCTATTGAGGTGGTTGCCGAACTGCATGGGGCGGGGAAAAAAGTAGTTGATCTGAGTGCCGACTATCGTTTCAGTGATCGAAAGCTTTATGAGAGTTGGTACCAGCCCCATACCGCACCTGAGCTGTTGGCTGAGGCGGTTTACGGTTTGCCGGAGCTTTTTCGGGCCGAGATTCCTTCGGCCCAGGTGGTCGGTAACCCTGGTTGTTATCCGACCAGTGTGATCCTGCCGCTGGCTCCGATTCTGCCTCTTAATTTAATTGGGCCCGATACGACGATTATCATCGATGCCAAATCAGGGGCCAGCGGGGCCGGTCGCAGTCTCAATCTTGGCTCCCTCTACTGCGAGGTGAGCGATAATTTTAAACCCTATAAAGCCGGTAACCACCGGCATCAGCCGGAGATGGTAGAGCAGCTCAAGCGGGCTTCAGGAAGAGCTCCGCAACTGCTCTTTGTTCCCCACCTGCTACCGGTTAATCGTGGAATTCTCTCATCCATCTACCTGCCCTTATCGCGTGATGTTGCTGCCGCGGAGATTGAAGAGGCCCTTGATGGTGCTTATGGAAACGAGACTTTTGTTCGACTTCTCCCGGCCGGTAGCCTGCCAACCCTTAATGCGGTGCGGGGCAGTAATTATTGCGATATCGGTTATGTCCTGGCTGCAGACCAACGTAGCCTGATTCTCTTTTCCGCCATCGATAATCTGGTCAAGGGGGCCGCCGGTCAAGCGGTTCAGAATATGAATCTAATGCTCGGATTAGCTGAAGAGACAGGCCTGATGATGGTCTCACTAGTTCCTTAAATATTCAATTAATCTTAAATGTTGAACTGTTTTAGGGAGACCTACCCGAGTTTTTTTAATGATGATATTGACACTCTGAACCTGCGCATGTATTGTTAATATTAGGAGATGCAGATGAAAAAGATAAATGGAGCCCAGATACTTCTTGAGATTTTACAAGAGCAAGGGGTTGAGGTGATTTTTGGCTATCCCGGTGGGGCCGTGATTAATCTCTATGACCATCTGCCGGAATATTCATGTCGGCATTTTCTGGTTCGCCATGAACAGGCGGCGGTTCATGCCGCAGATGGCTACGCCCGGGCCACCGGTAAGATCGGGGTGGCTCTGGTGACTTCCGGACCGGGGGCGACCAATACGGTAACTGGTTTGGCGACAGCCTATATGGATTCAATCCCGATAGTGGTTTTTACGGGCCAGGTGCCGACCCCGCTGATCGGTAATGACGCTTTTCAGGAGGCCGATATCGTTGGTATTACGCGGCCCTGCACCAAACATAACTTTCTTGTCAAAAGGGTTGAAGACCTGGAGCGGATTGTTAATGAGGCTTTTCATATCGCCGGCAGCGGTCGTCCGGGGCCGGTTCTGGTTGATCTGCCCAAAGATGTAATTGCCGGCAAGGCTTTTAAAAAAGAGGCTGTCAAACCTTCGCTTAAAGGTTATAATCCCACTTATAACGGTCACACCGGTCAGATCAAGCGGGCTATGCAGATGCTTTTCAAGGCCCGGCGTCCGCTCTTTTATGTCGGTGGCGGGGTTGTGCTTGCTAATGCCGCAAGCGAACTGACCGAGTTGGCTTGCCGGCTGAATATACCGGTAACCACAACCATGATGGGGCTTGGTGCTTTTCCTGAAGACGACTACCTCTCTTTGGGGATGCTCGGGATGCATGGTACCTATCGGGCCAATATGGCGGTTACCGAAAGTGATGTGATGGTTGCCCTCGGAGCCCGTTTCGATGATCGGGTTACCGGACGTATCGACAAGTTTGCTCCCGATGCCAAGATTATCCACGTCGATATCGATCCCACTTCGATCAGTAAAAATGTCGATGTCGATATCCCGATCGTCGGCGACGTCTCTGATGTTTTGCAGAAGATGCTTGAAGTGATTAAGGTTTCCAATGAGAAAGCCGAGCTTTGTGCCGCCGGGCATGATGAGTGGCTGACCCGGATCGCCCACTGGCGGGATCTGCATAAGCTCTCTTACGTGCAGGATGATATCATTAAACCCCAATTTGTGGTTGAAAAAATCAGTGAACTGGCGCAAGGGCATGATCCGATTATCAGTACTGAGGTTGGTCAGAACCAGATGTGGGCGGCCCAGTTTTTCACCTTTACCAAACCTCGCAGCTGGTTGACCTCCGGCGGTCTCGGGACCATGGGGTACGGCCTGCCGGCGGCGATGGGGGCTCAGGTTGCCTTTCCCGAGCGTCTGGTAATTGATATTGCCGGTGACGGCAGCATTCAGATGAACAGCCAGGAACTGGCTACCGTGGTCCAGTATAATCTGCCGGTCAAGGTGATTATTCTTAACAACGGCTACTTAGGTATGGTGCGGCAGTGGCAGGAGCTTTTTTTCGACAAACACTACTCGTCAACAAGAATGAATCACGTTCCTGATTTTGTTAAGCTGGCTGAAGCCTATGGTGCCCTCGGTCTGCGGGCCACGCGGCCGGAAGAGGTTGAGCCGATCTTAAAACAGGCTTTCTCCCATCCGGGACCGGTGGTCGTTGATGTCGTGGTCGCGGCCGAAGAGAATGTCTATCCCATGGTGCCCGCCGGCGAGGCGATCTCCAATATGTTGCTGGTTTGAAGGAGAAGAGATGAAACATATTATCAATGTTCTGGTCGAGAACGAGTTTGGTGTCCTCTCCCGCATTGCCTCCCTCTTCAGCGGGCGTGGTTTTAATATCGAAAGCCTGACGGTGGCGGAAACCGTTGATTCAAGTGTATCGAGTATGACGATTGTTACCCAGGGCGATGATCATATCATCGAGCAGATCACTAAACAGCTCAATAAGCTAATTAATGTGATCAAGGTGGTTGAACTTACCGAATCGGTACAGATGGTTCGTGAGATGGCGCTCTTGAAATTTGCTGTAAACAGCGGGGCCAAGCGTCTTGAATTGTTGCGCTTGGTTGAGGTCTATCAAGGCCGGGTTTTGGAGTTGGGACCCCGTTCCCTGATCGTTGAATTAACCGGTGAGCGAACTAAAATTGAAGTCGCCCTGGAAGTCCTAGCGCCCTTCGGAATTAAAGAGATGTCACGTACCGGCATGGTTGCTCTAGCTCGCGATAGTGGAAAATGAAGTAACTTTTTGGCTATGGATTATTTCAATTTGGCTCGGTACGGGGACATGTCTCCAGGCAGGGCTTTAGCCCGAGCCGGGCTGAGCCGTGTCCCCTTGCGAAGCAGGGCGAAGCGAAGTTCGCCGCTATCCTTTGCGGCTTAACTCCTTAATCTTGTCACTTAATTTTTTAGAAAGAGGTATGATATGCAGCTCTATTATGAAAAAGATGCCGATCTGTCGGTTTTGCAGGGTCGAAAGATTGCCGTTATTGGCTATGGTAGTCAGGGACATGCACATGCTCATAATCTGAAAGAGAGCGGTTTTGATGTTGTGGTTGGTTTGCGGCGCAGCGGTCCATCGTGGCAGAAAGCTGAAACCGGTGGTTTGCCGCTTTTGGAGACGGCCGAAGCGGTTCGACAGGCTCAGGTGATTATGATTTTGGTTCCCGATGAGCTTCAGGCCGCCCTCTACCGGGATAAGATTGCGCCCAATCTTGAGGAGGGTGACTATCTGGCTTTTGCCCACGGTTTTAATATCCACTATGGACAGATTGTTCCTCCGGCCGGGGTCAATGTTTTTATGGCCGCTCCGAAAGGACCGGGTCATCTGGTTCGTCATGAATATACCAAGGGCATGGGCGTGCCGACCCTGATCGCCCTGCATCAGGATCCCGCCGGCGATACCCGGGCGCTGGCTATGGCGTATGCCTGCGGCATTGGCGGGGGCCGGGCCGGGATTATTGAAACCAGTTTCCGGGAAGAGACTGAAACCGATCTCTTTGGCGAACAGGCCGTACTTTGCGGCGGGGTGACCGAATTGATCCGAGCCGGCTTTGAAACTTTGGTCGATGCTGGTTACGCGCCGGAGATGGCTTATTTTGAGTGTCTCCATGAACTCAAACTGATCGTTGACCTGATTTACGAAGGCGGTATCACCAATATGCGCTATTCGATCAGTAATACGGCCCAGTTCGGTGATCTGACCCGCGGTCCCCGGGTAATCAACCAAGAGAGCCGAGAAGCGATGGCGGAGATCCTGGAAGAGATTCAGGATGGCTCATTTGCCCGCGAATGGATTCTCGAAAATCAGGCTAACCGGCCGGTTTTTAATGCCTTGACCCGAAATGGTGAAGAACATGAAATCGAGCAGGTCGGCGAGAAACTACGCTCTATGATGAGCTGGATCAGCAAGGATAAACTGGTCGATAAGAAAAGAAACTAATATTAAGGAGTAACATTTTGAAACTGAGTAATCTGCCTTTACTGGACAAAGTTCACCCTGAGGGTCATCGCTGGGTTTTGGGACTCGGCCTGGCTACCATTATCTTTTTTCTTCTCGGTTGGGGTTGGCTCTGGAAGCTGACTTTGCTGTTGGCGATTTTTACGGGCTCCTTTTTTCGTAATCCGGATCGTTATCCACCTTTCCGTGAAGGGACGGTTGTCTCTCCAGCCGATGGCCGTATTCTTTCGGTGACCCAGGTCGATGGCCCGGAATTGTCTGGCATGGCTGAAAGTACAAAAGTCAGTATCTTTATGTCGATCTTTAATGTTCATGTCAATCGGTCTCCGGCGGCTGGTCGGGTTCTTGAAATTCACTATAAACCGGGCAAGTTCTTTTCAGCTGATCTTGATAAAGCTTCGGAAGAGAATGAGCGTAATATGGTGGTGATGGAGGATGAGCAGGGGCGGCGTCTAGCTTTTGTCCAGATTGCCGGTCTCATCGCCCGGCGGATTGTCTGTTTTGTCGGCCCTGATGACACCTTGGAAAAAGGCGAGCGCTTCGGCCTGATTCGTTTCGGTTCGCGGGTCGAACTCTATCTGCCGCCGCGAACCGAGATCGATGTTTCGGTCGGTCAGCATGTTAAGGGTGGTGAGACAATTATTGGTTACTTGCCAAATGCCGGTTAATTGTGTTATAATCACAATTGTTCAGTTTTTGAAGGATCCGAGAATAAGTGTGGAGTTAACGTGATACGAGGAATCTACCTTCTGCCCAACCTTTTCACCATGGGCAATCTTTTTTGTGGTTTTTTTGCCATGATTTCGGCAATCAAAGGCGATTATGGTACCGCTGCCACGGCTATTATTGTGGCCAATGTCTTCGATATCCTTGATGGTAAGGTGGCTCGTATGATGAATGCCACCAGTCGTTTCGGTATGGAATTTGATTCCTTGGCTGATCTTGTTTCGTTTGGCGTGGCCCCGGCGTTGTTGATTTTTCAGTGGAGTCTCTCATCTTTTGGTCGTTTTGGTTGGCTTGCCGCTTTTCTCTTTGTTGCTTGTGGCGCTTTGCGTTTGGCTCGTTACAATGTGCAGGCCGATTCGGCTCCAAAGGGCAGTTTTACCGGTCTGCCGATACCAGCAGCGGCCAGTATGGCGGCAACCACGGTTCTGATTGCCGATCATCTTGGTGCGACCGGTATTGAAAGTAATATTGTACTTCTTTTGCTCTGTTATGGGTTGGCTTTTTTGATGGTTAGTAACGTCAAATATCCGGCTTTCAAAGAGTCCATTTTTCATGGCCGCGGTCCATTCGTGGCTTTGGTCATGATGGCCGTGGTTTTTATTGTGATCGCTGCCGAGCCTCAGGCCTCTCTTTTTATCCTTGCCGTCATCTATACTTTTTCGGGGCCGGTTAAGTCTTTGCTACTACTAACCGGGCTACTAAAAAAGCGGACTCAGGGGTTCGATGAGGAGAAAATTGTGAATTAGGTAAACCAACCCACAAATTAACCTTATTGATAATAAATACCAATCCCCCTGAGTTCGCTTAAAGAATTCAGGGGGATTTTTTTGCTTAGCCATTCCGTGACTATTACGAGTGCATCAGAGTCTTATAATTAGTAAATTTATATGGAGGAAATTATGGACAGGATAACAATTTTTGACACTACTTTAAGAGATGGTGAACAGTCTCCCGGCGCCAGTATGAATGTGGAGGAGAAACTGTTGCTGGCCCGACAGCTCGAAAAACTCGGGGTTGATGTAATCGAAGCCGGCTTTCCGATCGCTTCTGAGGGGGATTTTGCCGGGGTCAAGTTGGTTAGTGATAAGATACGGGGTTGTCAGGTGGCGGGACTCGCCCGGGCCAGTCGAAAGGATATCGATCGTGCTTGGGGGGCTTTGAAAGGTGGGGCCGATCCTCGTATTCATACCTTTATTGCGACTTCGCCGATCCATATGCAGCATAAATTGCAGATGGAGCCTGCTGCAGTTCTCGAGCAGGCAGTGGCGGCCGTTCGCTACGCTCGCACCCTGACCTCAAATATTGAATTTTCAGCCGAAGATGCGACCCGCAGTGACATCGATTTTCTTGTTAAAATCTTTACCGCCGTAGTTGAGGCCGGGGCGACGACAATCAATATCCCGGATACGGTTGGCTATACTGTGCCCCGTGAATATTTCTCTCTGATCAGTTCGATCAGAGAGCGTCTGCCTAATGGTGGTGACGGTATCGTCATTTCGGTCCATTGCCATAATGATCTCGGTCTGGCAACCGCCAATTCGATTGCTGCCATCCAGGCCGGGGCCCGGCAGGTTGAATGTACGGTCAACGGTATCGGGGAGAGGGCCGGCAACTCCTCGCTTGAAGAGCTGGTTATGGCTTTACGTACCCGGCCCGACAATTTGGCCTACGAAACTGGAATAGTTACTACTCAGATCTATCCCGCCAGTCGCTTGGTCAGTCAGGTGACCGGTATTCGGGTTCAACCCAACAAAGCGATTGTCGGGGCTAACGCTTTTGCCCATGAAGCCGGTATCCATCAAGATGGCGTTTTGAAGAATAAAGAGACCTACGAGATTATGACACCGGAATCGATCGGTCTGCCGCAAAACAGTCTGGTTATGGGCAAACACTCCGGTCGCCACGCTTTTCAGGAGAAGATCAACGATCTCGGTTACGAACTTGAGCCACAGCAAGTTGAGACCGCCTTTGTCGCCTTTAAAAATCTGGCCGACAAGAAAAAGGAGGTTTTTGATGAGGATATCGACGCCCTTATAGCTGACGAAATCATCCGCATTCCTCACTATTTCAAACTCAATTTTGTCAGTTTCAATAGTGGTACGGTAGCGATGCCGAGTGCCACTTTAGAGATTGAGGTTGAGGGTGAAAAACGGCATGGGGCTGAGTTTGGTGATGGTGCCGTGGACGCGGTTTTTAAGACTATCAAGCAGTTAACCAACACTCAGAGCCGTCTCTTGACTTATGAGGTTAAATCAATTACAGGGGGTGCGGACGCGCTCGGTGAAGTCACGGTTAGGATTCGCGAAAAGGGGTTAACGGTTATGGGTCAGGGCGCCCATACCTGCGTCGTTGTTGCCAGTGCCAGAGCCTATATGAATGCTCTTAATAAACTTGAGTATAAGAAACGAAATCGTCCTCAAGTGACGGTTTAGGAGAAAAATTTATGGCCCAGACAATAACCGAAAAAATCCTCGCCTTTCATGCCGGTTTTGATGAGGTAGAACCCGGTCAACTGATCGAAGCCAAGGTCGATATCGCCTTGGCCAATGATGTTACGGCCCCGATTGCGATTGCTGAGTTTGAAAAACTCGGCGTGGAAAAAGTCTTTGATGACGAACGGGTACTTCTGATTCCCGACCATTTTACCCCCAACAAGGATATTAAATCGGCCGAACAAGCTAAAATATTGCGTGAGTTTGCCAAGAAACAGGGGCTCAAAAACTATTTTGAGATCGGTCGAGTTGGAATTGAACATGTCCTTTTACCGGAACAGGGTTTGGTTTTGCCCGGAGATTTGATTGTCGGTGCCGATTCTCATACCTGTACCTATGGTGCATTAGGCGCTTTTGCTACCGGTGTCGGCAGTACCGATCTCGCTGCCGCTATGGCAACCGGTAAGGTCTGGTTAAAGGTTCCCGAGACTATCAAAGTGGTTTATCACGGCAAGCTGGCACCCTGGGTCGAGGGCAAGGACTTAATTCTACATACTATTGGTATCCTGAAGGTCGACGGAGCCCTTTATCAGGCTCTTGAGATGACGGGTGAAACCATTGACACTCTGCCGATGTACGGCCGTATGTCAATGGCTAATATGGCGATTGAAGCGGGTGCAAAAAACGGAATTATCGCCCCTGATGAAATCACTCTTGACTATGTTCGTTCCCGGGCTCAGCGTGACTATACACTCTTTGCCAGTGATCCCGATGCTGTCTATTGTAAAACCATCGAGATCGATGCCTCGGCGATCAGGCCTCAGGTGGCTTATCCGCCACTGCCCGACAAAAGCCGTTCTGTCGATCAGGCTGCAGCTGATAAGATCGAAATCGATCAGGTGGTGATCGGCTCCTGCACTAATGGTCGGATTGAAGATTTTCGCCTGGCGGCCTCACTGCTCAAAGGCCGGAAAGCGGCTCCCTATATGCGGCTTCTGATTATTCCCGGAACCCAGGATGTCTATCGCCAGATGATAAAAGAAGGTTTGACCGAGATCTTTCTTGACGCCGAAGCCCTGATTTCACCGCCAACCTGCGGTCCTTGTCTCGGCGGCCATATGGGAGTTCTCGCCGCCGGTGAAAGGGCCGTGGCAACTACCAACCGCAACTTCGTCGGCCGTATGGGTCATCCCGAAAGTGAGGTCTATCTGAGTAATCCGGCAGTCGCCGCCGCCAGTGCCATCTTGGGACGCATCGCCGCCCCGGAAGAAGTGCTTTGAACAAAAAACCTAGATCTGGGAAAAACAAGGTAAATATGAATAATATACAAGGAAAAGCTTGGAAATTTGGTGATGATGTCGATACCGACGCCATTATTCCGGCTCGTTATCTCAATACCTCGGACCCCCTGGAATTAGCTAAACACTGCATGGAAGATGCCGATACCGGCTTTGCCGGCAAGGTCAAGGCGGGCGATATCATGGTTGCCGGTAAAAATTTCGGTTGTGGTTCTTCCCGTGAGCATGCCCCAATCGCCATTAAAGCCGCTGGTGTGGCCTGTGTCATTGCGCCGACTTTCGCCCGGATCTTCTATCGCAATGCTTTTAACACCGGGCTCTTGATTCTCGAATCAGTTGAAGCTGCCGCTGCTATTGAAGCGGGTCATGAGGTGGCCATTAATTCCACTACCGGTACTATAGATGACCTGACCAGTGGTCAGCGGTTTAAGGCTCAGCCGATTCCCGACTTTATGCAGAAACTGCTTGATGACGGTGGTCTCATGGAGCATTGGCGAAAACGATTAGAATCCTCATAAGCGTCATTTCGTTTTTGAATTGTTTCAATATGGGGGCAAACCTGTAGTTTGCATCCTGAGCGGAAGCGGGGAAGTGTCTTTGGGGTGTCCATCATTACAGAGGGCGAAGCAAAGTTCGCCGCTATCCGCTGTAACGTAACTCTTGAATTATGGGTATCTGAATAGTTACAATTTATCGAATATTAATGGAGAATAACAGATGAACAAAGAAGGATATAATGTTGCCGTGGTTGGTGCGACCGGTGCGGTCGGCAATGAGATGATAGCAACTCTTGAAGAACGGGATTTTCCCGTGGCTCAACTGAAACTTTTAGCTTCGGCTAATTCGGTTGGTAAAACCTATGAGTTCAAGGGGGTCGAATATGCGGTCGAGGAACTCACCGAGGACTCTTTTGACGGGGTTGATATTGCTCTCTTTTCAGCCGGTGGCTCAATTAGTGAGGCCTTTGCGCCGGCAGCGGCAGCCAGTGGTGCGGTGGTGATTGATAATACCAATGCCTTTCGCATGGATGTCGATGTGCCCTTGGTTGTGCCCGAGGTCAATCCCGGCGCAATTGCCGATTTTCGGGCCCGCGGGATTATTGCCAACCCCAACTGTTCGACTATTCAGATGGTGGTTGCCTTAAAACCGATCTACGATGCCGTCGGGATTCGCAGGGTTGTCGTTTCCACCTATCAGGCGGTCTCCGGTAGCGGTAAGAAGGCGATCGATGAGCTTGAAAAACAGGTTCTTGCCCTTTTTAACCAGGAGTCAGAGTTGCCGATAAACGTTTACCCTCACCAGATCGCCTTCAACTGTCTGCCGCACATCGATGTCTTCCTTGAGAACGGTTACTCCAAGGAGGAGATGAAGATGGTTCGCGAGACCCAAAAAATATTTGGCGATGATAGTCTCGGCGTGACCGCCACCGCGGTTCGCGTGCCGGTTTTTTACAGCCATTCCGAATCTATCAATATTGAGACCGATGAGAAAATCTCGGTTGAGGAAGTTCGTGAGCTGATGGAAAGAGCCCCTGGCGTCGAACTTGTCGATGATCTCTCGCAAAACCGCTATCCCTTAGCCATCGATGCCGCCGGCCATGATGCCACTTTGGTTGGCCGGATCCGTGAGGACGAATCGATCGCTAACGGCATCAACCTCTGGGTCGTCGCTGATAATATTCGTAAAGGTGCCGCCCTTAACGCCGTTCAGATTGCCGAAAAATTGATCCGCGAATACCTCTAAAGCACTTTAAAGAAGCGACTAATTTTCTTTTGAATCTGGAGACGACATGAAAGAAAAAATAAATATTGGTATAATTATCTGTGATCGCTACCGTAGGTGTGCAGGCGGAAAATGTTTTAGATCATTGCGTAATCGAGAAGGTGCTTTTAACCGATATAAGAATATGGAAGTGGAAGTTGTCGGGTATACCACTTGTGATGGGTGTCCGGGTGGTAATGTTGAATATGCTGTGGATGAAATGAAAAGCAACGGAGCAGAGGCGATACATTTAGCCACGGGATTAGTTGTGGGCTATCCTCCATGTCCTCATATTACCTATTTTAGCGACTTTATTAAGACCAAATATGGCCTTGAAGTCGTTTATGGCACTCATCCTATACCTCAGAAATACCTCAATATGCACGATCAGTTGGGGACGTGGAATGATTCCGAGTGGGAAAAAATTATTCAACCAACATTGGCGGATGAGGAAACTCGTTTATCCTATAACTAGCAAATAAGCAGTTAAGTTGCGAGGTCGTAATCGTCTGTATATGTTACATTAAGGTTTTTTGACTTTTACGACCATTAAAGGTTCATTGTCTTTGTCAATTCCCTGCGTCTACCCTCCCGCATTGATATCTGGTTTCGCTAGATCCCCAAAACCAAAAAAGCACTTACAGGTTTTACCTGTAAGTGCTTGATATCATTGGCGCGCCGCAGAAGATTCGAACTCCCGGCCTCCTGATCCGTAGTCAGGCACTCTATCCAGCTGAGCTAGCGGCGCATATTTTGTTTTAAAGCAGTTGTTAAAAAGTGGCGGAGAGAGAGGGATTCGAACCCTCGATGCAGGTTAAACCACATACTCGCTTAGCAGGCGAGCGCCTTCAGCCTTACTCGGCCATCTCTCCGTGTCGTAACCTGTAACTGTCTTTTCGAATATTTCCTTACTGTTGTAAGAAGGAAAAGTCGTTTACCAGAAGGTTGCTTAAATGTCAAGCCCGGCGAAGGCAATTCGCCGGGCTTTTTATGAAAATGGCGGAGGGAGTAGGATTTGAACCCACGGAGCTTTCGCTCAACGGTTTTCAAGACCGCCGCCTTAAGCCACTCGGCCATCCCTCCGTATGTTATTATTGCTTGGTGATCTTCTCTCTTCCCTTCAGAT
>JAGHAQ010000028.1 GCA_021161425.1 Candidatus Tharpella sp. | reverse complement strand
CGGCCGCCTTCACGAATCGCAAAACGCAACTCTTTTTCCATCGCGATCGGGGTAATCAACTCACCGACAATCGTAATATTGTCGCCGGGCATTACCATCTCGACGCCCTCGGGGAGCTCAACCGTACCGGTAACATCGGTGGTCCGGAAGTAGAACTGGGGACGGTAACCTTTGAAGAACGGGGTGTGGCGACCGCCCTCCTCTTTAGTCAAGATGTAGACCTCGGCCTTAAACTTGGTATGTGGTTTGATACTGCCCGGTGCCGCCAAAACCTGGCCACGGACAATCTCTTCACGCTTTTTCCCGCGCAGGAGGATACCGACATTATCACCGGCCTGCCCCTGATCGAGCAACTTTCTGAACATTTCGACCCCGGTGGCTACGGTCTTTTCCGTAGGTTTAATACCGACGATCTCGACCTCTTCGCCAACCTTGATAACACCACGTTCAATTCTTCCGGTAGCAACTGTACCGCGACCGGAGATACTGAAGACATCTTCTACTGGCATCAAATAGGGTTTATCAATATCACGCTCCGGCGTCGGAATATAACTATCAACCGCATCCATCAACTCTTCGATACATTTCCACTCTTCACAATCGGCAGGGCCATCGCTCTCTAGGGCTTTCAAGGCACTGCCGGTAATAATCGGAATGTCGTCACCGGGGAAATCGTAATCGGAAAGCAACTCCCGGACTTCCATCTCAACCAGTTCGAGAAGCTCTTCGTCATCAACCATATCGGCTTTGTTAAGAAAGACCACCATATAAGGTACGCCAACCTGACGAGCGAGCAGGATATGTTCGCGGGTCTGTGGCATCGGCCCATCAGCCGCACTGACAACCAGGATAGCGCCATCCATCTGGGCGGCTCCGGTGATCATGTTTTTAACATAGTCAGCATGGCCCGGACAGTCGACATGGGCATAGTGACGGGCTCCAGTTTCATACTCAACATGCGCGGTTGCAATCGTAATCCCGCGCTCTCTCTCTTCCGGAGCTTTATCAATCGCATCGAATGCGGTATAGGTAGCTTGACCCTTAAGAGCCAAAACCTTGGTAATAGCCGCTGTCAGAGTAGTTTTTCCGTGGTCAACATGGCCAATCGTGCCAACATTAACATGAGGCTTGGTGCGCTCAAATTTTGCCTTTGCCATTTCCTTAATCTCCTCTCTCAATCATCATAATATCTACAGATCGATCAAATTTGTCAACTTTCAAAATACATCTTGATGGAGCCCACGATCGGGATTGAACCGATGACCTCTTCCTTACCAAGGAAGTGCTCCACCACTGAGCTACGTGGGCCAAATCCGCCACCAATAACTTTCGTGGCCGATATCGAATTACTTAGCACTTCGGAATGGAGCGGGAAACGGGACTCGAACCCGCGACCCTCAGCTTGGAAGGCTGACGCTCTAGCCAACTGAGCTATTCCCGCTTAGAAGATGCACTTTTTATAAAAATGGTGGAGAGGGGAGGATTTGAACCTCCGAAGGCTCTGCCGACAGATTTACAGTCTGTTCCCTTTGACCACTCGGGAACCTCTCCAGATTACAACCTTAAATAAGTGGAGCTGGCGATGGGACTCGAACCCGCAACCTGCTGATTACAAGTCAGCTGCTCTTCCAGTTGAGCTACGCCAGCAACGAAAAGAAGCCAACTCTATTCGGATAAGAAGCACACCTTGAATCAACCAAGAAGATGGCTACACTTACATACTTTCCATGCAAGGCTACCGGCAACAATTATGCACCCCTTGAAAACAAGGCTGAACCGTTTAGCACAACTGACACAACTGTGTCAATATTTTTTTCCCGAAAATTGATGACTTTCCACTAAACAATAAGTCCGTGATCAGCTATCAACCTCACCCGGTTTGTCAACCTGCAATACCTGCAACGCATCACCTGCAGCTTCCTGTTCCGCACTTTTACGCGAAGGCCCGCTCCCTGACCCTAAAAAACGTCCGCAACCATCGCGCACCTCCATGAAAAAAAGAGGCCGGTGATCAGCTCCCTGACGCGCCACCAACTCATATGTCGGCGGCTGTCCAGTCTCCTCCTGCAGCCTCTCCTGAAGCTGTGATTTATAATCAACCCAGGAAGAGGCCAGTTCTTGGGTTACCAGCTTTCCCACCAAACCCTGCAAAATCTCCGTTGCACTATCTAAAAATAGGGCTGCCAGCAGGGCCTCAAAAGCATCTGCCAACAGAGAGATCCGCAGACGCCCGCCCTGCCTCTCTTCACCTCGGCCAAGACGAAGAAAATTTCCCAAGCCAAATTTCCCGGCAAAACGAGCCAAAGCTTCAGTATTGACAATTTGCGACCGAATTCGACTGAGTTCGCCTTCAGGCTTGTCCGGGTATTGACCATAGAGAATTTCACTGACTAGAAGCTCAAGCACGGCATCGCCGAGAAACTCGAGACGTTCATTATCGATCAGATTGCCGCCATCGCCATCCTTCTGGCGATTCTCATTGACATAGGATTTGTGGGTCAGGGCCTGAAGCAAAAGCTCACGGTTCCGGAATGAATACCCCAGAATCTCTTCCAGCTCACCGATCAAATATATTTTGGGACTCAAGAAAAACCTAAGACGTGAAAAAAGGATTGGTGGCCCGCTCCCGGCCAACTGTAGTGGCTGGTCCATGTCCCGAATAGAGAACCACATCATCCCCCAAAGGAAAGATCTTCTCTTTGACCGACCTGATTAAAGTCTCGTAATCGCCACCCGGGAAATCGGTTCGCCCGATCGAGCCGGCAAAAATCAGATCCCCGACAAAAGCAAACCCTTCGCCCGCCAGAGAGATTGAGCCCAACGAGTGGCCTGGGGTTGAAAGAACCTTCAAAGTAATGCTCTCACCAATATTCACCAGATCACCCTCTTCAAGCAGCCGATCGACTGGCGGAGAATCTTCGGCTCGCATCCCCCACAAGAGAGCCCGGCTCGAGATCTTGGTAATCTCCTCGGCACTGGCACTATGAGCCAAAATTTGCGCCCCGGTCGCTTCATGCAACCGTTTGTTACCTCCCACATGATCAAAATGTTCATGCGTATTGATAATGTAAACCGCCTTAAGGTTCGCTTTTTTCAAACTCTCGACAATACGCTCAACATCATCACCGGGATCAATAACCGCCACCTCCCGACTCTTCTCACAACCAACTAGATAGCAATTGACCTGCAACGGACCGACAACAATTGTCTCTAAAATCATTATTCATTCCCCACATAAATAAGGCCAGCCCTTTTCAAGACTTCCCTCAAAAGTTTTCGACAATACCATACAGAAGCGCACGGGATAATACATCAGAGTGCAAATTGCAAGGAGAAAACAACTGTGATGATACCAACATGTTGGGCTTACGAGTTGCAAGGAAATTTAATTTGCGCTAATGAATAAATGATGAGGTTGTCAACTTTAACAGGAGGAGCTCTTAATGGCTCTTGATAAAAACGCACTCGGGAAGAAAATCGGCCCCCTAAACCGGGATTATTCATGGAGGGATGTTATCCTGTACGCTCTTGCGGTCGGAGCCGGCCCGACCGAGATGGAGTACTGTTATGAAAAGGAGCTGAAGGTTTTACCGACCTTTTCCCTGGCGACAACCTTTGATTTTTTCTGGGAGATGGCAAAAGCGTCGAATATAAACCTTACCGGTATCCTGCACGGAGAGCAGGAGCTGATCTTTCACAATACTATTCCCCCTGAAGGAGCATTTATAACTGAAGGAACAATCACAAATTATTACGACAAGGGCCGGGACAGAGGCGCCTTGGTCGTTGGAGAGTGTGAGACTTTCCATGCCAATGGCTCCCACCTGTTTACCAGCATCTACAGTCTTTTTGCCCGTCTTGACGGTGGTTTCGGCAGTATTGAGGCTCCAAAACGAAAGCTCACATATCCGGACACAAAACCTGATCATATCGTGGAAGCGTTACCTTCCGACAATCAGCACCTCCTATATCGTCTCACCGGCGACTATTTCGCACTCCATGTCGATCCGGAGTTTGCAAAAAAATCCGGCTTCGAAAAACCGATTATGCATGGTGCCTGCACCTTTGGTTACGGCTGTCATGCCCTTGTCAATACACTTACACCAGGACGACCGGAAAACGTAAAACGACTAGCCTGCCGTTTTTCACAATATCTCTATCCCGGTGTGCCGATAAGAACACTTATCTGGAACTCGGCAAAGGGAAGAGCGCTTTGGCGGGTCATAAACGCAGAGTCCGGAGCAACCCTGATCGACAACGGCATTTGCGAGTATGAGGTCTAACTTCGGATCTTAGCGGCAAACCATCTAAAACCGGATTACTCCTATATCTCCTTTTGCAGTTCCTCTGAAGTCATGATCCTGAAAAGCGGGTAAAGCGGATTTCTCCGATAAGCGGCCAAGGTCTGCTTATGGATTTCCCGGGAAAATGCGGTCGAACAATCTTCAAGTATTACGGCTTTAAAATCGTAACAGAGGGCATCCATAGCGGTGGTCAGAACACAGAAGTTGGTGGCGATGCCGGCTACCGCTAAAAGGGTAACTTGCTGTTCTTTTAAAATCTTTTCCAAACCGGTGGCAAAAAAGGCGGAGAATCGTGGTTTCGGGAGCCAGAGATCTTCTTTTTGCATGTCGAGATCGCCCACAACCTCAGCACCTTCAGAACCGGCTATAGCATGGGGGTGCATACGGGAAGTAAAGATAAAATCATCTTCATGAAAAGCATCGGTTGAAAAGATGACCGGGAAGCCCTTTTCCCGAAACTGTTCAATCGCCTTGTTGATAGAAGGGATTATCTCCCGAGCCAAAGGGGTAATGGGATAACCCTTATCTTCGGCAAAATAGTCCTTAACCATATCGATTATAATGAGCGCCGCTTTTTCCATTTCATAATCCTTTCTACCTTGTTATTATTCAAAAAAGCTTTACACCCCGAGGGAAAAGAGCAGGCCGGTCAGGATCAGCACACTCAACACAGTGGATACGAGGATCGTACCAGCCACCATTTCGGGATGGGTATCGTAGTTGACGGCATAGAGAAGGGGGATAGCCGCCGGGGTACTGGTTTGCAGGATAAGCACTTTACTGAATATCGAGGATGGCGCAAAGCAATATCGCTATAAACGGCGAAAGAACCAACCTTAAGAAAGCTGCTCGAAAATATCGGCAGGAGGATATTGACAAAAACCATCTTCGGACACCTTTGGAATCGAT
Organism: Candidatus Tharpella sp.; assembly: GCA_021161425.1. Classification (GTDB taxonomy): domain Bacteria; phylum Desulfobacterota; class Anaeroferrophillalia; order Anaeroferrophillales; family Tharpellaceae; genus Tharpella. Next base: position 699 of record JAGHAQ010000028.1, on the reverse strand, counting down.
ATATAATAAAAGGTACTGCTTGAAGAAAAATCGACGCCGAAAAGATAGCGCGGGCAACAGGAACTGTCAACCACTCTTTTACGCTCCTTGATTGCCGACCAAGTTGAGATGATGGAAACATTTTTCAGATTAAATAACCAACTACATATAAAAAATAGTTTTTGGGGTTGCTTTTCTTCTGCCCGGGATGTATACTGTACAATATTAGTTTGGTATTGCAGTTTAATCGGAAGATTATCTGAAAGGAGATTCAAGATGAAGAAAAAGCTGTTTATCGGTTTTGTTATGCTGCTTGTTACCTGGTTTACGACTCCTCTGGCTATGGCTGAGATGCCGGGCAGTGACGCGGACGCCCTCTGGAACTATATCACCAAAACTTCACCTTATCAAAAGTGGTCCTTCTGGCCCGATCACCAAGGTATGCAGGATGGTCGAGCTCCGCATGGTCCCAAACACAAAGTCTATGTTAATGATAAAGCCCTGGCTTCAAACACGCCACCGTTGCAATACGGAGCCATTCAGGTAAAAGAGAATTTCAACATGGCTGGCGAACTCAAAGCCATAACTGTTATGTATCCTGAATTCCCGGGAAATGTAACTATGTTGGAAGATCAACATCAAAAACATCCATAATAATGCGTTGAGTCTTAGTCGTTTCAGTGAAGACTTGTCCATAACGATTTGAATATTTGATTTTGG
>JAGHAQ010000043.1 GCA_021161425.1 Candidatus Tharpella sp. | reverse complement strand
TGGCTAAGTAAAAATTTCGATATACAAGGAGTAGTGGTTTTTCAGGCGCGAGACCATACATGTAGTATGTCGAGTGTCTGAAAAACCACTACGACGCAGAAGATCGGACTTTTTACGACGCCATCAATTATGGGTTTTTCCCTTTTTAAGCTAGAAGTTTCATGATCATCTGCATATCTTCCCAGGTCTCTCTTTTTTTGCCGGGGCTGCGCAGAAGGTAGGCGGGATGAAAGGTGGGAACCAGTAGGCAGTAGTCTCTGTAGGGGTGAGCCCGACCTCGCAGTTTGCCGATTGAGGTGTTGGTTTTGAGCATGGTCTGGGCCGCGAAAGTGCCGAGAGCGCAGATCACTTTGGGCTGAATAGCTTCAATCTGACGATCAAGAAAAGGGGAGCAGATGGCAATCTCTTTGGCTTCCGGGTTGCGATTGCCGGGGGGACGGCATTTAATGATGTTGGCGATATAGACCTGGTTCCTGGTCTTGCCGATAGCGGCAATGATTTTTGTCAGAAGTTGCCCTGATTTCCCGACAAAGGGTTTGCCCTGACGATCCTCATCGCCGCCCGGGGCTTCACCGACAAACATGAGATCGGCATTTGGGTCACCGGCGCCGAAAACTATTTTGTTACGAGTTTCGTGCAATGGGCAACGTTGGCAGTCACCCAGATCCGCGTGGATTGCAACCAGCTCTTTGGCCGGGTCGCGTTTGGCTTTAAGAACTCCGGGATTTTTTAATTTCTGTTGGCGTTCAAGATGGGCCTTAAGCTGCATTAGATCATGATTGATGTCGGCTATAGTCATGAAACCGGTCCACGTAAACAGCGTTGGCTTTTGAGCGTAATTATATGATCAAAAATCACGCCGGCGACCTTTTCCTTGCTCATTAAGGGGAAATCGGTCATCTGTCCATCCCGGTCGATAATTTTAATGATATTGGTGTCGACACTGAAGCCGGCTCCCGGCGCAGTGACGTCGTTAGCGACAATCATGTCAAGGTTTTTACGTTTTATTTTTTCTTTAGCATAGGCCAGCACCTGGCTGGTTTCTGCGGCAAAACCGACGAGAAAGGGCTTGTTGGGACGTTGGCCAAGGCCGGCCAGGATGTCGGGATTTGGTTCAAGTTCAAGACAGTAACCGCCCTCCCGTTTGATTTTTTCCGCAGCCTGGGTAGCCGGTCTGAAATCAGCAACTGCTGCCGCCATAATAACTGAAGTAACCCCTTCAAGATTGTCATCAATGGCATCAGCCATCTCAACCGCAGTTTTACACTGCACCACTTTTATACCCCAGGTTTCAAGCTCAGCCGAAGGACCGGCGACCAAAATAACTTCAGCCCCACGCCGGCGGGCGACGGCGGCCAAGCTGTAGCCCATCTTGCCGGAAGAGCGGTTGGTCAGGCAACGGACCGGATCAATCGCCTCTTCAGTCGGTCCGGCACTGATAAGAATTTTTTCCCCTTTGAGATCATCGGAACTCAGAAGAGCTTTAATCTCATCCATGATGGCATCGATATCGGCCAGTTTACCACGTCCCACGACTCCACAGGCGAGTTCTCCCTCGGCTGGATCCATAAAATGATAGTTCATCTCTTTAAGGTTGGCGATATTTTTTTGCACCACCTGGCTGGCCCACATGTTGGTGTTCATGGCCGGAGCAAAAAGCACTGCTACCCTGGTTGCCATGACCATAGTGCTAAGAAAGTCATCGGCAATACCGTTGGCGATCTTGCCGATAATGTTGGCAGTGGCCGGCGCGATTACAAGAAGGTCGGCCCGGCTGGCGAGCGCGACATGACCGATTTCAGATGATGCAAAGAGGGTGAAAATATCGGTTGTCACGGGATTGCCGGAAAGGGTCTGAAAGGTTAGGGGGCCGACAAACTCGGTCGCGCTTTTGGTCATGATAACATTGACATTGGCGCCCTGCTTAGTTAGTTCCCTTAAGAGCAGTACCGATTTGTAGGCGGCGATTCCGCCGGTGACCCCAAGCAGGATCTCTTTTCCGTGCAGCATTATTTTTATAATCTCCGATTAAGAGGTTATGGTTGTTGACGATGAGAACTATTTGAATTAGTTTAAAACGAAGTTGTAACGTAATTTTTCCTTTGTGACAAGGAGATTTATAAATAAACCATGGTGCTCTGGTCGGTGCCCTGATCGGAGTTTTACAGGTCTTGTTATTTCACTTTGTCGGCCGGTAGCCCCGGACGAACTTTGAGAATGGTCTCCTTGCGCAAGGTTACGGTGCCGGGTTTGGCCCCGCGTGGTTTGCTGACAAATTTTGCCTTGGTGCAGGAGACCGCTACCACACCGCCGGATCGGGCTTTACTGTGCCAGGCCGCAACTGATGCAGCTTGCTGGAGCATCTCTTTGCCGGGCTCCTCTTTTATGTTCTCCGGGCAGCACAAGATCACATGACTGCCGGGCATGCCGCGGACATGAAACCACCACTCCTCCGGTCGCGCCACTTTCAAGCTCAACCTGTCATTGTCTCTATCGCTATGACCAGCCACTATCGACCAACCTTCGCTCAACGGGTATTCGTAAACCCGCAAATCATCTTTTTTCATTATCAAAATTCACACTCGGTGCGATTGGCATACTGTTTAAGCAGATCCGGATTGATAATTTCGTAAGAGCCCGGTTTCTGGCCCGGCTGAATAAATTTTTTGGCACTGAATATCTCAAGGCCTCTAGTTATTCTTTTAAGGTCGTAGTCGGGGTCTGCATTACTGAGTTCTTCAATTGAAAATTTATTTTTTTCCTCTCCGGTTTCGCTCAGGTTGAGAATCATCGGAGCAACATCGTAGGTTGGGGTCGGCCGAATGCCGTCACGCACCCGGTTCATCAGTTCATCACTGAACTCTTCAAGGTCGGGTATCTTGTGGGCCGTAACTTTCATCGGGAGGCCAAGGTTAACATAGGTTGCCGTATCTTTAAAGCGGCCGTATTCGCGGTTGAGTTTGACGAGCTGCTGGATGATATCACCATAACTGATATTGACGCCTTTGCGACTTTCTTCTATGGCCAGATCCTCAGGGACGCAGGTGTAGGAAAGAGAAAGCGGGACAAAATAGACACTGCGTCGGGTTTTCTCAACAAATTCAAATATATTTTTGATGATGCCGACTTTGGGTTTAAGGATCTTGCCGCTGCGGGAACGCCCGCCTTCCGGGTAGAAGAGGTAGGGCTCGTTATGAAGCCACAGATACTGGTTGTGCTGTTTGAAGGTTTCAATGTAGATCGGGTTGCCGAGCCATTTGATTTTTTTCTCAATCATGTCGTCGCGTTTGAGCTGGCAGACGTTAAGTTTGGGAAGGATCTTTTCCGATATGCCACGGTAGAGATTGCTACCGCCGATAACTACCGGAGAGATCAGGCGAGCTCGATTCAGGCCAAAGAGGATTGGCAGATGGTCAGCATTGGAGATGTGATTGGCGATGAAAAAGACCGGCTCTTTGCCAACCAGCTGACGAACTTCATTGATGATCCCGGGAGCGTTTTCGACGGCCCTGATAGAGTTAACGAAATTGTTGAAGAGGCGTTTGGCAACCGCTCGAAAAAGAATGAGAAAAGCTGGATTAAAATCGGGCGCGATATCTTCAAGGTAGAGATTAGCAAGAAAGCGCAAAGTGTCAGGGCCTTCCAGTTTTTTAAGAGTTTCAGATCTTTGCTCGATATTGCTAATGGATCGCTTGAGGTTATTTTGGCGTTCTCCGACAGTGCCTTCCGCTCGTCCTTTGAGGCGGCGTAAGAGGATATTGTCATGCATGAGTTGCAGGCTTTTGGCTTCAAAAACCGAAAGATTGCCGAGCATCCCGTCGCGGCCGTAATCAAGCAACAGATATTTCGTGACTGCGGCGATAAGTTTTTCCCGCTGAATGCGACTTTTATTGACCGCAAAACGGTTGACCAGGTGTAAGAGAACCGGGCTTTCACTAAGGCCGAGAAGGAAATCTATGGTGCGTTCAATCTTCATTAAAAATCACGGGATGGCTAAGTAAAAATTTCGGAACTTTTTACAACGCCATCAAAGTTTATATTTTTCGCGTAGTAATTCGGAAAGTTGAATAAGACTCGTAAAGGCCTTGTTGACGGTCTTTTGTTTGTCCGGATTGATCAGACAACAGGTTGCCGGAGAGAGCAGACTGCGGGAGAGCAGCAGATCACGATCCATCCCTTCATCGTAGAGACCCTGCCAGGTCGATTCAAGCAGTTTAATCAAACTTGCATGATTTTCTTTGTTGAACGGTTCTATATTGGTCGGGACAATACCCCAGACGATGGTTCCGCCCCGCTTAATGAAATTGATGATCGCCTGCCTGTAGAGAGGGAGAACCTTGGCATTAGTGTAGAGATCGATTGAGACAATGTCCATATCGAAACCCAAGAGAAAATCCCAGTCCGGATTACCGCAAAGATGAATTCCCCGGGGGCGGTCGATCATGCTGAAAAGATTGTCTATATCTTCCCGAGCCAGGACATCGCTGTATCCCGACATTGCGCTGAAGAGAAACTGAAGGCCGGGTTCATCGATAAACATGAAGGCGTTGGGATTTTTTTCTTTGAGTCGGGCTAACTGAACATTTACCCGCTTGGACATGAATTCGAAGAGAAAAGGGCGGACCGTATCATCAAAAAGGATAGGACGGTCATCCTCATTCTTGATAAAAAAACCGAAACTGACCGGTCCTTCAAGCTGGCCGCGAATAGCTGGTCGGTCGCTTAAGTCAAGCTCCAGAAAACGGTGGTAAACCGCCGAATACTGTTGGCTGACATCGAAATATTCCGGCTCTTCAAAATGGCTTAAGGTCTCTTCCAGTTCGTCAATAAATTTATCGGTTGAAAAGCGTAAGGTACGCTTCTCAACATCCAGCAGAATGCCGGGAAAGTGTTCGGCTGCCTGCACATACATATCTTCATAGTAGTTATAGAGAGGTAGTTGCGGCCAGAAGGGGATATCAAGCGAGAGGGCCAGTTTCAAGGCTTCGTCAATATCGGTATGGGGCATGACCGCCATTGCGGTCGTCATCAAGTTGCCGGGCAGGGTCATGAAGATTTTCTCCTTTCTTCGAGCACAACAAAAGCCAGGGCAAACTCCTGTTCATGGGAAAGACTCACCCAGGTAGTGACACGCTTCTCATTGCAAGCTTTTTGGGCCTCGCCGTAGAGCTTTAGTTGGGGCTGGCCGAGCTGATTGTTGACGACTTCGATGTCACACCAGTTTAAACCTTTCCGCAAACCGCTGCCAAGAGCCTTGACAAAAGCTTCTTTAGCGGCAAAACGGGCCGCCAAGTGAAGGGCCGGCCGGGCTTTGGTGAAGGCATAAGCTGTTTCTGCAGCAGTAAAGACGCGTTGTAAAAAACGTTGATCATAACGCTGCACCAGTTTTTCAATCCGGCTGACTTTAACTATGTCACTGCCGATCCCGATGATACTCATGGCAGAAGGGCTTTCATCTCCCGTACGGCACGCTCAAGGCCAACGTAGACAGCGTGACCGATAATACTGTGTCCGATATTAAGCTCCTCGATACCCGGGAGCTTGGCGACGGGAACAACATTGCGATAGTTTAAGCCGTGTCCGGCATTTATCCTGAGGCCATAATTGGAGGCTGTAATACAGGCGTGATCGATCAGGGAAAACTCTTTTTTCAGCTCATCTTCATTTTTCGCATCACAATAGCGACCCGTATGAATCTCAATAAACTGGGCTCCGATCGCGGCCGCCGCCTCTATCTGATCGAGGTTGGGGTCGATAAAGAGGCTGACGACAATGCCCGCCGCTTGAAACTTCTTGATCACCGGCCTCAGCTTGGTTTGGTGGCCGATTACATCAAGTCCGCCCTCAGTGGTCAACTCCTCCCGTTTTTCCGGAACAAAAGTTGCCGCATAAGGTTTGATCTCAAGGGCAAAATCAAGAATTTCCGGGGCCAGGGCGAGTTCAAGATTCAATCTGGTCTTGATGGTCTCTTTCAGCAAGCGAACATCACGTTCCTGAATATGGCGACGATCTTCACGAAGATGTACCGTGATACCATCGGCTCCGCCGAGTTCAGCCAGGAAGGCAGCGGCAACCGGATCCGGTTCACTGATCCCCCGGGCCTGTCTGACGGTGGCAACATGATCGACATTTACTCCAAGTTTTACCATTTAATTTTTCTCCTGATCCGGTAGGTTGATCCACCAAAGATTGATGGCGTCGTAAAAAGTCCGATCTACTGCGTCGTATTGTCTTTCCAGACACTCGACATACTACGTGTATAGTCTCGCGCCTGGAAAGCCACTACTCCTTGTATATCGAAATTTTTACTTAGCCATCCAACAACTTTTTACGAGTGCAGCAAAGATTATTGAGGCGTCAAATTGTTGTTTGCTATCTTGGCCACGCTCAAAATGGTCACATTAAAGTGAAAATATCCTGATTGTCAAGCTTAGTTTTATAGTTTTAAGGTTTTCATAATCCCAGGTAGGGAAGCAGTTTGATGATGCCGACAATTATCAGCGCGATGGCAGCCAAACCAACAAC
>JAGHAQ010000036.1 GCA_021161425.1 Candidatus Tharpella sp. | reverse complement strand
GCGCTGATCAGGCGGTCAACGATAAGCTCGCCGCTCTCAAAGCAAAACTCGGCAACTAAAGTTTATAATTTTCACAAAGCACGAAATTGGTTGTCAGCCAATTTTGTGCTTTTATTCTTTTACCTAGATCTAACCAGTTAAGCTGAAGCGGGTAGAGGCGAACTTTGCTTCGCCCGGCTTCGCATGGGGACACAGCTCAGCCCGGCTCGGGCTTACGCCCTGCCTGGAGCAATGTCCCCGCATCAAGACAGGACTATTATGGAACCGACGACTATACTATCAGATATCATCCCGGCCCCTGACGAATCTCTTAAAGCTTTCCAGCAGGCCGAAAAACGTATGGAAACCGAGATTATCGGCCAGAAAGTTCTGGTTGAACGTCTCCTGGTCGCCCTGCTGGCCGATGGCCACCTGCTGGTTGAAGGAGCCCCTGGACTGGCCAAGACCCGGGCTGTAAAAGCCCTGGCCGATTGTATAGACGGCGATTTTCAACGCCTGCAGTTTACCCCCGACCTGCTACCGGCCGACCTTACCGGAACCGAAATCTACCAACGCAGTAATGACTCTTTTCGTTTTCAGCCCGGGCCGCTTTTTCACAATATTGTCTTAGCTGACGAAATCAATCGAGCCCCGGCCAAGGTTCAGTCAGCTCTATTGGAAGCGATGTCGGAGAGACAGATCAGTGTCGGCCGGAAAACCCACTACCTGCCAGACCTCTTTATGGTCATGGCCACCCAGAACCCGATCGAACAGGAGGGCACCTACCCTCTGCCCGAGGCCCAGCTCGATCGTTTTCTCATGCAGGTAAATGTCGACTATCCCGACTATGACAGCGAAAAGAAGATTCTTGAACTGGCCCGACGAGAAGCTTTGAGTGAACTTGAAACAAAAACTACACAATCAGCAATTCTCAGCCCCGACATAATCACCACGGCTCGTCGAAAGGTTCTTGATCTCCATATGGCTGAACCGCTTAAGGAATATATCGTCCAACTGATTCTCGCCAGCCGTGATCCTCAAACCTGTGGTGAAAAAATGGGCCGCTGGATCGAATACGGCGCCAGCCCGCGGGCCACCATCGCTCTGGATCGTTGCGCCCGAGCGCATGCCTGGCTTCAGGGTAAAGAGTATGTGACCCCGGAAAACATTCAAGCCATTATCCATGACGTCCTGCGCCACCGTCTGATCCTGACCTTTGAGGCCGAAGCTGAAGGGATCAACAAAGAAGATGCCATCGAAGAACTACTGCGCCATATCCCGGTACCCTAACCAGAATATGCGTTTCTCAAAGTTTATTAGAAAATCACGGCCGGCATCATCCGTCAATGGAATTACCTGCACGACTGAAGAGCTTCTTGATTTGCGCCATACGGCCCGCTCCCTGATCGGCAAGAGCCATCAAAAAGCTTACTCGATTATGGCCGGCAATACGCTCTCCAAGTTTCGCGGACGCGGTATGGACTACGCTGAATCCCGGATCTACACCCCGGGCGATGATATCCGCAGTATCGACTGGCGGGTTACAGCACGCAGTGGAAAAACCCATACCAAACTCTATAGTGAAGAGCGTGACTGCCCGGTCATGACACTGGTCGATTTCAGCCCTTCTCTCTATTTTGGCACCAAAGAAGCCTTCAAATCGGTGATTGCGGCCCGTCTCGCGGCGACCGTAGCCTGGACTGCGGCTTTTAACAGTGATCGTATCGGCGGCATTCTTCAGACCCCACAGGAAAAATTTGAATTAAGGCCGCAGGCTGGCCGTAAAGGGGTACTGACGCTGATCCATGCCCTCGTCAAAGCGACCAAACCACCCGTATCCGAAAGTTCCAATTCTTCGCTAGAGCAGATTCTTCATAACGGAATGCGAACCATCCGCCCCGGCAGCCGAATTTTTCTAATCAGTGATTTTTATCATCATGACCATAACCTCGAACGAAACTTAAGCCGTCTGCGGCGCCACAATGACCTTATTCTCTGCCAAATCATCGATCCTCTCGAGCTCAAGGCACCACCCCCGGGCCTTTACAATATAAGCAACGGCCGCGATCAGGCCCAACTCAGCACCAAAGCTTCCGCCGTCCGCAAAGCTTACAGTGAAAAGTTTAATCAACGCCGGGAAAACTTGAGTTGCATCGCCGGCAACCTTAAGATCCCCTATCTCAAGGTTGTCTCCGGTGATGATATCGCCGGCATCATGCGCCGCGGCTTAAGTCTCAAACAAACTGTGAGTCGGGCATGAACCCAACCATGCAAAACCCTCTGGCCGCACTTAAGGATATCCATCTACCCCTGGCTCCAAGTTGGTGGCCTCCGGCTCCGGGCTGGTGGATTGTCTCCCTGTTACTTTTAACCTTAATCAGCTTTGCCCTTTACAAATGGCGGCAACGACAACTTCGGCAACGCCCCATCAAACTGGCTTTAGCTGAGTTTTATCAACTCGATTTGAACACTGATGATCCCGAGCAGCAACGCCAGATTCTACAAGATCTTTCAGCTCTAATAAGACGCTTTTGCATCGTTTTTTTTCCGCAACAACCGATTGCCGGACTCTGTGGTCAAGCATGGCTCGGTTTTCTCAAACAAGAGTTCTCTGGGAAAATTAAAGGTAAAGAGAAACAGTTTACCGACCAAGAGCTCCTTCCTCTAATCGAAGATGCCTACTCGCCAACCAACGACACCGATCTTGTGAGCCTCGGTCAAATTGTCGAACAATGGTTCTTGGGGCAGAAGAAAAAAACCCGGGTGCGGCCATGATAGAGTTTGTCTGGATTCGGCTCTTCGCCGCTCTGCCGCTCCCAATATTGGCCTACCTGTTACTGCCCCGGGCTCGCACTACTTCCGGCATGGCCTTGAAGATACCTTTTTTTCAGGAACTTGAAGAGTTCCGTCAGACCGCAACAGGAAAAAGCTTCGGTTGGCTCCGGTTTATAGCCATTATCGCATGGATATTACTAGTCTGTGCTGCGGCCCGGCCGCAATGGATCGGCGAACCTTTGAGCATGCCGATAAGCGGTCGTGATCTGCTCTTGGCCGTCGACATATCCGGCAGTATGCAGGCCAAAGATATGGAGATCAACCGTCATCCGGTTGACCGTTTAACCATGATCAAAATGGTTGCTGGGGATTTTATCGAGCGCCGTCAAGGCGACCGCATCGGCCTTATTCTATTTGGTAGCCGGGCCTATCTACAGGCACCGCTCTCACTTGACCGTAAAACCGTCAACCAATTGCTGCAGGAGTCCCTGATCGGAATTGCCGGCGAAAAAACCGCGATCGGCGACGCTTTAGGGCTGGCTGTTAAACGTCTGCGTCAACGACCGGGAGATAGAAAAGTCCTGATTCTCTTAACCGATGGGGCCAACACTGCCGGCACCATCGAACCTTTGAAAGCGGCCGAGTTGGCCAAAGAGGGAAAACTTTCGATCTACACGATCGGAGTCGGAGCTGACCGCATGGTGGTCAACAGTTTTTTCGGCAACCGGGTCGTTAACCCCTCGGCTGACCTCGACGAAACAACCTTACAGAAGATTGCCGATCTTACCGGCGGTCGCTATTTTCGGGCCCGTGAGAGTCAGGATCTGGAAAAGATCTATGCCATGCTCGATAAGCTGGAACCTGTGGAGAGTGACAGCCAGAACCTGCGCCCGATTCGAGAGCTTTTTTTCTGGCCCCTGAGCGGGGCTTTATTGCTGGCTTTTTTGCTACTATTGCTGAGACGCTATGAATCTTCATGATCTTCATTTTTTACGCCCCTGGTGGCTGCTGGCTCTGCCGACAGGTCTGCTTTTACTGGCTGGTCTAAAAAGACAGGAACCAGGTAAAAGCCAGTGGCATAAAGTCTGCGATAGCCACCTGCTTAAACATCTACTGGTGGGTGAAGCAAAAACTGCGCAGAAAAGAATCTACAGCGGCCTTTTACTAATGTTATCTCTGGCGACCCTGGCCCTGGCCGGTCCCACCTGGGAACGCTTGCCACAACCCCTTTATCGCGCCGCCTGCGGCCGCGTCATAGTTCTCGATCTCTCGCTCTCGATGAATGCTCCGGACATCACCCCTTCACGCTTGGGCCGAGCCCGCTATAAGGCGATTGACCTAATCAAAAGCGGAATCGGAATCGAGCAGGGACTAGTGGTTTTTGCCGGCGACAGTTTTATTGTTGCCCCTCTGACCGATGACCATGCCACCCTGCTCAACCTCCTTCCGGGCCTCGACACAGACACGGTCCCAGTGCAGGGCAGCCGGGCCGACAGGGGCCTGGAAAAAGCCGGTGAACTACTCATACGAGCAGCTATTAACCAGGGACAGATAATTCTTCTGGCCGATGATGCCGACCAGCAGACAATTGCGGTAGCCCAAAAACTTAATGCAGCGGGTCATAGGATAGATGTTATCGCCGTCGGTACTCAAGAGGGGGCTCCAATACCTTTAGCTGACGGCAGTTATCTGAAAGATAATCGGGGCCAAATTGTGGTTCCAGTTCCAGCCTTTGACAAATTGCAAGAAGTTGCCGATTCCGGTGGCGGCAGCTATCTTAAAATCGATGCTCCGGAGAGCTCTTTTATGCGCTTAAACCAACCAGCCTCCCTCTTTCCTGAAAACAAAAGCAAAAGTGAACTTACCGGTGACCAATGGCTCGATCGCGGCCCCTGGCTTCTGATTCCTCTAATTATACTAGCAGCAATATGCTTTCGTAAAGGCTGGCTCCTGATTCTCCTTTTATCTCTTTTTGTCAACGCCGAAACCGCCGCCGCCCAAAACTGGGATAATCTCTGGCAACGCCCGACCCAACAAGCTGCAAAAGCCTTCGCCAACGAGGAGTTCGATAAGGCCGCCCAACTGACCAAAGATCCCGACTGGCGGGCTGCGGCCCAATACCGCGCCGGCAACTTCAAAGAAGCGGCAACCGCCCTTGAATCTCTATCATCCAGTCAAGCCCACTATAACCGAGGTAACGCCCTGGCCCATTCAGGGGAACTGGAAAAGGCGATCGCGGCCTATGACCAGGCCCTTAAAACCGATCCAGACCTGGAAGATGCCCGTTTCAATCGCGAACTGGTCGAAAAACTTCTACAACAACAGCAGGACAATTCACAAAACGACGATTCTGAAAAAGATAACCAGGAAAAAGAGGCTCAGAAAAACCAGAACTCGGAACAAAACTCTAAGGATCAACAAAAGTCAGAACAATCTCAGGACTCTTCCGAACAACAAGATCAGAAAGAGAATCAGCAAAGTTCGCAAAACGAACAAAGCCCGAATAATCAGAACCAGGATAGTCAGGCCCAAAATCAAGAACAACAAAAAGCCGAATCAAAACCCAAAAAAACTCCTGAATCAAAAACCCATAAGCCTGATGATTCACCTGAAAAATCTATAGAAAAGACTGAAAACAAGGGCACAAAAAAGGAAGAAAAGAAACAACCGGAAGACGCAGCCGCAGGAGAAGAGAACGTCGAAAAACATATGGATGCCAAACAACAGGCTTTAGAACAGTGGCTGCGCCGGGTGCCGGATGATCCACAGGGCCTTTTGCAAAAAAAATTCCTCTACCAGTACCGCGACCGACAAAATCGGTCGCAAGGGCATAAAGAGTGGTAGACCAATGAATGATAGAAGTTAAGTTACAGAGGATAGCGGCGAACTTTGCTTCGCCCACTTCGACTGGGGACACACCCCAAGAGTACTTCCTCGCTTCGCTCACAGCGCAGCTCAGCCCGTCACGGGCTCTTCCTCTTCAGGGTGAAAGCCCGGCCTTGAGGTATATCCCCACATTGAGACAGTTTGAGGATAAAACCTAAATAGTTACAAAATATTACGGTAAACCAATGAAACAACAATCTAAAATTTCACAGCTACTCTTTTTTACCATTTTTACGATAACTTTATTCGCCATATTGCCGCTAACAAGCAATGCGGCGGTCCGGGCTCGGCTCGACCGGCAGGCGATCAACATTGATGAAACCGTCAAACTCTTTATCGAAACCGATGGCGCCCTCAATAGTATTGCAAACCTTGACACCAGTAATCTTGAAAAAGATTTTTCTATTGTTAACAGCTCAACCAGCAGTAACTTTCAGATCATTAATGGCTCGACCAAAGCCACCAAAACCTGGACGATTGAGCTGGAACCAAAACAAACCGGAAATTTCACGCTTCCTTCCTTTACCATCGGAGGTGAAAAAACCGCTGCCCTAACCCTGACTGTCACTACCCCAACTCCGATTGCACCAGGTACGTCCAAAACCCTTCCCGATGTCTTCATTGAAGTTACTCCTGAGATGGATACACCGGCATACCTCCAAGCTCAAATCACGATCAGCGTCAAACTCTTTATCAAGGGCCAATTACGCCTTACTGAGGCTTCACTCGAAGAGCCGGCATTAGAGCATGCCAGCATCATTAAACTCGGTGACGACCGGCGCTATCAAAGTCGCAAAAACGGTCTTGCCTACCAGGTAATCGAACGAAAATATGCGATTATCGCCGAAGATGGCAACGAAATCACAATTTTACCACTGCTTTTTCAGGCAATCACTACGAGCGGTGGCAACCGCCGTTTTCCGGCCGATCCCTTTTTTGACCGCTTTTCCGGTCGCGGCCAGCGCCTGCGGGCCCGCAGCCAGGAGCTTAAGATATCCCTGACGCAAATACCTGATGAATTCAAAGGCAAGGTCTGGCTGCCGGCGCGAAAAGTGACAATCATGGAAAATATGGATGGGGAAAAAGAGCTTAAGGTCGGCGAGCCTCTAACCCGGACAATCCAGATTGAAGCCTTAGGTCTAACCGCTGAACAACTGCCGGAAATAAAACCTGAGGCCCCTGACGGCGGTAAAATCTATCTCGATCAAGCCGAACACCAAACCAAGGTCGATGGGACGCTGTTACACGCCGTCAAACGCCAGGCAATGGCCTTTATCCCCTCGCAAGAGGGCATTTTCACCCTGCCGGAAGTTACTATTGATTGGTGGGATGTGGTCAACAACAAACAACAAAAGGCCGTCCTCCCGGCGCGAGTAATCAAGGTTATCAAGGCCGACAATGGGTTCGGAGCCAAACCACAAGAAAGCGATATAAAGGTTGGAAAAACACCTCTCAAAACGGCGTCAGACAGTGCCAAAACCCCGTCCCCGACCTCGGATACTTTGACCACAAAGATCGCGAACGCCGGGACCACCCAACTCTGGCAGGGCATCAGCGCCATGCTTCTAATCGCCTGGCTGATAACCGTTCTGTTCTGGCGTAAAGCCCTGCGCCGGCAGACTGCAGGAGTTAAAGAGAGAGATCTGCAAGCGGAAAAAAAACAGACGATCAATCGCGAAACCATTAAAAAAGCATGCCGGGACAACAATCCCCGAGCCGCACATCAGGCCATCCTCGGCTGGGCTGCTACCAGTTGGCCGCAAAACCCGCCGCAAAACCTCAAGACAGTTGCCTCCAACCTGAAAAACCCTGAACTGGACGACATCTTTGCAAGCCTGGAAAAGACCCTCTACAGCCCAGACGGGCAGACTTGGGACGGTCACGATTTCTGGCAAACGGTAGCGAAAAATCTCCAGAAAAAAGCTCCGACCAAGCCCTCGCAAGAACGAAAAAAGGGGCTTCCGCCCCTCTATACCTAATCCGACATGAGCCGGAAACTTGGCAGCTTTTTGCCTACTTCAGCAAGTCATCAAGCTTGCCTTCTGCGTCAAGCGCATACAGTTCGTCACAGCCGCCAACATGAAGATCGCAGATAAATATCTGGGGCACGGTTTTACGCCCGCCGCTACGAGTCTGGACCTCTTCAACCAAAGCCGGATCACGACTGATATCGATCTCCTTAAAGGTCGCCCCCTTGGCTGAAAACAACTGCTTGGCCTTAATGCAATACGGACACACCTGAGTACTATAGATAACAATTTCCGCCATTTCATCCTCCCTATAGATTAATTTGAAAGAGTTTTTTCTACTTCTACAATAAAACGCCGCCAGCGCTTTATAAAATCTTTGGCCGGAATACTGTCCATAGTCCGCAATTCAAAAGTCGGACCTTTAAGGTTGAGACGTACATCAGTAAAGATCGTTGTAAAATGGATCAGAAAATCAGCAAACGACTGTTCTTTGAGCTCTGCGAAAGGGATACGCCGACTCAAATCTAAAGCCCCCAGGGCATATCTAACCAAGTGAGCCAACAACATCTTTTCGTTCTCTAACTTCCCGATTACGGGAAGCTGACAACGGCTGGATTCGGTCTCATCCCAGATCTCCCGACGAGAATCCGACATGGCAAAATCGGGATCCTTTGAAAGCTCCTGCAAGAGTAGAAAAAGCGGCATCATTTCACTTAACGAGCGAATCCGAACATGAAGATGGATTGAAGCCGTACCTTTCATCATCTCACGACCACGCCCACCGTTATCGGTAAACAGAGAATGCATATCCCGATACCGCCCACCCTTAAGACAAAGCGGCACTAAAGCCCGGCCAGGGCAATAATCAAGAGCCCGATATTTAACCCCGCAAAGCCCCTCAAGAACTTGATTGGTCACGGCAATATGATCTAACAGGTTGGCGAAACCCTCTTCATCAGAGCCAAAAAGGGGTGGTGAACCGTACTCTACCTGACCACCCGGCTCAAAAGTAATATGAAGCCCAGTGAGAGCCTTGAAACTGCCGTCTGTATGGCGTTTAAAACCAAGCCCCGGCAGAGCCGCTTCGAGCTTTTCAATTTTTGCCGGAGTCATCTTGCCGACCGGCAGAAACTCGTATTCAAAACCATAGGTTAAAGGCCCGGGAACCAGAGCCCGGGAAAGATACTCAAAAAGCTTTTTGGTATACTCTTTTTCAAGATCAAGTAACGCTTTATGGTGACTTTCAAACACAACAAAACTCCTCATACCACAAAGTAAAGACCAAAACTGCAAAGAG
>JAGHAQ010000062.1 GCA_021161425.1 Candidatus Tharpella sp. | reverse complement strand
TTTTAATTTGAGTTACGCTTCAAAAAAAAGAAATCTTGGAAAAGAAATTATATATTTTACGCGTATAATTCTTGATTCTATGACGGAATCCTGATGTAAGCTTTTACAATAACAAGCTTCTAGTACAATGTATAATTTAAATTTTCGCATTATATGAAAATCATAATATAGTCGTCTTCAACAAATAAAGGAGGGCAACATGGCACCACGGTACAGAGTAACGTTAACAAAAGAAGAACGAACTTAAGCCTCACCTGAGCAAATACTGAAAAATACCACCGGATCAAAATGCCTGCTTTGTAGCGGAGATAGAAGATATTCTCGAAGTTTATGCTCGTCCGTATAACCGGAATTTTCCAGTTGTGTTTATGGATGAATCGAATGTACAACTGATTGGGAAGGTGCATGAAACAATTCCTGCAGCACCAGGTCATTCTGTTCTGATGGACAAACGACGCTCGTATTAAACTGAAAAGGCTATATCAGAAACTTTAAGCTGTTCACTATACTAGGGCTCGATTGAGAGGACTATCTCGTAAATGCGACGGCGTTTGAGGAGGGGGAATTCGGTCATCAGCAATTCAACCAGATCACGATTGCTGTAATCCTTAACGAACTCAGGATCGGCAAGACGGGCTTGAAGTTTGGCTTCCTCTTCCAGTAACGTCTGCGGGTCACGGTTGCGGCTTTCAAGGTCGCAACCGGCAACCAGCAGGGTGATCTCGCCGCGCCAATTGCGTTCACAACCTAAAGAGCGCAGATGACTCAGAGGGTAACGCAGAAATTCTTCATGAATCTTGGTTAATTCACGGGCCACACAGGCTGGCCGATCACCTAAAACCTTTTCCAGGGTTTCAAGAGTGGCATTGAGACGCCGGGGAGATTCATAGAAGATCAGCGTCGCCTCAATCTCCTTCAGGCTTTCGAGACGACGCTGACGAGGACCGGAACGAGGTGGAAGGAAACCGGCAAAATAGAAAGAGTCAAGCGGTAAAGCGCTGGCACAAAGAGCCGCAACCGCTGCGCAAGCTCCAGGTAGTGGTGTTATTCTGATCGCGGCCGCGGCAGCCAGCTGAATAAGCCGGTAACCAGGATCCGAAATCCCCGGGGTTCCGGCTTCGGAAATAACGCCGACAGCCTCCCCATCCTGCAATTTTTTTAGAAGATCAGCGAGACGCTTGACCGAAGAGTTGTCGTGCAGTGAAATAAGCGGAGTCTTAATCTGATAACGGCTGAAAAGTTTTTTTGCCGTGCGCGTATCTTCGGCGGCGACCAGATCAACCTCCCGCAAGGTCTCCAGAGCCCGCAAGGTGATATCAGCAAGATTGCCGATCGGCGTAGCAATCAGGAAAAGTTCGCCTGCGGCGACCTCCATCACGATCTCTCCACCAAGCGTTGCCGGACTTCGCAATGACAACGCATACGACAAAGAATCTCAACCAGTTCATGATCTTTGACCAGAGTTTCGGTCTGCTTGCGCCAGGAAAACTCTTCAGCTTCCGAAACCAGGGAACCAAACTGCAGTTTTTCGCCTTTTTCGACCGACCCGCTAACCGTTTTCAGTCGCCCCGCTTTTACGGCCCGACAATGGATAGCAGCAATCAGGGTCACACCAGCAAGCTCATTGACACGATTGATAATCTCCTCCTGCAGGTAGATCAGTTGGTGCGCCCAGGAACTACTTTTGACATCTATATAGAGGATATGACGTTTAATCCGGGTCGGTTGACATTTGTCAATCAGACCGCCGCCGACGACCTTACGCCATTGACGAAAGATATCTTCGTGCAGCAGTCGCTGGCGTAGCCCGGGGGTATCAAGAACCCGCCCGACGACATCGCCAACGGCAACCACAGGCTGTTTCCGACGCAACTTTTTGGCCTTCGAAAGAACCGGCCGGAAATATTTTTTAGCCATGACAATGACCTAAGCGTCTAATCTAATCGCGGGAAAAGTGATTCTCCCTTGACAACCTCACCACCAGTTGTGAGTCGACCCCAGGTAAAAACCTCCGGGCCGCTGGCTGCGGTGGGTTCCGACTGCCCTAACTGGAGTGCCATCTGGGCGGCTTTTTCGGGCATCACGGGAGAGAGGTAGACACTTAAAAGGCGCAGGGTTTCGAGCACACAATAGAGAACTTGATCCAAATCTAAAGCCCGGGAATCATCTTTGGCCAAGGCCCAGGGAGCCTGCTCGTCAATAAAACGGTTACATTTTTCGACTAGACGCCAGACCGCCGCCAACATCTTGTGAAAGGCCAGATCATCCATCGCCTGGGCAACTTCCAGTCGCACCTCATCATGCAAAGCGGCGAATTCACGATAGTGAACACTTTCAATATTGGCAACAGGAATCACCGCTTGGCGATATTTCTTGACCATCGCTACGGTACGACTCAAAAGATTACCGAGATCGTTGGCCAGCTCACTGTTGACCCGACCTTTGATCGAGGCTTTGGAAAAATCACCATCTGACCCAAAAGGTACTTCCCGTAAAAGAAAGTAGCGAAAAGCATCAACCCCGAACTCCTCGACGACAGCTTCAGGATCAACTACATTGCCAACCGATTTTGACATTTTTTCACCCTCAACCGTCCACCAACCATGGGCAAAAACCCGGCGCGGCAACGGCAGTCCGGCGGCAAAAAGAAAAGTCGGCCAGTAGTCGGCATGAAAACGCAGGATATCTTTACCGATAAGATGGACATCAGCCGGCCAGAGACGCTCAAAACGCTCAAGATCATCGGGAAAACCGGCGGCGGTCAGATAGTTGATCAGGGCATCAAACCAGACATAGATAATGTGGCGCTGATCATCGGGCACCGGTATTCCCCAACTGAAACTGCTTCGACTAATACTCAAATCACGCAGCTCCTCCCGCAAAAACCCCAAAACCTCATTAAGTTTACTCTTCGGCATAACAAAATCATCATGCTCTTTCAGGTAATCAAGTAAACGCTGCTGAAATGCCGACATCGCGAAGAAATAACTCTCCTCCTTGATCCGTTCAGCCGGGCGCCCACACTCGGGACAGTTACCGCTGTTAAGCTGTTTTTCGGTCCAAAAGGTTTCACAGGGCACACAGTACCAATCTTCATAGTGACCCAAATAGATATTGCCCTGTTCCTTAACCTTATTAAAAAAGGCATGTACAGCCCGATGATGGCGCTCTTCACTGGTTCGGATAAAATCGTCATGCGAGATATTTAAAACCTTCCAGAGGTGGATATAGCGTTCAACCACCTCATCCACCAGCTCCTTGGCACTCAAACCCTTAGCGATGGCGGTTTTCTCTATTTTCAGACCGTGTTCGTCAGTTCCGGTCAGAAAGAAAACTTGCTTACCCAGCAAACGCTGATAACGGGCCACAACATCGGCCGCAATAGTCGTATAAGCATGACCGATATGAGGCACATCGTTAACATAGTAGATAGGGGTCGTAATATAGTAGATCTTTTCCTGGGAATCACTCATGATTGCTCTTTCTTCCTCTTTTCCCGGTTCCCGGCCCGATTAGAGCCTCTTGTGTTCCTGGAACCTTTTTTACTTTTTACATCCCCAGCTGAAGACTCGACACTATTTTTCTTTGAATTTTCATCCGGAACTTTAGGAGAACTACCTCCCGATACGCTCTCCGACCCTTTCAGATCCCGACTCTCAGGCCCTCGTTCAGAACTGTTCTTACCTTTTCTACGACTCTTGCGCCGCCCCTCAGACCGGCTGTAATTATCATATTCATAGCCCAGACAACACATCAAACGGCCGCAGATACCGGAAATCTTCATCGGGTTTAAAGCCAGATTCTGCTCCTTTGCCATCTTTACGGTAACCGGCTCAAAGGTAGAGAGAAAAGTCGAACAACATAACTCTCGACCACAGATACCAACCCCCCCCAACATCCCTGCCGCATCTCGGATACCAATCTGCCGCATCTCGACCCGCACATGCAATGAATGAGCTAAATCCTTGACCAATTCACGAAAATCGACCCGGTTTTCAGCCGTAAAATAGAAGATAACCCGATTACTGTCATGCATAAATTCAGCCTGCACGAGCTTCATCTTCAGACCGTAGGCTTTAATCTTCTCACGACAGACTTGTGCAACCTCCATCTCCCGTTCAGAATTATCCTTGAGTTTTGCAAAATCATCATCCCGGGCCTTGCGCAACACCTTCTTAAGACTCTCCGAGGCAACCCCGTCGGGCAGCACCGCCAACTCCGGCGGCACCACCACCTGCCCCATATTAATCCCGCGATCGGTTTCGACAACCACCGCATCATTAACCTTAAGGTGCAAAGCACCAATCTCAAAACAATAAATTTTGCGGGAGCAACGAAAAGATACCCCGGCATAACGTTTCACCATTTAAAAACCTCAAAAATAGTTGTCAGTTATCAATCGTCAGTCGTCAATGGTTTTTACTGACCACTGACAAGTGGCTACTGACCACTGCAGTAAGCTGTAGCAACATCCATAAAAAAAGCCTCAAAGGCCAGCTTCAGATTGACATTAACTGCCTGACCACGTTCAATGACCAGCAGTTGCTGACGCATTAACAAAAGCGGCTGCACCCCCAAATTTGCGAAGGCCTCCACTTTACCACTCCATCCGGAAAGAGAAAGGGCAGGGTTCTCATCCCCTTGAACATGAAGTCCTTGAGCATAAAGCATTGTATCGTGTAGAAAACTGCGTAAGAGAAAGAAAAGTACCTCTAAAGATCCGAACTGACTAGCCTCTTCAGCTAGGTCAAGCGCAGCACGCAAACTATTTCCCGGCAAGAGAGAAAAACTGTTCACAAAATCCCGGCACCAGCGAAGATTTTCGACATCGAGAAAAAAAATAGCCCGCTCCATACTCCCTCCGGACCAGGCTGCAGCCTCCTCAAGGTCGACTTCACCAACCTCACCTTTAACCCTCTGCCGGGCCAGGATCTGCACAATTGTCGGCCCGCTCAAGGAAACAAAAGGAAGCATCAGGCAACGTGAAAGAACGGTTGCCGGCAAAAGGTTGTGACGATGGCTGAGCAGGATAAATGAGACCGTCGCACAAGGCTCTTCCAGGGTTTTTAAAAGAGCATTGGCAGCCGGTTGGTTGAGAAGATGGGCATCCTTGATAATAACTACCCGACGCTCACCAACAACCGGAGCAAAACTGATAAAATCCTGAAGTTCGCGAACCTGTTCTATCTTGATCTGGCGCTTTTCAGGCTCAACCATCAAAAAATCAGGGTAGAGCTGACGCTGCACCTGAAGACATGATGGACAATGGCCGCAGGCATCCCCTTCATCTCTTTTGGGACAACTCAAGGCCTGGACAAAAAAAAGTGCCGCCAAGGCCTTACCGACGCCTTGAGGACCGACAAAAAGCAAAGCCGGGGGCACCCGTCCGCTCTCCACCATAAAAGAGAGGCGCGTTCTCGCCAGATCCTGTCCCAGAAGCTCAGCTAATGGCATATTTCAAGGAAAACTCCAACCAAATATCATTATGAATCGTTTCCATCTCCCGATCAGCGTCGATCACCCTGAAGCGCTCCTTTTCGGCTTTTGCCAAAGCCAGAAAGCCCTGCCGAACCCGATCATGAAATTCAAGATGACGTTGTTCAAAACGGTCAGCCACCCCTTCAACACCAGTTTCCCGGTTGCGCTCCCGAGCTCTCCCCAAGCCCACTGCGGCCGGACAATCAAGAACGAAGGTCAACTGCGGCCAATTATCACCGACCACGAGACGATTAAGTCTTTCAATTAAAGACGATTCAACTTCATCTTGAGCAAAACCTTGATAAACCCAGGTCGAGTCAACATAACGATCGATTAAAACCAGGGCCCCACACTGCAGAGCCGGGGCGATCACCAAACGTCGGTGCTCACGGCGGTCAGCCAGATAGAGCAACAGTTCAGTCAGAGCATCGGGATCATAGGCAGGATCTAAAAGAAGTCTTCGCAACTCTGAACCCAAAGGGGTCGCACCCGGCTCACGTGAAATGACAACCTCTCTTCCAATGGCCCGCAAACGCTCAGCCAGCAAGACAATTTGGGTTGATTTGCCACAGCCTTCAATGCCCTCAAAAGAGATCAGAGACCCGGTTCCAAAATTTACCATAAATTATTGCAACCGATGGGCCAGCTCAACCACTGTCCGACAATAGAGGCGACTATGATTATAGCTCCAAACAACCTTTTCCCGACCCTTACGATCAAGCCCGAAACGCCAGCCATGAGACTTAAGATAGTTAGCGACACTGGCGGCCGCATCCTGAAAATTGTAGAGATCAATACGCCCGTCACCACTACCGTCAACGGCATAGTTAAGACAACTGCTCGGAATAAACTGGCAAATACCGAAAGCCCCGGCCCAGGAACCCTTCACCTGTTCTACATCAAGACGGTCAGCCAAACGCAGCAAAGCAACAAGCTGATCATAACCCCAGGCAGATTTTTTCCGAGCCCGGCTTCTGAGCCATTGATAATCAAGTTCCGGATATTGGGAACGTAACTCATCATAAACCTTTTGCAAATGTTCTTCCTGATTGCAGGAGGCCAGAGAGGTAAAAACCTGGAGCAAACGGTAGCGACCCGAATAACGACCGAGATCGGACTCAATCAGAAAAATTGCCGTAATCAGCTCACCTTCAACCCCATACTCCTCCTCAAACCCCCTCATCCATTGTCGGTTTTCCTCAAGAAATTGCCGACCCCTGCGCACAGAAGGGGGCTCCAGAAAACGGTCGTAGGTAGCTTTATGCTCTACTTGTTTAAGATTTTTAGCAATAATAGTCGTATCGACCTTATGTTGGTCATTTTGACGAAAGCGCAAGACCAAGGCCTCATCAAGCCCCTTTTCAGCGGTCAGACGCAGATATAAAGAGCCCTTTTCAAGGGCCGGGACGCTGCCGGGCCAGAGTAAAAGAACCAAGCTCAGTAAAATAAAAACTGTCCGACAACATTTCATTGTTTCAACCTGTTAAATCAACCCACCATATTGTAATCAGTTTCGACAGACCCCACTCATTTTTGCTTATAATCGTGGATACTAACAATAAGCGGGAAAAAAATCCATAAAAAATACTTGAACTTGACAAGACAATTTGTTACTTAGTCAATGATTCCCGTGGTCATGCCTATATTGTTAGAATTGACCCTTTGTGCCGACCCGCTATTTTACACTATCCGTCCTTACTCTCGAAGGAGATCACACTGTGGATGTACGCTATATCAACCCCTTCATTGAAGGTACCATCAATGTGTTACAGACCATGGCCTTCATCACCTCAAAACCAGGCAAGCCCTTCATTAAAAAAAGCACGGCTGCAACTGGAGATATTACTGGTATTATCGGTCTTTCCGGCGACAAGGATGGCTCTCTCTCTATCACCTTCGCATTCCCCTGTATTAAGGCAATACTTGAGAAAATGCTGGGTGAAGTCCA
Source organism: Candidatus Tharpella sp. (assembly GCA_021161425.1). Taxonomy (GTDB): domain Bacteria; phylum Desulfobacterota; class Anaeroferrophillalia; order Anaeroferrophillales; family Tharpellaceae; genus Tharpella. The sequence continues at coordinate 16,635 of JAGHAQ010000062.1, read as the reverse complement.
TGACGAACTCAATGAAGATGTCACCGATGCCGTCGGCGAAATCACCAATATGATCTGCGGTGATGCCCGCAATAAACTTGAGGCTCAGAATATCAAGCTGAGCGCCGGAATTCCCACCATTATTACCGGCCAAGGCCACACCATCTCCCACGTTACCAAATCGGCAATCATCGTCCTCCCCTTCACCACAGACTTTGGCAATTTCTCCCTGGAATTTGCTTTTATCGAGTGAAAATCGGTTACTGAGATTTCCCGCCAACGGCTTCCCGCAGCTGGCCGCAGGCGGCACTGATATCGGCACCTTTGCTGCGGCGGGTCATAACGGTCAGATTATGACGTTGCAGGTACTCCATAAAATCGGTAATCTGTTTTTGTTGAGGCTTTTTGAACGACAGTTCAGGGTGCTCATTGAAAGGGATAAGATTGATCTTGGCGGGTAGAGAACCTATAAGTTCAACGAGACGGCGGGCATCATCTAAGGAGTCGTTGAGGCCGGCAAAAAGAATATATTCGAAGGTGATTCGACGCTGATTGGTATGTGGGTAGCTACGGCAGGCGGCCATCAGCGTTGCCAGATTGTAGCGCCGATTGATCGGCATCAACTGGCTGCGCAAAGTATCATATGCCGCGTTAAGCGAGATCGCCAGAGAGACCTCAAGTCGTTGACCGAGTTCGATGATCTGTGGTGCCAGACCACAGGTTGAAAGAGTTATCCGACGACTGGAAAATTGCAGGCCGTCAGCATATTTCATGATTTCCAGGGCTTTGATCACCTCTTCCAGATTATCAAGCGGCTCCCCCATCCCCATTAGAACAATATTTGTGATCGCCCCGCGGGCCGCACCCCCGGCATCAATAATTTCGGCAACCTGGATCACCTGATCAACAATCTCGGCCGCACTGAGCTGTCTTTCAAAACCAGAACGACCGGTAAGACAGAAGCTGCAACCCATACGACAACCAACCTGGGTCGACAGACAGAGGGTCAGACGACTCTTATCACCGATCAGAACGGTTTCGATGGTATGACCGTCATTGAGCCGAAAAAGATATTTCCGGGTACCATCCTGAGCAATCTGCTCCCGCAGACACTCGATCTGACCGATATAAGCAAAGGATTCGAGACGCTCTCGACAACTACGAGAGAGATTACTCATCCGCTCAATCTCAGTTACTCGTTGGAGATAGAGCCAGCGGATAATCTGATCAGCCCGATAGCGTTCTTTACCTATCCCGGCCAGATGCCCGACCAACTCCTCGCGGGTTAAACCTTTAAGATTTATCTTGCCGCTCTCGCTCACTTATCGATGCACTCATAAAAAGTTGCGGGATGGCTAAGTAAAAATTTCGATATACGCCCCGAAGGAAGTGCCCTTGGGGTGCAAGGAGTAGTGGTTTTTCAGACGAGAGACCATACATACAGTATGTCGAGTGTCTGAAAAACCGCAACAACGCAGGAAATCGGACTTTTTACAACGCCATCACTTATTTTTTAACCAGCGGGAATTGGCCAGACCGAGCTGCTTGACCTTGTAATTCATCACCCGTTTACTGATACCCAACATCACCGCAGCATCTTTCTGAACCCAGTTGCAGGCTTCCAGGGTTTCAATAATCAGTGACCGTTCCATTTCATCGAGCTTTAAACCTTGGGGAGGAATTTCAAAAACCGGAGACATCTCTCCATCTCCACCATCCTGACAGAGACCTCGCATAAAGAGCAAATCTTCTGTGACAATCTCTGAACCTTCATTCATCAAAACGGCCCGCTCGATACAGTTTTGCAACTCCCGTACATTACCCGGCCAATGGTGCTGTTTAAGAAAACGGGCGGCATCCGGATGCAGGGTCGCAGTATTTTTTTTCAGATCAGCCGCAAATTTACGGATAAAGCTCACAGCCAGCAAGGGAATATCTTCACGTCTCTCGCGCAAGGGCGGTAAGTGGACATTAATTACATTGATCCGGTAAAAAAGATCTTCACGAAAATTATCTTCACGAATTATTTTGGCCAGATCTTTATTGGATGCAGAGATAATGCGCGCATCCACCTTAATGGTTTTATCGCCACCTAAACGCTCAAACTCTTTCTCCTGCAAGACCCGCAAAAGCTTGGCCTGGGTACCAATGCTCATATCACCAATTTCATCAAGAAAGAGGGTGCCTCGATCAGCCTGTTCAAAGCGGCCAATACGCTGGCGACTGGCCCCAGTATAAGCCCCTTTTTCATGACCGAAAAGCTCACTCTCGAGCAAATTATCATGCAATGCGGCACAGTTTACCTTAATAAAGCCTTTTGCAGCTCGAGGACTGCTGTAGTGAATCGCCCCGGCAACCAGCTCTTTACCGGTTCCCGTCTCCCCGGAGATCAGAATACTGGCGTTACTGTTGGAAACCTTGTTCAATAGAGCAAAAACCTCCTTGATGGCCGGACTCTCACCAATAAAGTTCTCAAAACGATAGATGATGTTACGTTCACCACGAAGATAGGTCAGTTCATGTTCATAAAAACGGACTTTGAGAGCTTTTTCAAGCCGCAGACAGAGTTCATCGATCCCGTAAGGCCGCTGAATAAAATCGGTCGCCCCGGCCCGCATCACTGCCGCCACATCATCAACGGAACTGGCCGAAGCCATCAGGACGACAACGGTTGAAGAAAGAATGGCATCCTGCCCCAACAGAAATTCAACCCCGCCACCCGTCAGCAAACTGACCTCGGCCAGAATCAGCTGGTAGGAAGCTTTCTTGAGTAGCACCCGAGCCTGGTCTCCACTATCAGCCTCTTCGACATTGAAATCGAGCCCCCGCAAAACGGCAGCTGTCTCCTGCCGGATCCGGCTTTTATGATCAACTATCAGAATACGACCAGCTTGCCCCATCGAATTTTCCTCTACTCCCATTCAATCGTACCCGGTGGCTTGGAGGAGATGTCGTAGACCACTCGGTTGACCCCTCTTACTTCATTGATAATCCGGTTCGCGATGCGCCCCAAAAGATCATAAGGCATACGCACCCAGTCGGCGGTCATACCATCCATACTGTTAACCGCTCTTAAGGCGATAACCTTTTCATAGGTACGTTCATCACCCATGACTCCAACGGTTTTTACCGGAATGAGCACGGCAAAGGCTTGCCAGATTTCATTATAGAGACTGGCTTTACGAATCTCTTCAATGAAAATGGCATCGGCCTGGCGCAGGATATGGAGACGCGCTTCGGTGATTTCACCAATCACACGGATAGCCAAGCCCGGCCCCGGAAAAGGTTGACGGTCAACCACCTCTGAAGGCAGGCCAAGTTCACGGCCGACCTCTCGCACCTCATCTTTGAAAAGCTCCCGCAAAGGCTCGACCAGCTCAAGCTTCATATGCTCGGGCAGACCACCGACATTATGATGACTTTTGATCACCGCCGAAGGCCCCTTAAATGAAACACTTTCAATAACATCAGGATAGAGAGTCCCCTGGGCCAGAAAATCAACCCCTTCAATTGAATGGGCTTCATCTTCAAAGACCCGGATAAATTCATTACCGATAATCTTGCGCTTCTTTTCCGGATCGGTAACCCCATCCAGGAGAGCGAGAAAACTCTGACTCGCATCAACATAGCGCAAATTAAGATTAAAATAACGACTAAACATCTCCTGCACAGCTTCGGCTTCCTGATGACGCAAAACCCCGTTATTGACAAAGATACAGGTCAACTGGTCACCTAAGGCCTTATGCAGAAGCAGAGCTGCAACCGAGGAGTCAACCCCGCCGCTTAAACCCAGAATAACTTTGCCGGAACCGACCTGGTCCCGGATATCAGCAATCGTAGTCTCTATAAAAGAGTGCATGTCCCACCAACCGTGGCAATCACAAATGGAGAACAGAAAGTTCTTCAAAATCTGCCGGCCGTGAGTTGTATGCACAACCTCGGGGTGGAACTGTAACCCCCAAGCTCGTTTTTTGGGATTGGCAAAAGCTGCAATCTGAGCATTTTCAGTCTCTCCAATAGCAGAAAAACCCTCCGGCAGAGAGAGAACCTTGTCACCATGACTCATCCAGACCTGCTCGGGGAAATTCAAGCCCTCCCACAAAGGATCATCCCTTAACGAGTTAAGACTGGCCATCCCGAATTCACGTTGTTCAGAGTGACCAACCGCACCGCCTAACTGTTCGGCGATCTCCTGCATTCCATAACAGATTCCGAGAATTGGGATATCCATCTTAAAAACCCCTTTATCGACATGGGGCGCACTGCTGCCATAAGTACTGGACGGACCACCAGAGAGAATAATACCTCGAGGTCGAAAGGCGTGGATACGCTCTAAAGAGAGATTGAAGGGATGAATTTCACAATAGACCTTATGCTCACGAACCCGCCGGGCAATTAGCTGGGTGTATTGGGAACCAAAATCGAGAAGGAGGATCTTCTCCACATGAATATCATGCTGTTGCATTATTTCTCCTACTCCAACCGATAGTTGGGGGCTTCTTTGGTGATAATCACATCATGAACATGGCTTTCACGTAATCCAGACGGGGTAATCCGCATCATGGTTACATCATGACGCAGACTGTCAATCGACGCACAACCGGCATAGCCCATCCCTGAACGCAACCCACCCAACAACTGGTATATACTGGAAGAAAGATGCCCTTTGTAGGGTACCCGACCTTCAATACCTTCAGGAACAAGTTTTTTCTGATCATCAACCCCCTCCTGAAAATAACGGTCTTTACTACCTGACTGCATGGCTCCGAGAGAGCCCATACCCCGATACATTTTATAGCTACGGCCCTGATAGAGAATAGTTTCGCCGGGACTCTCCTCAGTACCGGCGAAAAGAGAACCGATCATCACCGTCTGGGCTCCGGAAGCGATCGCCTTGACGACATCTCCGGAAAACTTGATTCCGCCATCAGCAATCACCGGCACCCCAAACTCATCCGCCACCTGGTTACAGGCCATCAGAGCGCTGACCTGCGGCACCCCGATCCCGGCAACAATTCTGGTTGTACAGATAGAACCGGGACCGATCCCAACCTTAATCGCATCGGCTCCGGCTTTAATCAGGGCTTTGGCACCAGCGGCCGTTGCAACATTACCAACAATCAACTGGCAATCAAAAGTTTTGCGGGTTGCGACTACCGCGTCCAACACACCCTGACTGTGACCGTGCGCCGTATCAATAACAATTACATCCGCCCCGGCTTTGAGCAGGGCTGCAATCCGGGCCTCACGATCACCCGCCACACCAACCGCAGCGCCAACCCGCAAGCGGCCCCTTGCATCTTTGCAGGAGTCGGGATATTTGCGAGTTTTTTCGATATCTTTGATTGTAATCAGACCCTGCAACCGATTTTGGCCATCAACCACGAGAAGCTTCTCGATGCGATGCTCATGGAGCAGCACCTTGGCTTCACCCATACTAATCCCCTTGGAGACCGTAACCAGGTTTTCCTTGGTCATAATGTCACATAGAGGACGATCCATGCGTGTTTCAAAACGGAGATCGCGGTTGGTGACAATCCCGACCAATTGGTCGCCATCGACAATCGGTACGCCGGAGATACGATATTTCTCCATTACTTCGAGAACTTCATGGACCTTGTGCTCCGGCGCCATGGTGATAGGATCGACAATCATGCCACTTTCCGACTTCTTGACTTTGTCAACCTCCAGGGCCTGGTCCTCAATCGACATATTCTTATGGATGATACCGATGCCGCCTTCACGAGCCATGCAGATGGCCGTTTTCGACTCGGTCACCGTATCCATCGCCGCACTGAGAAGAGGTGTGTTGAGTTTAATATCGCGGGTCAACCAGGTCGAAAGATCAACCTCATTGGGCAGGATATTGGAATAATTGGGCTGGATCAGGATATCATCAAAGGTCAGACCAGTTATAATTTCTTCAGGTTTCATCAAATATCTCCAGCAAAAAATTTTACTGCCCGCTCAACCTCATCCCGACTGCCGATATAGACCGGGCTGCGCTGGTCAAGATCATAACAGTCGAGATCAAGAATCGGCCGACGCCCGTCGGTTGCAGCGCCACCTGCGGCCTCCATCAGATAGGCCATAGGATTAAGCTCAAAAGGAAGGCGCAGTTTTCCCTGTTTGGCAGAGGTCGTCCCGGGATACATGAAAAGCCCCCCTCCTTTAAGAAGAATCTGGTTGATATCGGGCACAAAGCCGCCACTGTAACGCAACTTGTAAGCATCCTGTTCAAGCTGTTGAACAAATTTTTCATGCTCCGGCAGATAGTCGCGCCTTACACCGCCGGGACAGAAAATCTTCCCCGAACCTTTGACCGTAATATATCCCCGGGTCAAAACGTACTCACCCAAACTGTTCAATGTAAACTCATGAACCCCATCACCAGCCCCGTAGACTAAAGTCGTGCGCGGACCATAAACGACGTACAAAGCCCCAACTTGATGGCGGCCGCTCTGCAGAGGGTTGTCACCGGCATAGATCGCCACAATCGTGCCGACCGCGAGATTGACATCGACCAGGGATGAGCCGTCCAAAGGGTCGTAGCAAACCGAATAGCCACCAGCTCTGCCTTGACGATCAAAGATAATTATCTCACTCTGCTCTTCGGAAATAATACGACTGACACGCCCCGTATGATCGAGCCGATCCTTGATAATCTCATCGGCTAAGACATCCAGGGCCAGTTGATCCTCACCATAGAGATTACTGGTACCGGCCAATCCCAGATCACCGGTACGCATAGCGTGATTGACGTACTTTGAAGCGACCCCGACCTCATAGATAATGCTGGCCAGGCCCATTTCGACCCCGCTTTTCATCAAATGGTTCCAGAGACCACGTGTAACATGCTTTTTGATATTCATATTTTTCCCCGCCTTATCCTACAGTGGGCAAAATTGATCCCCCAACTGCCCTTTATTTGGATATGACAAAGTAAAATACTCAGATGCGAGGCGCCCGAGACCTGAGGAATGAAGCGTACATAAAGTACGCCGCAGTGACGAAGGTTGAAGGGGAACGAAGCAGATGGGCATTTTACGAAGTCATTATTTTTCTCCAGCTACGGTTTCGCATATATTATAGCAGTGATCGCCGATTTTTTCAAAGTTGGTCAGGATATCGATGAAAAGCAAGCCGGGCACCACGGAACAACGATCTTCGCTCAAACGTTCAATATGCCGGTTACGATAGCGGTCTTCCAAAGAGTTGATACTCCCTTCAAAACCTTTGGCCAGGATCATGAACCTCTCAAAATTACCCTTTTCCAGACCACTTATCGTCAACTCTAAAAACTCTCTAGCTTTCCCCCGGATATTGGTAATCTCTTTCAGGGCTTCAGTACTGAACTCAATCTTCTGATCATGCATCCGTTCAACCAGCCGAATCAGATTTTCACAATGGTCTCCAAGGCGCTCCAGATTATTGACAATATACATAGTCGCGTTAACCTCGCGGGAGGTCTCCGGAGTCGTTGACAATTGGCTCACATTAACCAAAAAATCGGTAATTTCCTTCTGTAACATATCGACGGTATTCTCTTTACGGTAGACCTTTTCGACCAGTTTATACGAAAAGGTCTCAAAACACTCCAGGGTCTGATCGAACATCCGGAGACAGAGACTAGCCATCCGGGTGGTCTCCTGGTGGGCCTGAGCCAAAGCCAGAGTCGGTGTTTCCAGTACCAGGTTATCAAGGAAGCGCAGATGGTAAGTACTCTCCTCTTCATCGCCAGCGGGCACCATCCAGATACAGATTTTAGCAAGAATGCCAACCAAGGGCAGAAAAAGCAGACAGTTAAAGACATTAAAAAAAGTATGGGCGTTAGCAAGGTGGCGAGCAATATACGGTTTATCCCCTACAGCCATTGCATACTCGGTTGCCTGCTGGGCACCGGTCAGGATCATGTCGGGATCACCCGGAGTAAAGTTATCGACCAATCGGACAAAAAAAGGAAAAAGCAGGAGTATATAGACAACCCCTATGACATTTATCATCATATGAGCCCGAGCCGCCCGTTTGGCCGAAACATTGGTTCCAATACTGGCCAGCAGAGCGGTTATTGTGGTGCCGATATTCTCACCTAGGATCAACCCCAGACCACCCTCAAAGGTCAGTGCCCCACTGGCTGCCAGAACCATGGTGATACCGACGGTCGCACTGCTACTCTGCAATATGATGGTCAATAAAGCTCCAGCCATTACAGCCATGATATGATTATGGCTAAAGGAGACAAAAGCTTCCTGAAAAAAGGGCTGGGTTTTGAGAACAGAAAGCCCATCTTTCAAAACATCAAGGCCGTAAAAAAGCATCCCGAAGCCAAGCAGTATTTCACCGAAATACTGCCAGCGGCGATTCCGGGAGAAGAATTTCAGTGCCACTCCAATACCAATCGCCGGCAGCGCATAATGAGTTACCCTGAAGGCAATCATCTGACCGGTTATCGTAGTCCCGATATTAGCTCCCAGGATCACCCCGATAGCCTGCATCAGGTTCATCAAGCCGGCATTGACAAAACCGACGACCATAACGGTGGTGGCACTACTGCTCTGGACAATCGCAGTAACCGTGGTCCCCACCAGAAAAGCGGAAATCCGGTTAGTCGTCAAGGTCTCTAAGACCTGCCGTAAACGGTTGCCAGCCGTCTTCTGCAAACCTTCCGACATGATTTTCATGCCATAAAGAAAAAGCCCGAGGCCGCCAAGAAAAGAGAACACCATCCCTTCAATCATTTAGACCAACTCCGCTACTGTTCAACTTGTTCAGGTTGCAGGCTGACAAACTCGCGCAAAGCGACGACCTCAACCCCGGCCTGACTTGCCATCTCCGGCAAAAAACCGAGAGCTGTCATAGTCTCAGGATAGGGATGACCGATACCAATGGCACTGCCTTTTACCCTGGCAACCTCGATGAGAGCCTTAATTTGTTCGACAATATGCTCGACATCCTGCACATTATCAAGAAAAACATCCCGTTGCAAAGCCGGGATACCGGCCTCGACAGCTCTCTTATAAGCAACACTGTCGGCAATCGTACGACTGTCGAGAAAAAAGAGGTTACGACCTCTAAGAATCTTCATAACCTGAGCCATCTTTTGTGGATCCGCAGTCAACCGTGAACCCATATGGTTGTTGACCCCGATGATCCCCGGAAGAAATTGCAGATCCTCAACGAAAACGGCACTTAACTCTTCATCCCCCATGCTGCAAAGCAGGGCCCCCGGTCCCGGATTTACCGACGGGTAACCACGAGGCTCCATCGGGGCGTGAAGTATGATGTCCCGATTATAATCAGCAAAATAAGCCGCCACCTTAAGCGAGTTTTCCAGCATCGGAAATACCGCAAAAGTCAAAGGCAACGGTAAAGCTGCAAATTTAGCGGCGCTTTCCAGACTGTGACCAAGATCGTCGATAACAATTGCCAGCTGCGGCCGGCCGGGCTCAGGCCCCGCAATCAGCTCTTCGCTCGCAGGGATAAAACTGCCAACCACCACAACTTCTTCTCCGTCCAGGATAAGAAGTTTAAGAGTTCCACTACTTCTATCGAGATGTATCAGAATCCGAAGATTAAAATCCCGCAGCAGAAGTGCCCTGTAGGCGTCTAAGACCTGAGCCAGATTTTCAAGATCTTGATACTCCCCCTGAAGCCGCACCCGGATCCATTCATGCGCTCCGTTGTGCATTATCTCCCAGTGCCGATCGATAACTTTCGCCGGTTGAGAATTAGCCAGTTTTTTTTCCAGCCGGTTCAGAACTTTAATCAGATCTTCCCGAGACCATGATTGTCGAACGACAAAATCCGGACGATATACCGGTGGACGACTGGACTCAAACGACCGCAAGGCCGGCCGGCCGGCTACCAGAAAACCCAGAAAAAAGAAAAGAGCTGCCCCGCCCAAACAACCGACAACAATCAACAATCGCCGCCTGAAGGCCGCTAGTCTGCGCTCTTCTTTCGTCATTACAACCGTCGACTACTGCGCACCAAGCTGTTTGAAGACCTGCCAACCCTGGAGCAGTTCCACGGCCCGCAAAATCTGGACATCATCACGCCAATCGCCCTTCATATCTTTTGCTTGGTCGGCATCTGCACCAGCCTCGTTTCCCCCTTTATTCTGATCTTTCCCGTCAGCCGGTTGCTGTTTAAGTTTTTGCGGGTCTTTAGATTCTTCTGAATTACCGTTGCCGTTCTCGAAATGGCCTTTGAGATCCTTCTCCTTAAGACGATGCATAACTCCTTTTTTCTGACCCTGGCGAACCACCGTACCCGCTTCAACCAGAACATCGGGCTCGATCCCTTTAGCCTGTATCGAACGACCACTCGGAGTATAATAGAGCGAGGTTGTTAAACGCACAGCCGAGCCATCTTCCAGAGGGATAATAGTCTGCACCGAGCCCTTGCCAAAACTAGGAGTACCCATCACCAAGGCTCGTTTATGATCCTGCAGAGCCCCGGCCACAATCTCAGAGGCGCTGGCACTACCGCCGTTGACTAGGACCACAATAGGATAATCACCCTCAGTCCCGTCATCATAAGCCTGATAACGCATATTCTGCTTACTGATCCGACCATCAGTATAAACAATCAGGCCGGACTTTAAAAAATAATCAGAAACCTTGACCGCTTGCTGTAGCAGCCCACCGGGATTATTCCGCATATCAAGAACCAGACCGGAGATAGGATGCTCTTTTTTCAGCTCTTTCATTTTGCGATTAAGATCAGCATAGGTTCGAGCTTGAAACTGAGTCAAACGAATATAGGCGATATCATCGGACAACATTTTACTTTTAACGCTGACAACCTTGATAATATCACGAATAATAGTAATATCAAGCAGAGAACTAAGCCCCTGCCGCATAATTGAGATTGTAATTTCAGTACCTTTGGGACCGCGCATCTTCTTGACCGCTTCCATCAGGGTCATATCTTTGCTCAGCTCACCGTTAATCTTGATAATCCGGTCACCGGCTTCAACCCCGGCCCTGAAAGCCGGCGTATCTTCAATCGGTGAGACCACAGTCAAAACCCCGTCACGAATCGTAATTTCGATTCCGAGACCACCAAAAGACCCGGTCGTCTCTACCTGCATCTCCTTAAACATATCCGGCGGCATAAAACTCGAATGCGGATCAAGATCAGACAGCATACCCTTAATCGACCCATATACCAGTTTCTTGACTTCAACCTTTTCAACATAATTCTTCTGCACCAGACTCAAGGTGTCAGTATAGAGCTTAATATATTCATAAGGACTTTTGCTATCTACACCCTGGGCCTCTTCGCGGGCCCTGGAATCACCCGGCAAAACCCCGAGGTGAATCACCAGAAAGGCAGCAACCGCAATGATCACGCCCATAACTATCGATTTACCTTTATTTCTTTCAACAACCATCAGAAACCTCCAAAAGATTGACCGATAAGAACTTGAAACAGGGGCATCATCCACGCTTTCGATGACCTTACTGTGCTCGCTCTTTTCAGAAAATTTTTCCATAACCCCGATCTTCTCTACAACTGTGAAACCCAGATCAGCGGATCCTCGGGAATACCGCCCTTGCGAATCTCAAAATAGAGAGATGGGATATCGGAAAGTACCCCTTGGCCAACCCGGCCAACAACATCAAACGCCCGCAGGCGGTCATTTATTCGACAGGCAAAATCTTCAAGATGAGCATAGATGGAATAATAGCCGCCACCATGATCCACCACCAGCAAGTTGCCGTAGCCTTTCATCCAGGAGGCGAAAACTACCTGACCATCATGAACAACCTTGACCGGATCTCCGATACGCGCTTCAATCTCAATCCCTTTATTACTGGTGACGGTCGCAAATCGAGAATCTTTTTCAAGGCCGAAAAAGCTGACCACAACCCCCTCTACCGGCATTGACAAGCTCCCTTTAAGAGACGCAAAATCGGTCTCCGGCAACCCGGTCCCGAGGGTCATTTTTTTCAGCCTTGCAGCAACTTTTTCAAGCTCGGCAACAAGTTCCTCATGAACCTTGACCTGATACCTGATTTTATACAGCAACTCATTTTTTTTGGCAATATTTTCTTCCAATTCCACCATCTTGTCGGCTTGTTGCTGTTCAAGCTGGACAATAAAAAGACGACGTTTATGGAGTTCTTGACGTCGATTGCGAACTTCCTCAAGCAGGTCTGCACAGGTTTTCTGCAAATGCCGGTCGGCAGCCAGCACCCTCCGTCCATAGATCAAAGCATTAAGCTTTTCTGTCAAATCAGCATCACCATCAAGAAAATCGAGCCACCTACCTGGCGGTTGACAGTATCGAATCTTAAGACGTTGACAAAATTTTTGCAGAAGCTGCCCTAAAGATTTTTCAAGACGGGTCGCCTCGGCCTCCTGTTCCGCCACCAGCAATCCGGCCTCTTGCTCCTCTTTGAGCAAAGCGCTAAGTTCCCCCTTAAGGGCTGTGCGCCAGCGATTGAGATCATCAATCTCCTGGAGGACGGAACCATGCCGTAGCCGAGCCCTATCTTCCTCTTTTCGCGCCTTAATAATCTGTTCATTAAGCGTACGCAGATCGCTTCCAGCATCCTCGACCCCGATCCCTTGAGCTAGACAAAGACCCGAAATTGGTGCCCCCGCCGGCAACCCCAAGAGAAGTAAGAGCAAAACTAAACAGAACCTTTTCATCTTGAAAACTGTCTAATCACGACTAATCCAACGACTAGAGAGAAGGAATCCGGCAATTCCAAGAATGGTGCCCAAGAGCAGAAAGAGGAGCAGGGGAAGTGCCGTAAAAAACTTGAGTTGCGGGGCTATCGACCACTGCGGAGCCTGGATCTGGAGCCATACCTTAAAGTGTCGAAAACCGGCAAAGGCAAACCCCAGAGCCAGGGATGAAGCCACAACGCCCTGAAAAACTCCCTCAAAAAGATAGGGCAGAGCTATAAAACTGCGGGTGGCCCCGACCAGGTGCAGTACCCTGATAGTTTCACTACGGGCATAAAGCGAAAGTCGAATCGTACTGGCAACAATGAAAACGGTTACGACCGAAAGAAAGGCAGCAAAAATAAAACCAAAATATTTAACCGTTTTGAGAAGCGAAAAAAGCTGCCGTAGCCAACGGCTACCATAAGCGACCTCATCGACTCCAACCTGCCTTTGCAACTGCCGAGCAAGGCGCTCAACATCATCGACATCAGCAACTTCGGAATCAAGAAAAAGTTCAAGGGAGGCGGGCAGAGGGTTTCCAGGCAAACCCGAAAGAAAATTGGACTTTTCTCCCAAAGTCACTTTGAAATTTTCCAGGGCCTGCTCTTTGGAAACATAATCGAAACGAATAACTTCATCAAGTTCGCGACAATAATTTTTCAGTACCGACATTCTCTCAGCATCAATATCATCAACCAGATAAACGGCGATCCGCAAATCAGCTCGCCAGACGGAGACAATCCGGGCAACATTACTGTAACCCAGAAAATAGAGAGCCAACAACAACATGGCAATCGAAATAATCGAGATCGAGATCAGATTAATAACCGGATGACGTCGAATATTATTGCCGGTCAGTTTAAATAGCGGATAGAGATAATCTTGGGTTCTGGTCATAAAAAATAAAGTCTAATTAAGAGCCTCTCCGAACATTGAGGCTGTCAAAACAGGTATAGATGCTAAACGGCAAGTGGATTTCAGCGCCGGCGTAGTTATCCTACGTTGAGCATGAAATCCGCGCAGCCAACGACGCAGATGTGCCTGTTTTGACAGCCTCAATCGGGCCAGACATAGGCTTGCAGTGATCCTTGGTCAAGATAAAAAACCTTGCGCTTAAAACGCTGCAACAGAGCTCGATTGTGGGTGACCATGACGACGGTTGCACCTTGAGAATTTATATAGTTGAAGATATTCATGATTTCGTTGGCAATCTCATAATCGAGATTGCCGGTCGGCTCATCCGCCAGGATGAGATGGGGATCATTAACCAAGGCCCGGGCAATTGCAACCCGCTGTTGCTCACCACCGGATAATTGGGGCGGCAGACGATCAAGCTGACGTTCGACACCCACCACTTTAAGCACCTGCCAGACGGTTTTTTGGATCAGGCGCCGCGGCGTACCGACAATCTCCAAGGCTAGGGCTACATTGTCGAAAACAGTATAATTGGGAATCAATTTGTAGTCTTGAAAAACTATCCCCATACGCCGCCGTAAGCGGGCTATGCGAGACGGTTGAGCCCGCATTAGATCAAGACCATCAACCTCAACCTGGCCACTATCTGGCTTAAGGTCGGCAAAGAGCAAGCGGAACAGGGTTGTTTTCCCGGCCCCGCTGGGACCTGAAAGATAGACAAATTCACCCTTTTTGACCTTAAAAGAGACATCTTTCAAGACCATATCGGGATGGCTGTAACTCTTATTAAGGTTAGATACGCTAATCATCCGCCGCCAGCTCTGCGAGAAGAGACCATAAAGGGGCCCAGTCATCCAGAGGCAACTCTTCATTGATAGACCCTCTTCGACGCCGGGCTTCCAGAACTCCCCGTTTATACCCTTTGCGACCCAACGTCAGACGCAGAGGAACGCCAATCAAATCGGCATCCTTGAATTTTACTCCGGGTCGTTCATTACGATCATCATAAATGACTGAAATCCCCCGATTCTGCAACTCCAGATAGAGACTTTCGCAATAAGCCGTAACCTCTTCCGACTTGAGATCAAGATTTAAGAGCGCCACCTTGAAAGGAGCAATAGCATAAGGAAAACAGATACCGTTCTCATCATAATTCTGTTCAATGGCGGCAGCCACGGTCCGACCGACACCGATACCGTAACACCCCATCACCAGGAGTCTTTCCTGGCCCTCCTGATCAAGGAATGTGGCTTTTAGTTTTTCGCTGTATTTAGTTCCCAGCTTAAAGATATGACCAACCTCTATACCCCGGTCGATCTGCAGCAAAGAACCACAACGCGGGCAGAAATCACCGGCCCTGACCTGAACCAGATCGGCAATCTGCGAGCTCCTGAAATCGCGTCCCCAGTAAACCCCCTGAAGATGAAAACCAGCCCGATTGGCCCCGCAGATAATCTCACCAAGCTGCGGCACCTGGCGATCGACCAGCAACGGGATACTGACATTCAACGGCCCCAGATAACCGACCGGCAGACCGAGCTCGTCAGCAACCCGAGCCGGCGCCAAAATCTCAAGCCACTCCGCCCCGAGAGCGGTTTTTACCTTGATCTCATTGACTTCGCGGTCACCCGGCACAATGACCATGCAGAAACCTAGATCACTCTCAAAGATTATGCTTTTTATAGTCGCATCGGGAGTAACCCCGAAGAAAGCGGCAACCGCCTCAATCGATTCACAATCCGGAGTCGCGACCTCAAGCGGTGCGGCCACGGCCGGATCAGGAGGAGTTACCCTGACAGCAATAAACTGGCTCTCAGCTTTTTCAACATTAGCGGCATAGTCACAGGATTGACAACTGGCAACCGCATCTTCACCAGAGTCGGCAAGGACGACAAATTCATGTGAAAAACTACCGCCAATCGCCCCGGAATCAGCCTCAACGGCACGAAAATTAAGCCCGCAACGGGAAAAGATCCTGGTATAGGCATCCCGCATAGCTTGGTAACTTAAACCCGCGGCAGCATCATCAACATCAAAACTGTAAGCATCTTTCATAATAAATTCACGGCCCCGCATAAGCCCGAAACGGGGTCTTATCTCATCCCTGAATTTAGTCTGAATCTGATAGAGATTGAGGGGCAGCTGACGATAAGAACGAACCTCATGACGGATCAAGTCGGTAATCACCTCTTCATGAGTCGGACCAAAACAATAATCTCGCTGATGGCGATCCCTGATTCTTAAAAGCTCTTTGCCATAAAAGTCCCAGCGCTCGCTCTCCTGCCAGAGTTCGGCCGGTTGCACGGCCGGCAACAAAACTTCCTGAGCTCCGGCCCGGTTCATCTCCTGGCGAATAATCTCTTCAACATTACGCAAAGCCAGCAATCCCAACGGCAGATAAGAGTAGATCCCGGCGGCCAAACGACGAATCATCCCGGCCCGGAGCATCAGACGGTGGCTGATAACCTCAGCTTCAGAGGGCACCTCTTTCAAGGTGGGCAGATGCATCCTGGAAAAACGCATAACAATCCTTTATCTTAAAAAAATTGATGACTTCAGGTGTCCATCATAAAGTTACAGCAAATAGCGGCAAACTCAGCTTCGCCCTCCGTAACCGGGGACAGAACTCAGCCCGGCTGCGGGCTAGCGCCCTGCCTGGAGGTCAGTCCCCACATCGAGACAATTTGGAAGCAATACCTGAATAGTTAAAAAAATTGGATCGTCCAGCTAAACCGGCAAATGCTTAAGCCTTGTAGAAACTCCACTCCGTATTGTCAAGTACAAAAAAGCCCCGGTTCAATAAAGAACCGGGGCTTTCTCACTTTAAATCTTCTCTATCTATCAGAGATCGACCTAGAGGTCACGACGATCGGCCATGTCGAAGAGTTTGCGCTCCTGCTTAACATTGATACCTAAGGCTTCACGTTTTTTATCGATGTGAGCAATCATTTTAGCAGCATGTTCATAAGGATCAATCGCGAAATCCCACATTCCACCAACCTCTTCTTCGAGACCTTTAAAGAGATGCTCTTTAAACTTGGTACCATCGGTAGCCGG
>JAGHAQ010000015.1 GCA_021161425.1 Candidatus Tharpella sp. | reverse complement strand
TCATTGCCTTATGGGGATCAGCGTCGTTTGGAAATTGCTCGTGCTCTGGCCACCGAACCTAAATTGTTGCTTTTAGATGAACCAGCGGCCGGGATGAATCCGACCGAGTCGGCGGCGCTCATTACCTTGGTTCGCAGGATCAGTGAGGCTGGTGTTGCGGTTCTGATTATAGAGCACGACATGAAGGTTATAATGAATCTGGCCGATCGAATCTATGTTCTTGATCACGGCGAATTGATCGCCTCTGGAACTCCGGCTGAGGTTCGCAGCAACGCCAAAGTGATCGAAGCCTATCTAGGAGCCCAGCATGCCGCTTCTGAAGCTTAAAGATATTCATTATTATTACGGCAATATTCATGCTTTGAAAGGGGTTGATCTTGAGGTCTATGCCGGCGAGATCAGAACCTTGATTGGGGCTAATGGTGCCGGCAAGTCGACGACACTGATGGCGATCAGCGCGATCTTTAAGCCCCAACAAGGAGAGATCCTTTATCACGGTACGTCGCTGGCCGGTCGGGCTCCGGATGAAATTGTCAAGGCCGGTCTCTGTCAAGTGCCGGAGGGGCGACGTATCTTTCCGGGTCTGACGATCCAGGAAAATCTTGAAATGGGAGCCTATTGTCGACGGGTAAAAGCCGCGATTGCTGCTGATCTTGAAATGGTTTACGAGCTTTTCCCGGTTCTTGGAGAGCGGCGACGGCAAGCCGGTGGTACGCTTTCCGGAGGTGAACAGCAGATGCTGGCGATCGGTCGTGCTCTAATGTCGCAGCCGCAGCTTTTGCTCCTCGATGAACCATCTCTTGGGTTAGCACCTTTAATGGTTGAAAAAATTTTCTCGATTATCGAACGAATTGCCGGGGAGGGGATTACTATCCTGCTGGTTGAACAGAATGCTCATGCCGCCCTTAATCTGGCGGATTATGGTTACGTGATGGAGACCGGCAAGATCATTCTTGAAGCGCCGGCCGCTGAATTATTGCGTGATGAACGGGTCAAAGAGGCCTATTTAGGGGAGTAGTATGGAAAAACAGATGGTTTGGCGAGTTGAAAAGTCGTGGTCGGTAAAAGAGCAGGGTTTGCGGGCATTTTTGTTGTCTGATGAGCGGGATTTTTTTACGATTTATCAGGACTTAGAAGAAAAACTAAAAGTTTTCAAAGAGCGTAAACTCGAAAAATCCTTGCTTCTGAGTGCCCCGGAGCTGACCTCGGCCGACTACTTTGTGCCGCTTAATCAGTTTAAACACCTTAACATCTGGGAAGCGGTAAAATGTGCGGCTTTGCAAGCCTACAAGGAAGCCGTAGCGCTTAAGATATCGCCTTTGGTGTTGGTACTTGATGCGCCCGAGGCTAGTGGTTTTCATAAAAAAGCGCTGGAAGGAATTATTCTTGGGGCCTATTCCTATGAGCAGTTTAAGGCTGCGTCCCCAGATAAAGATGAAGAGGCCTTTTGTCCGGAGATTGTCTTTGTCGTCGGCGGTCTCGATCTGCCGGTTATTGAAGCGGATTTGCAGCGGCTTGAGACGGTCTGCAAAACGGTTAACCGGGTGCGTGATCTGGTCAATCATCCACCTGCCTATTTAGGGCCGGAAGAGTTTGTCGATGAGGCCGTAAAAAGTGCCGGTCGCTGTGGTTTGCAGATTGACCTCTGGGATGAAAATCGTCTCTTAAAAGAGGGCTATAACGGTCTTCTGGCAGTTGGCCGTGGCAGTTGTAAACCGCCGCGCATGGTTACGTTGACTTATGAACCGGAAGTTGCTGAGTTAGATAAAATACCGCATGTTGTTCTGGTCGGTAAAGGTATTACCTTTGATTCCGGCGGACTTTCGCTCAAACCGGGAGCTTCGATGGTCGATATGAAATCCGACATGGCCGGGGCCGCAGCCGTGCTTGGCGCTCTCGAGATTATCGGCCAGCTCGGAGCCCAGGTTAAGGTGACGGGGATTTTGGCGATGGCTGAAAATATGCCGAGTGGTAATGCCCAGGCGCCGGGAGATATCATTGTCATGAAGAATGGCAAATCGGTGGAAGTTAAAAATACCGATGCCGAAGGTCGACTCATCTTGGCTGATGCTCTGCAACTCGGGGCTTCTCTGAAACCTGACTATATGGTTGATGCCGCAACCCTGACCGGTGCCTGTCGTGTGGCCTTAGGGATTCAGGTTGCCGCAGTTTTAGGGCGCGATCGGGATTTGATTGATCGGCTTAAGCAATCAGGCGAGGAGAGTGGCGAGATTATTTGGGAATTGCCGCTCGAAAAAGCTTACCTCGAGGATATGAAGTCTGATTTTGCCGACATCTCCAATATCGGTAACAGCGCTTATGGCGGGACGATTACGGCATCCCTCTTTTTAAGCGAATTTGTTCCTGAGGAGATTCCTTGGGCCCATCTCGATATTGCCGGTCCCGCCTATCCCGGAAAAAAATGGAAATATTTCGCTCCCGGCGCCACCGGTTTCGGAGCCCGGCTCATGGCCGGCCTCGTGAAGAATCTGTCAAAATAGTTCAAACTGTTTCTGTGCGGGGACAGAATTCAATTCTGTCCCCATGCGAAGCAGGACGAAGCGATGTTTGTCGTTGTCTGTTGTGACTTGACTTTTAAATTATCGGTGCCTGGATTTTTTACAAAATTTATTAGTAGCAGCCCTATGACTCAAGCCTTGGTCAGTGTCATCATCCCGACGTTCAACCGGTTCCAATCGCTGACACGGGCGGTGGCCTCGGTTCTGGTCCAGAGCTGGCCGAATCTCGAAATCATCGTTGTTGATGATGGCTCAACCGATAATAGTGCCGACCTGATGCGTGAGCAATTCGGGTCGCGTATCAGGTTGTTGCGCTTGTCCCGCAATCGTGGGGTCAGTTATGCCCGCAACCGCGGTATTGAATTGAGTCGGGGTTCATTTATTGCTTTTCTCGATTCTGACGATCTCTGGGAGCCCGAAAAAGTCGAACGTCAGCTCGCCTTTATGCGGGCCGATTCTGAAACTCTGATTTCCCAGACCGATGAAATCTGGATTCGTAACGGAAAACGGGTCAACCCCTGTAAGCATCATCAAAAACCATCCGGTTCGATCTTTAGCGAATGCCTGCCGCTCTGTGTTGTCAGTCCTTCGGCCGTCATGATGCGGCGCCGTTTTTTTGCCGAAATCGGTCTCTTTGATGAAAGCCTTCCGGCTTGCGAGGACTACGACCTCTGGCTCCGAACCGCCTGCCGTTATCCCATCCCCCTGCTTACCGAAAAACTGGTGGTTAAACACGGAGGTCACGACGACCAGCTTTCGCGAACCATCCCGGCCCTTGACCTCTACCGTATTCTCTCCCTGTTGAAAATTTTTGCCAGTGATATTTTAACCCCCTTTCAGAAAATTTCGGCCCTTGCCACCCTCGAACGTAAAAGTAAAATCTACCTCAACGGTTGCCGCAAACGCGGCCGCATCAAGGAAGCTAACGATCTTGAGCAATCATTGAGAGATCTTGGATTGTAGGGGTTCGGCGGTTTTTGGAAGTGACCTGACGGTGGGAAATTACAAAGTTTAAGAGATGGAATATTTTACGGAATTTGGTTACGCCGGACTTTTTTTAGCCTCATTTTTAGCGGCAACAATTTTACCGTTGAACTCAGAGGTTGTTCTTAGCGTTTTGTTGTTGAATGAATTGAACCCAACTGTTTTGGTAAGCGTCGCGACGTTTGGTAATGTCCTTGGGTCATTTGTAAATTATGCAATAGGGTTTTGGGGCAGTGTTTTTCTGGTTAAGAAGGTTTTGAAAATATCGGAAGATGAATCGGTTAAGGCGCAACAAACGTTTAAAAGGTACGGAGTGCTCAGTCTCTTCTTTGCGTGGGTACCTGTAGTGGGTGATCCATTAACATTTGTTGCAGGCGTACTGAAAATAAATCTTTTAATATTTTTCATCCTAGTCACATCAGGCAAATTGATTCGCTATGTGATCATCAGTTATGCAATTCTCTTGTAAATATAGTAATATCGGCGATAAAAATTAAGGCTACCTCGAAAAGTTATAATTTTTTCAAGGTAGCCTTATGCTTGAGTCGTCTATTTGCCATCCAGCAGTCTGCCGATGCCGACTTTGGTGCCGAGGGCGGCACAGAGGAAGGCGTCTTTTTGGCAGGTGAACTCCCCGTTGATATCCTTAAGGTTGAGGGCGATTATTTTTCCGGGGTAAGGGGCGGCAAAGGCGACTGATTTTTTACCGCTGTCGCTGTTGGTGAGTTGTTTTTTGTTGACAAATCATCTGAAATGGCGGAGAGTTTTTCGAAAGTTGAAGTCTATGTGGGAGAAAAGTGGTTTTTTTTGCCTTTATCCCGGGATTGATCATCCTGTTTTTAGCGGGGTTGGGAGAGGTCATGGCGTTAGGGCCGGTTGGTGAGCTAAAGCAACTTCTTCCGGAGATGGAGATCGGTGTTTTTGAAGGCTGTCATGGAGTCGGGATTGTCTATGGGATTCGGGAAGTTGAAGCTGAAAAAGGGGCGGTTGTTATTGTTAATGGCCGCAACGAAACCTTCGTCAAATATCGCAAAGTAATCGACAAACTAACCGCCGCTGATTTTTCGGTCTATACCTTTGACCATCGCGGTCAGGGTTTTTCCGACCGTCAGCTTGCTGACCCTCATAAAGGTTATGTCGACAGCTTTGACGATTATGTAGCCGACCTTCACTTTTTTCTGGAACATATCGTCAGCCGGCGGCCGCATGATTCTTGTCTGGTTCTGGCCCATTCGATGGGGGGCACCATTACCCTGCTGTATGAGCTGCGTTATCCGGGAAACTTTGCCGGCATCGTCATGACTGCGCCGATGCTCGGTTTTTCCACCGCTCCCTGGCCCTTTTTCCTGGTATCACCGCTCTTGTCACTCTTTGAGGTTTTGGGATTAAGCCAAAATTATATTATCGGCGGCGGTCCCTTTAAACCGGAATCTTTTACTGATGATAATCCTCTGACCTCCGATCGAGAGAGTTATAACCGTAATCAGCGTCTGATGGCTGAGTATCCCCAGATCCAGTTGGGCTCGCCGACCAACGCCTGGGTCAGGCAGGCCTTGGTGGCAATCGGAGAGGTTATGGCGGAGAATGAAAGCTTGCGGTCGCCGCTCCTGATTCTTCAGGCTGGGGCTGACCGGGTGGTTGATAACCAGGCGCAAGAGCGATTTTTTTGCGGCCGGGCCGGCAACTGTGAACTTCAGGTAATTCCGGAAGCCCGGCACGAGATTTTGGTAGAAAGCCCGGAGTTTCGGGGAATAGCCGTGAAAGCCATGCTGGATTTTTTTGAGCAGGTTTGTGGTGATTAACTCATGTCAGGGTATCCGGCCGCTGATATCTTCAAACCTTGCCGACCGCTTCTTGGTCCGAGCGCTGGTTGAAGGGGGGACTGGTGAAAAACCTGGTCGATCCCAGAGTGCGTGAGGTATGGCAAATTGCAAGAGCAGCCCGCAACCAACCAGAGAACTGCCAAGATCGACCTTCTGCTGGAGGTGGTGCGGCAACTGACGCAAGAGCTGCATGCCGGTAAGGGGTATACCCTGACGGTAACCCTGGACAGTCTCCTGGATCGTGATCTAGGGCTGGACAGCCTGGCTCGGGTCGAGTTTCTGGCTCGTGTTGAGCGCCGGTTTGCCATAAAACTTTCGGAAAGGGATCTGGCTCGTTCTCAATCCCCGCGCGATCTTTTGCGCGCCGTTCTGGCCGCCGATGTCGATGGAGACACTCGCGGCATTATGTTGGAAAAGCTGGCTTTTAGTGACCAGATTACAAGTGCCGCAGCCCACGCTGAAACACTTCTCGAGGTTCTCGAGTGGCATGTCCAAAGTCATCCGCAAAACGTTCATATCAACCTCTACATTGAGGGTGCCCTGCAGGAAAAGATTACCTTTCGCGCGCTCATGGAGGGTGCCGAAAGTGTAGCCTGCGGTCTGCGACATCAAGGTCTTGAGGTTGGCCAGACGGTAGCCCTCATGCTACCCACCAGTAGGGACTATTTCTACAGTTTTTTCGGCGTTCTGCTGGTTGGCGCGATTCCCGTACCACTCTATCCCCCAGCCCGGCCGGCGCAGATTGAAGAGCATCTAATTCGCCATAGCGGTATCCTGAAAAACTCCCAGGCCGCGTTATTGATCACAATTCCTGAGGTCTTGCCTCTGGTGCGGCTCCTGAAGGCGCATGTCAAAACCCTGCGGGGTTCCGTAACCGTGGCCGAACTTGCTGAGTATGGCGGGCATGTCGTGCCCCATATTGCCAAGCCCGGTGATACCGCTTTTTTGCAGTACACCTCCGGCAGTACCGGTAATCCCAAAGGGGTGGTTCTCTCGCACGCCAACCTGCTCGCCAATTTGCGCGCGATGGGGGAGCGCGTAAAGGCGAGTTCCAGCGACGTCTTCGTCAGTTGGTTGCCACTCTACCATGATATGGGTCTGATCGGGGCCTGGTTTGGGAGCCTTTATTACGGTTATCAGTTGGTGATCATGTCTCCGCTCTCCTTTCTGATCCATCCCGAAAGCTGGTTGTGGGCCATGCATCGGCATCGGGGAACCCTTTCGGCAGCACCCAATTTCGGTTATGAACTATGCCTGAAAAAGATTGATGACCGGGATATCGAGGGGCTCGATCTAAGTTCCTGGCGGCTCGCCTTTAACGGGGCGGAACCGGTCAGTCCAGAGACCGTGCGCAATTTTGGCAAGCGTTTTGGGCCTTATGGTTTCGGTTCCGAAGTTATGGCGCCGGTCTACGGGCTGGCCGAATCATCGGTTGGTCTGGCCTTTCCTTTGCCGGGTCGCAAAGCTCCAATCGACCGGATTGTCAGGGATTCTTTTATGCGTTCCGGCCAGGCGGAGCCGGCCTCTACGGATGATTCCGGAGCCCTTAGTTTTGTCGCCTGCGGGCACCCGTTGAAAGATCATCAGATCCGGATTGTCAATGCTCAGGGTCAGAAGTTGGGTGAACGTCGAGAGGGCCGTCTGCTTTTTTCCGGGCCTTCTGTGACCAGTGGCTACTATCGTAATGTTGAACAGAATAAACGGCTCTTTCAGGGGAAATGGCTCGATTCCGGTGACCTCGCCTATATCGCCGATGGTGATGTCTATATTACCAGCCGGGTCAAGGATATCATCATTCGGGGCGGCCGGAATATCTACCCCTATGAGCTTGAGGAGGCGGTGGGCAAGATTGCCGGGATCAGAAAGGGTTGTGTCGTCGCTTTCGGCAGTCTGGATCGGCGTTCGCAGACCGAGCGTCTGATCGTGTTGGCTGAAACCCGGGAGACGGCGGCAGAGCGCCTTTCCTTTTTGCACAGCGAGATCAACAATCTGACGATGGATCTTTTGGGATTGCCGCCCGATGATGTCTTGCTGCTACCGCCCCATGTCATTCTCAAAACCTCGAGTGGCAAGCTCAGGCGGGCGGCCACACGCGAACTCTATGAAGGGGGCCGTTTGGGTAGAGGGCAAAGAGCGGTTTGGTGGCAACTGGTCCGGGTGGCGTTGACGGGTTTGCTGCCGCAGGCCTTAAAGGGACTGCAGACGCTGAGAGCGTATCTTTATGCCGGTTATGTCTGGGGCCTTTTTCTGTTCTTGGCCCCGCCGGTCTGGCTACTGTTGCTGCTGTTGCCAAGACTTGGGCAGCGTTGGGCGCTTTTGCAACATTCGGCGCGGCTCTTGGCGCGGCTTTCGGCGACCCCTTTGGTGGTGCGGGGTCTGGAGAACCTTCCCCGCGATGCTTCCGTGGTTTTGGTGGCCAACCATTCGAGCTATCTCGATGGTTTTGTCCTGCTTGCAGCGTTGCCGTTGCAGTTCAGTGTCGTGGTCAAGGCCGAGCTTAAGGAGCACTCTCTTTTTCGTCTCCCCTTAGCTCGTATGGGGGTGGAGTTTGTCGAACGTTTCGATGTTGAACAAGGGGTTTCCGGCGTGCGTCGTTTGGTTCGGGACGAGGTTTCGGGCAGGTCACTTCTCTTTTTCCCTGAAGGGACCTTTCATCGTCTGCCCGGCCTTTTGCCGTTTCGGATGGGTGCCTTTGTCACGGCGGCGACTGCCGCCCGCCCAGTGGTTCCGGTGATTCTTAGTGGCATTCGGCAAAAGCTTCCTTCAGGCTCCTGGTTACCGCGCCCCGGACTGGTAACGGTGACGATTGCCAAACCTATTCAGCCCCGGGATGCGAGCTGGTCGGCGGCGGTTGCTTTGCGTGATTGTGTTAGAGAAGAGATCTTACGCCATTGCGGTGAGGTCGATCTGGCTGATACGAGGCCGCCGGTGCGTGGCAAGAGGCGGCAAAAAAAAGGGAGATAATCATCTTTAAGGTGGTGAGTTTTTTGAGGAAATTTTATACTTGTTATGTTACAGTAGAAGGCATGAAATGGCAATAGTTGTAGAAGAAGTTGGAAGATCTGTAGCACGATTGCCCGGAATCAGCTGAGGTGATTTTGTGCTTGGTACGAAAAATTTGCTATTCCCGGACAACCTCTTGGATGCGCTTGCCGAAACGGCTATTGCTGACCATATGTATCAACCTTTATAAGTTTTGATTTTTATAGATCTTAAGGAGATCTTTATGTCTGATATTTATGTTATTAAAGAGTGTATAAGCCAACGTATGAATCAAAATCTGGAGTTGCGGCGGCGGCGGGAACAAGTTAATCTGGCTTGGCTTCAGGTCAATATGAATCCCTACTTCTTCCTGACTATGGAAGAGTATCATGATACGCTTGACCTGTTGGTTGCCGGCCTTGACACCCTGGGCCTGAACCGGCATCTGCTACTCGCCGATCGCGAGGAACTGCTAATTACGGCCGGATTAAGTCAGGCCGGTTCGATCTATCAGACGCTAACTAGATTGCACGAAAAACCGACCTATGCCGAGATCACCCACTCCTATGGGAGCCTGCCCGGCAGTGAGGTTGTCCTTGAGATCCAGCGTTATGAATTTAAACAGGTCTCCAGCCGCGAAGTACGGGCGGCCAAAAATGTAAAACTGCCGTATGGCCTCTTAAAGAAGGTTGATTTGGAGTTGTGTCGGCTCTATCCTGAGTACAATTTTTCAAAACTGCGCTCCGGGCTTACTCTGTTGGCTATCAATAATGCCGATTACCTTAAAGTGTCACCGCCGGAACGGGTTGCCCGCCTGCTCTGGCTCTATCAGCAGGGGTGTCGTTACGACGGTCTCTATTTTGCGGTGGAAGAGGCGGTCGATGCCTGTGATCATCCCGAGACCCGAATCCTTTTTTCAGTCGGCAATCCTCCCGGTCATGGCTTTCTCGAGCAGGTGCTTGAGGTTTTTCACCGTCTTGAAGGGCGGGTCTGCCGGGCCTATTGTCTTGAGATTGCCACCGGTGTCAATCCTCACTTTCTTGGAACTTTCTATCTCGAGAAATGCAGTCGTCTGGGTCCTGATTTCTATCAGCGTCTTAAACGGGAGCTCTATAATACCCAGATTCTGGCCAACAAAGGCAGTCTCTATCGTCAGTATGTATTGGGCGATCTGGCCGATGGCGAAGAGCTCCTGTTGATTAAGGCCATGGTCGCTTTTTGTCATACTAACCTGGCTCACAGTCAGCCTGACGTTTATGATTTAAGTGAGGTTCGGCGGGCTTTTCATATGAGCCCTGAGATTGCGCTGGCTCTGGTACGTTTTTTTCGGGCTCGGTTTGTGCCGGAGCTGGAGAAACGGGATGAAGAGAGTCAACGCTTGCAGGAGGAGGTTGAGAAAATGATTGCCGGCTATAATACCGGGCATCGTCATTTTGATAACCTCAGGCGAACTATCTTTGCGACCGCTCTCCTTTTGGTTCGCTATACTTTGAAGAGTAACTTCTTTGTACCGGAGAAACATGCTCTTGCTTTTCGTCTTGACCCGGCCTACCTGCAAGAGATGGAGGCCGAGTTTACGGCTGATTTTCCGGCCGGCGCTGCGCCCTTCCGTATCACCTATTTCTACGGCCGTTACGGAGCTGGTTACCATGTCGGTTTTTCCGATATTGCTCGCGGTGGCTGGCGCACAATCTCCTGTTCAACGACGGATGATTTCCTCGCCACTGCCGGCACCCTGTTGCGTGAGGTCTACGTTCTGGCCCATACTCAGCATTTGAAAAACAAGGACATCTATGAAGGCGGCTCGAAGATGGTTGTCGTCCACGATGTCAGTGATCTTAGCGATGGTGCCGCTCGCCTGCAGAGTCTTTACAAATTGCAGTACGGTTTTATCAACGCTTTTTTTGATCTCTATGTGACCGACAGCAAAGGTCGGGCGAAAAACCCAATGGTCGTTGATTACTATGCCGAGGATGAGCCGATTGAATTGGGTCCCGACGAAAATATGCACGATTCGATGATCGAGTTGATTGCCAAACAGTCCCAAAAACGCGGCTATATTCTGGGTGGTGGAGTGATTTCCAGCAAGGCGGTCGGTATCAATCACAAACAATACGGGGTGACCTCTCTGGGCGTTATTACCTTTGCTGAAATAATCATGGCCGAGCTCGGGATCGATATGCGGAGCGACGCTTTCAGTGTCAAACTGACCGGTGGCCCTAATGGCGATGTTGCCGGTAATGCCATGCGCCTGCTTCTAGAGCGTTCACCGCAGGTCAAGATCGTTTTGATTGTGGCCGGGTCGGGGGTTCTGTTTGATCCCGAAGGTCTTGATCATGGAGAGCTTAAGCGTATTATTTTGAAAGAGAATATCGACGCTTTTGCACCGGAAAAACTGCATCCTGGTGGTTTTCTTCTGCTCAGTCGCGAACGTCGTCGGGAGGGCTTGGCCGAACTCTATAAACGGCTTGCAAAGGGGGCTGAAGGGGTTTGCGAAGAGTGGGTCACTGCGGATGAATTTCATCGTGAGTTTGATCATGCCATCTTTGTCGTGCCAGCCGATCTCTTTATCCCGGCCGGGGGTCGGCCGGAGACTGTCGATATCCACAATTGGGAGGGTTTCTTCTCGGTTGACGGCAGTCCGACTTGTCGGGCGATTGTCGAAGGAGCCAACTCATTTATTACTCCGAGCGCCCGCGAAAAGCTACAGGAAAAAGGGATCGTAGTAATCCGCGATGCTGCCGCCAACAAATGTGGGGTAATCTCCTCTTCTTATGAAATCATTGCCAATCTGGTTCTTTCGGAACGGGAATTTGTCAAACACAAGGATGAGTATGTCAGGGATGTACTGGAAATTCTCGAAAAACGGGCCGCCGATGAGGCTCGGTTGATTTTACGTCGCCGTCGCTTAAGTTGCGACCAGCAATCCTATACTATGATCGCAAGCTCACTGAGTATGGAGATAAATCATAATTACATTCGTTTGTTCAACTATTTTCAGGAGAATTCCGAACTTCTCGATACGCTCCCCATGCGCCGGGTCGTAAAATCGCATCTGCCGAAATTTCTCCGGCAATCCCGCTATCTGTCACGTCTGCCGAAGTGCTTGCCGTTAAAATATCGGGCCGCCATGGTGGCTGCTGAACTGGCTGCCAGAATGGTTTATGATAATGACTGGGGTAGTGATTTCGGAGTCGATCTTGCAGCCTATGTTAAACGTAAATTTAAGTAAGGTTTTTGAAGATGAATAAGAAAAAGATATTTTTACTTTCTTTCCTTCTGCTTATTCTGCTGGTGGCTTCTGCAGGAGCTGAGGATCGGCGGGTTTTGCAATGTCGGGTTTTGGCCCGGGATTTTATGACTGAGTTGAAAGGGGAGCTTAAAAGCGCACTTCGCAGTGGCCGAACGGTAAAGGCGCTTTCAGTTTGTAGTAAAGTAGCTCCGGAACTGGCGGCCCGTTATTCACTGCATCCAAAAGTACAGGTTGGGCGTACCAGTGAGCGTTGTCGGAATCCGGAAAACCGGCCTGACAGTTGGGAGAAAGTGGGACTGGCGCTTCTAGAAAAACGGCGTTTGCAGGGAGAGACCCTGGCGGGAATGGAGTACTGGCAGGAAGTTGAGGATGGGGGAAAGCGTTCTTTTCGTTATCTACGGGCTATTCCGACCGGTTCACTCTGTCTTAGGTGTCATGGTGAAAAGATTGGTAGCAAGTTGAAAAAGGAGCTGCGACGAATTTACTCTGAAGACCGGGCCGTTGGCTTCCGTCTTGATGAGTTACGGGGGGCTTTTACGATTACCCTGTCACAGTAAGGTGTTTGTTTCTTTGCTGGAACAAAAATTCAGACGATTGAGTCGGTTTTTGCACCTTCTATATCCGGGGCCTCTCCTTCCACTTCACAGGTGTTCCACATGACCATTTTCTGGCAGTCGGTCGGATAGTCGCCTCTTTGCACCTCTTTTTCGGCCCATTCGACGGCTTCCATTTTCAGGGTGAAGCAGGGACCGTAGGTGCGCCCGTTGGTGTAGTCAAAAAGTACGCCGCGGTAAACCAGCAGCCCTTTGCGTAATTTATTACCCTGTACCTGCATTTTATCTTCCTGTCTGTATTTAGTTGTGTTGTATCTTTACTTACCCTGCTAAAATCCTGATGTTAAGGTAGATACCGTCAATCTTTATTATTTGTCAACCTTATTTTGAACAAGTTGGTAAAATGGTTGACAAATTTCGCTCTATTCGTTAGATCACGCCCCGTTTTACTTGAATAGTCACTTCATTTTTCACGGGATGGCTAAGTAAAAAATTCGACAGACAAGATGTTGTGGTTTCCCAGGCGCGAGACCATACATGTAGTATGTCGAGTGTCTGGGAAACCACAACAACGCAGGATATCGGAACTTTTTACGACGCCATCAAGGTTTAAAATTTGAGTAGTCAACTGGAAAGAGAAATTTTAAAACGGCGGACTTTCGGGATTATCAGCCATCCCGATGCCGGTAAGACCACCTTGACTGAGAAACTATTGCTTTTCGGCGGTGCCATTCAAATGGCCGGGGCCGTGAAATCACGCAAGACTTCACGCCATGCGACCAGCGACTGGATGTCGATTGAACAGGAGCGTGGGATCTCGGTGACCTCGTCGGTGATGAAGTTCAACTATCGCGATTATGAGATCAATCTGCTCGATACCCCGGGGCATCAGGATTTTTCCGAGGATACTTATCGGGTTCTAACAGCGGTCGATAGCGCCTTGATGGTTATCGATAGCGCTAAAGGGGTGGAACCGCAGACCGAAAAATTGATGGAGGTTTGCCGTATGCGTAATACGCCGATTATCACCTTCATTAATAAAATGGATCGGGATGGTCTCGAACCTCTTGATATCTTAGCTGATATCGAGGATAAACTACAGGTTGAGTGTGCTCCTCTCTCCTGGCCGATCGGGATGGGAAGTTCTTTTAAGGGGGTCTATAACCTCTATCGTCAGCAGCTTAATCTCTTTACGCCGGGCAAGGAGAGTCACCGGCAGGAGGGATTCGTTATTAAAGATCTTGAAGATCCGCAACTTGACGAACTACTGGGAAAACAGGCTGATACCCTGCGTGAAGATGTTGAATTGATGGAGGGGGCGGCCAACCCCTTTGAACATGCTGAATATCTCAAGGCAAGCCAGACGCCGGTTTTTTTCGGCAGCGCAATTAATAATTTCGGGGTTCGGGAGGTACTTGATGCTTTTGTTGAGTTGGCACCGGCTCCCAGTTCGCGGTCGGCCGTGAGCCGAATGGTCAAACCTGAAGAGTCTGCATTCTCCGGGTTTACCTTCAAAATTCAGGCCAATATGGACCCCGCCCATCGCGACCGGATCGCCTTTTTCCGGATATGTTCGGGAAAATTTACGCGCGGCATGAAGGTCCGTCATCATCGTCTCGGTAAGGATATAACGATTGCTAACGCCACCATCTTTATGGCTCAGGATCGCAGTAATGTCGAGGAGGCCTGGCCCGGTGACATTATCGGTATTCATAACCATGGTACGATCAAAATCGGCGATACATTTACGACTAAAGAGGAGCTTAAATTTACCGGGATTCCCAGTTTCGCCCCGGAACATTTTCGCCGGGTCGTGCTTAAAAATCCCCTTAAAACCAAACAGCTCAGTAAAGGTCTGATTCAGCTTTCGGAAGAGGGTGCGGTTCAGGTTTTCCGGCCGCTTATGGGTAGTGACTATATTCTTGGTGCAGTCGGGGTGCTGCAGTTTGAAGTGACCATGGCCCGGCTCAAAGCCGAGTACGGGGTCGATGCGATCTACGAGGCTGCCGACTATACTGCCGCCCGCTGGATTGAGTGCGACGACCCAAAAGAGCTCGACCTGTTCAAAAAGAAAAACGAAAACCAGCTTGCCTTAGACGCTGAAAAGCACTTAACCCTGCTAGCGCCGAGTGAGTGGCGTTTAAACCGAATTGTTGAATTAAATCCCCAAATTACCTTCAACAAAACCCGCGAACACCGCTAGAAGTTTGCCTCCTGGTCTTTGCCGATGCCCCGATTCAAGATTCATGCTCCCTTTACGCCGCAGGGTGATCAGCCGCAGGCCATTGCAAAGCTGAGTGCCGGGATTGAGGCGGGCCTGCAGAAACAGGTTCTGCTCGGGGTTACCGGTTCCGGTAAGACCTTCAGCCTGGCTCAGGTGATCGCTACAGTTCAGCGCACGACCTTGGTGGTCGCCCCCAACAAGACCCTGGCGGCCCAGCTCTACCAGGAGTTTAAAGACTTCTTTCCCGAAAACCGGGTTGAATACTTTGTCAGTTACTACGACTACTATCAGCCCGAAGCCTACATTCCTACTACCGACACCTTTATAGAAAAAGATTCTTCGATCAATGATCGCATCGACAAACTGCGACATGCGGCGACGGTTTCGCTGCTTGAACGTGAAGATGTGATCATTGTTGCCAGTGTTTCCTGTATCTATGGTCTGGGCTCACCCGAAGCCTACCAGGGGATGCTGCTCTATCTCGAACCCGAACGCGGCGACCTTGGACGTGACCAGATCATTCGGCGGCTGGTTGATATCCAGTATTCGCGCAATGACTATGATTTCCACCGCGGGAGCTTTCGCGTGCGCGGTGAAAGTGTCGATATCTTTCCGGCCAATATGGAGGAGAGCGCCCTGCGCCTGGAGTTCTTCGGGGATGAACTCGAAGGACTCGCCTTGATCGATCCTTTGACCGGTAAAGAGCTTGAAAAACTTGGTAAATTTACGGTTTATCCGGCAAGCCACTATGTCACCCCGGAGGAGGTGCGGCAGCGTGCATTTCGGGCCATTCAGGATGAGCTTGATGAGCGGCTTTGCGAATTAAAAGGTCAGGGCCGCTTGCTTGAAGCCCAGCGTCTTGAACAACGGACAATGTTTGATCTTGAGATGATCGAACAGATGGGTCATTGTCAGGGTATCGAAAACTACTCCCGCCATCTCACCGGACGGGCTGCCGGTGAGGCCCCGCCGACTTTGATGGACTATCTGCCCCGTAACCATCTGGTTATTATTGACGAGAGTCATGTCAC
>JAGHAQ010000017.1 GCA_021161425.1 Candidatus Tharpella sp. | reverse complement strand
CAGTTACTTGAACTGGTCTTGGGGATGCGGCGTTCTTGCCCCAGTCTCGATCTCTCTTTGCCTTCGGTACGGGCCGGGGTTTTGAATGATGAACTCCTCCAAGCTCTCAAACGTAGTCGTCAAGGTGGTTTTACGATTGCTCCGGAAGCTGGAACCCAGCGCCTTCGTGATGTCATCAATAAGGGCTTAAGCGAGGATCAAATTCTTGATACCATAGAGAATCTTTTTACCCAGGGCTGGGATCTGATTAAACTCTATTTCATGATCGGCCTGCCGGGTGAGACCGATGCCGATGTGATTGGAATTGTCGAGCTTTGTGGTCGGGCTCTAGCGCGATCTCGGAATAAACGGCAGCGTTTAAATGTTTCAGTCTCTACTTTTGTTCCGAAACCGCATACCCCTTTTCAGTGGGAGTTGCAGATCAACCTTGAAGAGACCGTACGGCGTCAGGAGATCATCCGTCAGGGCTTAAAAAAAATTGCTTCGGGTCGGCGTCTCAATTTCAAGTGGCATGACAGTCGTCTAAGCCTTCTCGAGGGGATTTTCAGCCGAGGTGACCGTAGTCTGTGGCCGGTGTTGATGAAAGCTCGGCATATGGGTTGCTCATTTGATGCATGGAGTGACCATTTCAACTATCAGCTTTGGCAGAAAGCTTTCAGCGAAGAGGGTTTTGATCTCGAGAGTCTGGTCGCCCGAAAATTTTTGCCCGGAACTTCTCTACCTTGGGGCCATATCGATTGTCTGGTCAGTGTAAAATTTCTTGAACATGAGCGGAAAAAGGCTTTGCAGGAGGTGACGACTAAAGATTGTCGCTTCGACGAATGTCATGGTTGTGGGGTTTGCCAGCCGAGCCGGGGGGTAGTGAATGTGACAGCCACGGCGTCGATCTTGGATGACATCCTAAAACCGCAAGCCACCACAAAAGAGATTATTTTAGCTGATGGTCAGCGGCGTGAATGGCGCTATCAGCTTTCTTTCTCCCGGGGGCGAAGACTTTCTTATCTTTCCCATCTTGAGAATGTGGCTGTTATTATCCGGGGTTTAAGGAGACTCAAAATCCCGTTGGCCTTTTCCCAGGGCTTTCATCCTCATCCCAAGGTTTCTTTTGTTCATGCTCTACCGGTTGGCTTGGCGAGCCAACATGAGGTTATGGAATTTCGGACCCTGGAATCGGTTGATCTTGACCAACTCAAACGAGGGTGGCCACAGGCTCTACCTTCAGACCTTGAATTTATTGACTCTTTTCAGCTTGGGGCTCGAGTTGCAGCGATTGATCGTCGTCTTTTGGGTTGTCTCTATCAGGTCAGAGTTGAAGATGGTGAAAATTTTAGATGGCGGGCTCTTTTGTCGAAAATTGAGTTTGTTGCGGGTCAGGTAATTGCCGGGCATAAGTCCTTGGTTTTGCAACGGAGAAGGAAGGGTAAGTTACAGGAGGTTGATCTGGCCCCGCATCTTAAAGTAGTTGAAATTAATAAAGATGGCGAGTTGATGATAAGCGTTGCTGTTTTAGATGGACGCAACCCCAATATATTTGATATATTGGCCTGTTTGGCCGGACTTGATAAGCGTCCGGAGGCTGGTATTGTAGTCACCAAAATAGAAAGTTTGATGGCGTCGTAAAAATTCTTCATTTGCTTCGTTTCCCTGCAACCTTCGTCACTGCGGCGTACTTTTGTACGCCGCATTTCTCAGGTCTTGGGTGCCTCGTATATGAAGCTTTTTACTTGTCCATCTCAAATCTGATGGCGTCGTAAAGAAATTTTTTTCGAAAAAGGATTAATGAATATGTCGGCTGAACTGATTGTTAATGTTACCGAAGGTGAAGTGCGGGTAGCCCTGCTTGAAAATGGTACCCTGGCTGAACTCTTTTATGAGCGTGACCGGGGCCTTGGTATTGTCGGTAACATTTACAAAGGCCGGGTCGTCAAGGTTCTGCCGGGCATGGATGCTGCTTTTGTTGATATCGGTCTCGATAAAGCCGCTTTTCTCTATGTCGCTGATGTTCTCAGTGAAGAGGACATGACTTCCTTCCTGCCGGTCGATGAAAATGTTGTCGTCGATGAGGAGTTCGCTCTGGCTGAAGATGAACTCGATGAAGCCCTGCCGGTTGCCCATATTGATGATCTTTTGCAAGAGGGGCAGGACATTCTAGTTCAGGTTTCCAGGGAGCCGATGGGTACTAAAGGGGCCCGGGTGACCACTTACAACTCGCTGCCGGGCCGTTATCTGGTTTTGCTGCCGACGGTCGATCATGTTGGTATCTCACGCAAAATT
This sequence comes from Candidatus Tharpella sp., assembly GCA_021161425.1. Lineage (GTDB taxonomy): Bacteria > Desulfobacterota > Anaeroferrophillalia > Anaeroferrophillales > Tharpellaceae > Tharpella. The sequence goes on along the minus strand of JAGHAQ010000017.1, from coordinate 2,353 downwards.
GAAGATGAGGTTGAACGGCAACGCCTCAAGGATCTGGTTACGGCGATCAAACCTGAAGGGATGGGGCTGATCGTTCGTACAGTTAGTGAAGGTAAGGAAGAGGGGGCCTTGCATCATGATCTGAAATTTTTGTGCAAACTCTGGGACAACATCAAACAGAAAAAAGAGAAGACCAAATCGCTAAATCTGGTCTATCAGGATTTAAGGTTGGTGCAAAGAATTATCCGGGATCTCTACTCTGATGAGATCGATCGTTTGGTGGTTGATTCCGATGACTGTTATCATGAGCTCAAGGGTTTTATCACCAGTTATTTTCCAGATCTTCATTGTGAGATTGAACGTTATACCGGAATTCAGCCAATTTTCCAGGCCTATGATATCGAGATCGAAGTCAATAAAGCCTTGGAAGAAAAAGTCTGGCTTAAGTCAGGCGGCTATATTGTTATAGAGGCGACTGAGGCGCTGACTGCGATTGATGTTAATACAGGTCGTTTTGTTGGTAAGAAAAATCTTGAAGATACAATCCTTAAAACCAATCTCGAAGCTGCCAAGGAGATCGCTTTCCAGCTGCGTTTGCGCAATATCGGCGGTATCATTATCATCGATTTTATCGATATGGAGATCAAAAACCATCGTGAACGGGTCAATGCCGCCCTTGAGGAGGCCTTGAAGAGGGATAAGGCTAAATCTAATGTGCTTAAAATATCTGAGCTTGGTCTCGTTGAGATGACCCGTGAGCGGGTTCGTAACAGTATCTCCCGTATGTTGTGTGATCCCTGTCCCTATTGTGAAGGTCGCGGGATTGTTAAATCCAAATCGACGGTTACCTACGAAATTGTTCGAGAGTTGAAAAGTTACGGCTATGATTCCGATGTCAAGGAGCTCCTGGTCATGGTCAATGCTGAACTGGTTGACTATATTTATGATAATGAAGGTCTCTCTCTCGATAACCTTGAATATGCTATGCGTAAGAAGATCACCTTTAAAAAGGTTGACCACTATCAATGGGAAGAATATGAGATCGTTGCTCGAGTTTGAATGTACTGTAAGTTATAATTTACAAAAATTTAAACTTGTTTGGTTCTGGCTATGCCGGGATGATAGAATCAGAGGAGATTAATCATGAGTATTTCTAAAGAAACCCCGATTCGTGACCTGTTGACCAAATACCCGAAAGCTGCTGAAGTTTTTGCGGACAAAGGTATGGCTTGTTTGGGTTGTGCTGCTTCAATGTTTGAAACTGTCGAGGAGGGTGCTGCGGCTCACGGTATTGATGTCGATGAGTTGATTGTCGAGATGAATAAAGCTCTGCAAAACTAATCGTGGGCAAAGAGAGAATCGATACTCTTCTGGTTCAGAGGGGCCTGGCCCCCAGCCGCGAACGGGCTGGGGCCTTGGTTTTGGCCGGAAAAGTTGTTTGTGGCGAGCATTTGGTAGAGAAGGCTGGGAGTCGTGTCGACAGTAGTGCTGAAATCAGATTAAAGGGTGAGGATATCCCTTTTGTCGGTCGCGGTGGTCTTAAACTTGAGGCCGCTCTCAAGGCTTTCCAAGTTGATGTAAATGATCGGGTGGCTATCGATGTCGGGGCTTCAACCGGTGGTTTCAGTGATTGTCTACTGCAGTACGGGGCCCGCCGCGTTTATGCTCTGGATGTCGGTTATGGGCAGCTAGCCTGGTCACTGCGTTGCGATGACCGGATTGTTGTAATGGAGCGCACTAATATTCGTCACTCCATTAAGGCTGATTTTCCGGATCTTCTTGATTTGGCAGTGATGGACCTTTCCTTTATCTCGCTGACTAAAGTTTTGCCGGTTGTGGCTACCCTGCTGGAACCTGAAGCACCGGTAATCGCCTTGGTAAAGCCTCAGTTTGAGGTTGGTAAAGGGGAGGTTGGCAAAGGTGGCATTGTTCGTGATGAGGATAAACGCCGGGCCGCACTAGATAAGGTTTGCCACTTCGCCGAAGCGCATGGCTTTACCTATAATCAGACGATAACTTCGCCGGTTCTCGGACAGAAAGGTAATGTTGAGTATCTGATCTTTCTGACTGTAAAGGGTTAAATATGTCTACAAGAACGAGGGAATCAATTAAAGCGCAACTTTTCGGAGAATCTGTAATCCGTGGTATGACTCGTCTTTGTCGTGAGTATGACGGCGTCAATTTAAGTCAGGGGTTTCCCGATTTTCCCGCCCCCACACTCATTAAAGAGGCTGCCTGCAAAGCGGTGATGGCCGATGTTAATCAATATGCCATAACCTGGGGATCGTCCTCTTTGCGGGTGGCAATCGTTGAGAAAATGCGGGCCTTTTATGATATGGAGATTGATGGCGAAACCGAGATTACGGTTACCTGT
>JAGHAQ010000002.1 GCA_021161425.1 Candidatus Tharpella sp. | reverse complement strand
GTTATTGTCGCCGGTGAAGATTCCGGTGACTTCCACGGCGCCAACCTAGCTGAAGCCCTGCGTCAGCGACTGCCCCAGTGCAGGCTATCCGGCATCGGTGGCCGCAAGATGAAAGAAAAAGGGGTTGAGTTGGTTTTCCCATCAGCCCGTCTGGCCGTCGTCGGTATAACCGAAGTTTTAAACCGCCTGCCTGACATTCTAGCCGGCTGCAGGGCTATCAGAAAACATCTTCGAGAGACCCGACCAAACCTGCTGGTTTTAATTGATTTCCCTGATTTCAATCTCCACTTGGTCGCTCCCTATGCCCGCAAACTCAAGATACCTATTGTCTACTATATCAGCCCTCAGGTCTGGGCCTGGCGTCAGGGACGAGTTGCCAGTATTAACAAACTAGTCGAAAAAATCCTGGTTATCCTACCCTTCGAAGAAGAGTTTTATCGCTGTCACGGCGTTGCTGTCAAATATGTTGGCCACCCGCTGCTTGATGAATTCAAATATTTTCGTTGCAAACCCCACAGCGAACGACCCTACATTGCCCTGATCCCCGGAAGTCGAAACGGAGAGGTAAAACGCCTGCTACCGATCATGCTGACCGCAGCCCGCCTCTATGCAAGAGAAAAACCAAACACTCGCTTCGTTATTCCGGTTGCTCCATCAATTAAAACCGAATTCATACAGGAGATGCTCCCAGCCAACTTGGCCGACCATATCACCCTGCTTCGGCAACCGCTCTCAAAGGCCTTGGAAAAAGTCTCTTTTGCCCTCGTCACGTCAGGCACGGCCACCCTGGAAACAGCTTTGGCCGAAGTCCCTATGGTGGTCATCTATAAAGTTAACCAGCTTTCCTATCAACTTGGCAAAAAATTGATCTCGGTTCCCCACATCAGTCTGGTTAACCTGATTGCTGAAAAAGAAATTGTCCCCGAGTTGATTCAGCATGAAGCACTCCCGGAAAAAGTCACGGCCCAAATGAGGACTCTGCTTGACAACCCTGAAAATTACCTCAGGGTCTGCCATGAGCTCAAAGCCCTCAAAGAAAAATTGGGGGAAGCCGGCGCACCTGAACGAGCCGCCAAAGCCATCGAAAATGTACTGAGAGAAAATGAATGATTATCGCCGCTTACTGGTCTACGTCATCCCACTATTGCCGTAAGTAACTTTGAACTTTGAACTAAAAAATCTGTTTGATTTTACGACAACCCGCTTTTCAAATATCACATACTCTTCAACGCCATGGGATAAATCTTTTTACTTGCAAACAGATCGAAAAAGGGCGGTTTTTAACCGCCCTTTTTATTTAGCATCTATAATAACCACGATACCACTTAACAAACTCTTCTATACCTTTCTCTAGCGGTGTAGCCGGACTGAAATCAATGGCCGCCTGGAGGTCGGCAACATCGGCATAGGTTGCCGGAACATCACCGGGCTGCATAGACAGAAGCTCTTTTTTCGCTTCTCTACCCAAAGTCTTTTCAATCAAAGCGATAAAATCAAGCAATTTGACCGGACTATGGTTACCGATATTGTAGAGACGATAAGGAGCCGGACTGCTACCGGGATCAGGCGAAGCTCCATTCCAATCGCTATTAGCTTCCGGTAAATGCGGAACCAGACGGACAATCCCCTCGACTATATCATCAATATAGGTAAAATCACGCTGCATTTCACCTTGATTGAAAACCTTTATCGGCTCACCTGCCAAAATAGCCCGGGTAAAAAGAAAGAGGGCCATGTCGGGCCGACCCCAGGGCCCGTAAACCGTAAAAAAACGTAATCCCGTAACCGGCAACTGATAGAGATGACTGTAGGCATGGGCCATGAGCTCATTAGCCTTTTTACTGGCGGCGTAAAGGCTTAGCGGATGATCAACATTATCATGTACTGAAAACGGCATCTGCGTGTTGAGGCCATAGACTGAACTCGATGAAGCATAGATCAGATGTCCCACCCGGTTATGGCGGCAACCTTCAAGGATATTGAGAAAACCGGAAAGATTACTGTCGACGTAAACCTTGGGATTTTCCAAACTGTAACGAACTCCGGCCTGGGCAGCAAGATTGATAACCTGCTCAAAGGAGCTCTCTTCAAAAAGTTCCCGCATCCCATCCGTATCAACCAGATCGAGACCGGAAAAAGAGAAATTTTTCTCTTTCAGTAAGATTTCAAGGCGAGCTTTTTTCAAACCTACATCATAGTAATCATTAAGGTTGTCCAATCCGACAACCTTAACTCCCTCAGCCAGCAACCTCCGGCTGACGTGAAAACCTATGAAACCGGCAGCCCCGGTTACCAGTACACTCATAACAATTCTTCCCCTGACTTTTCTAACACCCTAGTTAACAACTATTGTGAACACCACTAAATTTAATTTCTGAGTTGGCCCGCCAGAAACGGCACCAAAAAACTTCTCTCTCTTCATGGCTAAAACAGTATAATCTAAAGCACTCACTTTCTAAAGCTTTCATTCAACCAAAAAGACCAGGACAGTTTTTTCCGTCCTGGTCTTTTTGGTTGAATGTGAACCGTTATTTGACTACTCTTTGACTACATATCAATATCAGGGGCATTGCTGACAAACTGATATTGACCATCAAAACAGACCCCGACACCTTCACTCTCAATGCGTACCACTCGGCCATTCATCTCGACCCATGAACCGGATCCGGAAAAAGAGTTAAGATAGAGATTGACCTTGATAACAGTCCCTTTTTTTAACGGCTGACCGCCTTCCGTCACGAGAAAAGCTCCGCTGGAAGAAACATCTCGGGTTTTCCATTCATATAACTGGACATCACCATTACTCGGCATTGTTTCAACCTGAGCCGGAACCTGAAGATTATATCTGGTCACTACTCTTCTTTCCATAATCCCACCATATTTCTTTTAAATGACTTCAAGCTAACCGCGACACTAAAACATAACCCTAATCATCGGTCCATCAGGATGGTTAGGCATCCCTTAACAACAACGTTGCAACCTTATATTCTACATATTATACTATATCAGGCACAGAAATCAATCGGTCAAAAGTATGAAAAAAGTACTATTTTATTTTAAAAAGTTCTCAAACCAGGTATTTAGAGGCCCATAAAGCCGCCTGGAGACGGTTGGGAACATTAATTTTACGAAAAATACGATAGATATGACTTTTCACCGTATGCTGACTGATACAGAGATGTTCGGCAATCTGCTCATTAGTCGATCCGATACCGACCTCCAACAAGACTTCCCGCTCCCTGACGGTCAAGGTCGCCGGCAGTAAAGAAGTTGAAGAACGATTTTCATACTTGTTATTAATCTGCCCGCGGCTTTCAAGTATACAACGGCTGACCAAGTTCCGCGGGAACCAGAGTTCCCCGGTAACGACAGCCAGGATAAAGCGAATCAGAAGATTAGGAGCAGCATTGGCGTTAACAACCCCGCGCACTCCACGACGCAACAACTCGGCCTCGATATCAAGATCGGAATCCAGATTGGTCAAAGCCATGTAGATCTTGTCGTCATCCAATAAACGATTTCCGAAAAGATCAAGGTAGGTGAAGAGGGTTTCCGCCTCATCACCGGAACAGTCACGCAACAACAACAGAGAGCGATCACCCGCCAGTGCCAGTGGTGGCTGATCCAGCCCATCCTCAGCTACCTGACAATGGAATCCGAATTCGCGCTCCAAAAATGAAGCCAATAAGCCTTTCTGAATATTTTGCTGACCGACTACATAAGCAACCCAGTCCTGAACAACAAAATCAGCCAAACTCGACATCACCACCCTGCGTGTTAAAGTTTTCTCTTAATCGTTATTAAGTAACAACAAGCACACATAGATGTCAAGTATTAATACAGGTTTTTCAACTTCACATAAAATATTCCCGGGCCAAACGAGTCGCCACTCGTCCTCTGGGAGTCCGAGCCAGAAAACCGGCCTGGAGAAGAAACGGCTCACAAACATCTTCAAGGGTATCTGACTCTTCGTTTAGCACTGCCGCCAGAGTCTCGATCCCGACCGGACCACCATTAAATTTATTAATAATGGCATCCATAAAGAGGCGATCCAGATTGTCAAAACCACGTTCATCAATCTCAAGACTATCAAGGGCAGAGGCCGCAGTAGGTTTCGAGATGACATCAAGACCATCAACCTGGGCAAAGTCACGCACCCTTTTTAGAAGTCTATTTGCGATTCTCGGGGTTCCCCTGGAACGACGAGAGATTTCCAGAGCACCTTCCTCTTCAATTGCAATCTCTAAAATCCGGGCTGAACGTATAATAATTCTGGCAAGCTCATCAACCTGATAAAATTCAAGCCGCATGACAATGCCGAAACGATCCCGTAAGGGTGAAGAGAGTAAACCAACCCTCGTGGTTGCTCCCACCAGGGTAAAAGGGGGTAAATCGAGCGATATGGAACGGGCCGCCGGACCTTGACCGATGATGATATCGATCTTGAAATCCTCAAGCGCAGGATAGAGAATCTCCTCGACCACCCGATTGAGGCGGTGGATTTCATCGATAAAGAGAATGTCATGAGGTTGCAGGTTAGTCAGGATTGCCGCAAGATCACCGGGCCGAGTAATAGCCGGCCCCGATGTACCACGTATCTGAGCTCCCATTTCCCCGGCGACGATACGGGACAAGGTCGTTTTTCCCAAACCAGGAGGTCCATAGAGAAGCAGATGGTCAAGGGCTTCACTTCGAGCTCGGGCGGCCTCGATAAAAACCTTAAGATTGGTCACCGCTTTTTTCTGACCGACATAGTTGATGAGCTGATGTGGTCTCAACCCCTCTTCAATGGCACCATCAGCCGAGGTTAAAGAGACTTCCAACAAACGTTCCTCAACCACGATGGAGCTCCTGTAAAACCAATTTCAGAAGCTTTCCAACCTCTAATCCGGGATGCTCGCGAAGTACCCTTGCCGTAATCGTCTCCACTTCACTACTACGATAACCCAAAGCCTGCAACGCCTCCATCAACTCATGCGCAAGAATACTAGCTGCTCCCTGTCCACCACCAGGCTGCCCGACAAGATCAAACGAAACCAGTTCCCCAAGCTCCTTCTTCAGAAGCTCTCCCAGTTCCAACACCAGACGCCGCGAGAGCTTTTTTCCAACCCCCGGCAACTTAGCAAGCTCATCAACCTCCTGATTAACGAGTTGCCTCTCTAGCTGGCTCAGATCACCACCTGAGATAATGGCAAAAGCGAGTTTGGGTCCTACGCCATTAACCTTGAGCAGGCACAGAAACATATTTTGTTCTCGGCGTTCGAAAAAACCGTACAGCTGAATCGCATCATCCCGAAGTTTGGTAGTCACCCATAAAACAACCTCTTCATCAAGGGCTGGAAGTTTATCCCCGGTGGTCGTGGAAACCTGGAGACGATATCCGACACCGCCAGCCTCGACCATAACTTCATCGATACCTTTATAGACCAGAGGCCCCCGGACTCTTCCGATCATGATTGCTGCCACCCCTGGAGACGGGTCTGATGATGGTGACATATTGCAATCGCCAGAGCATCGGCTGAATGCTCGCCGGTAATTGTCTGAACCTTTAGCAACAACTTAACCATATGCTGAACCTGCTCCTTCGTTGCCTTACCATATCCGACCACAGCCTGTTTAACCAGAGTTGGAGGATATTCATGGATAGAGAGATCAAACTTTGCCCCGGCCACCATCACAGCTCCGCGGGCTTGCCCCAAGACCAGCATACTTTTAACATTACTGCCATAGAAGATCCCTTCAACCGCCAGTTGATCGGGCTTGTACTTTAGCAACAGCTCCGCAGTATGGTCATAGAGTAGAGCAAGTTTCTCTCCAACGTCAGCCTTGGTCGGCAACTTTAACTGTTCATCATGACAATAGCTAAGCTGGCCTGAAATATTCTCAACTAAACCATAACCGGTAACAGAACTGCCCGGATCTACACCAAGAACTAACATATAACATCTAACCTTGCAGCTCTTCCAGGAGAGCGTCATCAATATCAAAATTGGAGTAGATTTTTTGGATATCGTCACAATCTTCAAGATTATCCATCAAACGCAGCATCTGCTCAGCCGCCTTACCTTCAAGGTTAACTGTATTTGAAGGGACTTTGTCAACAGCAGCTGAGATCATCTCAACACCCTCGTTCTCCAGAGACTGACGGACTTCCTCAAAGGCTTCCGTAGAGGTATGGACTTCGATAGTCTCCTCACCCGCTTCATCAATCACATCATCAGCCCCAGCCTCAAGAGCAAGCTCAAAAAGATTTTCCGCATCGACCTTTTCACGTTCGCAGACAATTACCCCTTTGGTCTCGAAAATCCATGAGACACAGCCATTTTCACCTAAATTCCCATTTCCTTTGGCAAAAATATGACGAACATCAGCGGCCGCCCGATTTTTGTTATCGGTCAGGATATCGAGCATGACCGCCGCTCCACCAGGGCCATAGCCTTCATAGGAGTACTCTTCGTAGTTAACCCCGTCAAGATCCCCGCTCCCTTTTTTGATCGCCCGCTCAATATTGTCTTTCGGCATATTCGCAGCTTTAGCAGTTGCAACAGCCGTACGCAAACGAGGATTCATATCAGGGTCACCCCCACCGCCCCTGGCGGCAACAATAATCTCCTTGATTATCTTGGTGAAGATCTTGCCCCGTTTGGCATCGGCTGCACCTTTCTTATGTTTAATACTGCTCCACTTATTATGACCTGACATAATTTAACTCCACAATCTATTGTAACAAAATAAATATAAACTCAAACAAACTAACTAGCTAAAGAACACCCTCTTTGTCAAGACGTAAAAAGGCCAGCGCCTTGTGGGCGCTGGCCTCTAACTTATCTAAAGCAAACCACCTTCTCTTACATTTTCAACAACAGAGGGGCGATAACCAGGGAAACAATGGACATTAATTTGATCAGGATGTTCATGGCCGGACCGGAAGTATCCTTGAAAGGATCACCAACCGTGTCGCCGGTAACCGCAGCTTTATGGGCATCGGAACCTTTACCGCCGCAATTACCCTGCTCGATATATTTTTTAGCGTTATCCCAGGCACCACCGGCATTGGACATAAAAAGAGCCATAAAAACACCGGTAAGTGTAGCCCCAGCCAACATACCACCTAAGGCTTCAGCGCCGAGAACGTAACCAACCACGATCGGAGCGAGAACCGCCATCATGCTGGGAACCACCATCTCTTTCAAAGAGGCAGCGGTACTGATGTCAATACACTTTTCATACTCTGGACGGGCAGTACCTTCCATGATCCCGGGGATTTCTCTAAACTGACGGCGAACTTCCTCAACCATCGCATATGCAGCCTTACCAACCGAAGACATGGTCAGAGCGGCACACATGAAAGGAACGATACCACCGATGAAAAGTCCGATAACAACCATCGGATTGGTCAGGTTGATGACCTTCAGGCCAACCGCCGAGCTGTAGGCCGAGAAGAGGGCCAAGGCGGTCAGGGCCGCCGAACCGATGGCAAAACCTTTACCGATAGCGGCCGTGGTGTTACCAAGGGCGTCAAGGCCGTCAGTAATTTTCCGGGTCTCTTCACCCAAGCCACACATTTCCGTGATCCCGCCGGCATTATCGGCAATCGGACCGTAGGCATCAACCGACATGGTAACCCCGACCGTAGCCAGCATCCCAACTGCGGCGATACCGATACCGTAGAGACCGATAAAATGGAAAGAGCCGTAGATCGCAGCACAGATCAAGAGAACCGGAATCGCAGTACTCTCCAAACCAACGGCCAGGCCGGTGATAATGTTGGTGCCCGAGCCGGTCAGGCTGGCTTCGGCGATCTTGACAATCGGCTTGGCAGCCGTATAGTACTCGGTAGTAAGCCCGATCAAAATTCCACAAACGCAACCAAAGGTAAGGGCCCAGAAGGCACCAATCGGCAGACCCATGTATTTGGCCGCCCAGTAAGCTCCAAGCAGAAGAATGCCGGCGCCGATAAAGGTACAATAACGCAGGGCATCAGCCGGATTATATTTTTCCAGAATCTTCATTGAAAGGATACCAATCATGGAGGCTACAATACCGATCATGACAACGAGCAGGGGATAGGCCATGAAGGTGTAACGAGCCGATTCATAGATGGCCCCGGTGGCGGTGGCGGCAATGGCGATAGTCGCGACAACCGAACCGACATAAGATTCAAAGATATCAGCGCCCATACCGGCGATGTCACCAACGTTGTCACCAACGTTATCAGCGATCGTAGCCGGGTTACGGGGATCATCTTCCGGGATACCGGCTTCAACCTTACCAACCAGGTCAGCCCCAACGTCAGCCGCTTTAGTATAGATACCGCCGCCGATACGAGCAAACAACGCAATCGAGCTGGCGCCCATGGCGAATCCACTGATGTAAGGAGAGGTCTCCGGAGAACCACCATAAAGGTAAAAAAGAATACCAACCCCGATAAGACCCAAGGCGGCAACAGACATACCCATAACCGCGCCACCGCTGAAAGCGACACTTAAGGCTTTAGCCTGGCCAAAATCATTAGCTGCAGCTGAAGTGCGGACATTGGCTCGAGTTGCGGCAACCATACCAAAGTAGCCGGCAAAAACCGAACAGACGGCACCACCCAAGAAAGCGTAGGCGGTCTGCTGACCAAGCAGACCATAGAGAAGAGCAAAAACGACGATGACAAAGATCGCCAAGATCTTGTACTCACGTTTCAAGAAAGCCATAGCCCCGGAATGAATCGCTTCCGCAAGCTCCTTCATCTTGTCGTTGCCGGCGTCTTGTTTAACGACATAAGAGTAGAGTACACCTGCAAAAAGGAGGCCGATAACCCCCAAAATAGGTGCATACATAGTGTAACTTTCCATACATTCCCTCCTTGTTTTGGTAAAGCGGTTTTGGTTAAATAAATCCTTGGAACACTATCATAAAAAAATACTTTATAAAATAGTCAACCTAATATCAAGCCGCGTCGACGACCCGCCGGTTGATCTTATTCATAGCGTCAACAACCCCGGATGTCAGGATCAGTAAGACCCCTTCAATCCCTCTCTCAAGCACCTCAAGAGCAACTTTTTTTTCGTTCTCTAAAAAAGGTGCAAGAACATATCCTATGGTATCATCGCTACGTAAAACCCCGCCAACACCAAGCCGCAAGCGCAAAAAAGTATTGCTGCCAAAACCTTCGATCAGCGAATTAATCCCATTATGACCACCGCTACCGCCACCCATCTTCAATTTGATACGACACAAGCTGAGATCAAGATCATCGTGAATGACGATAATCTTTTGCGGATCTAGAAAATGATGGTCTGCAAGAATTGCCCGAACCGTCCGACCACTAAGATTCATAAAGGTCTGAGGTTTAACGAGCCATACCGATTTGCCTGCCAGTTTACCGCCAGCAATCTCGGCCTGGTAGTCGGTTTCATATTTAAAAGAGCTTTGAGGAACAAGCTTTTCCCGCAAACGGTCAAGAAGCATAAAGCCAAAGTTATGGCGGGTCTCCGCATATTCCGATCCCGGATTTCCGAGACCGACAATCAAAAAACGATTATCCGGCAATAACTGTTTCATACAGAGTAAAACTACTCGGCCGTAACTTCGCCTTCACCACCACCTTCACTCTCAACACCCTCAACACCCTCAACACCTTCTTCACCTTCTTCGTCAACAGCTTCAACCACTTCAACGGAGACAGTCTGAACCGTAACGATAGTGAAATTGACCGACGCCATAAATTCAACGTCCTCAACCTCCAGATCATTGACATGGATCGAATCACCAATACCCAAGGAAGTCACATCAACAACAATATTTTCAGGAATCTGCCGAGGCAGACATCTTATCTCCAGTGAACGCCGTACCGGCTGGAGCAGGCCACCTTCGACAACGCCAATCGCTTTGCCTTCAAAAACCAACGGCACTTCAACCAGAATCGGCTCACCATAGCGAACCCCGTAAAAATCGGCATGGATAATTTTGCCACTTACCGGATCCCGCTGTATATCCTTGACGATTGAGAGCAGCTCATCATTCTGTCCGGCACCATCAACATCAAGTGCCACTAAAACTGAACCACTATCACTTAAAAGCCGATCCATGGCCAGCCGGTCAACCGAAAACTGAGCCACTGGACACTCTTTACCATAACGAACGGCCGGTATTTTACCCGAATTACGCAACTTCCGAGCATACGCTTTTCCACTCTCTGTTCTTGTTTCAACTGCTAATTCCGCAATTGCCATAACCCCTGTATCCTCCTTAAAACAACAGAAAAAAATCGGCTCGCCGATTTTTCAAGTAAACTATAAAATTAAAAAATCTCAACCCCGACAATCAACCAAATAAAGCACTAACCGAATCCCCGAAATAGATCCGCTTAATGGCATCGGCCAGTAGCGAAGAGACCGAAAGAACCTCGATTTTAGAGCATGCTTTGGTACAATCATTGGGAGAAATCGTATCGGTAATAATAACTTTCTCTAATTGGGATTTCTCGATCCGCTCAATTGCCGGTCCGGAAAGAACCCCATGTGTAGACAACCCATAAACAGCGGCCGCCCCTTTTGCAACCAAGGCATCAGCTGCCTGCGTCAAGGTACCGGCGGTATCGATCATATCATCAAGCAGGATCGCAGTTTTACCCTCGATCTCACCAATAACATTCATCACTTGCATAACATTGGGGCCGCTTCTCCGTTTGTCAATAATAGCCAGAGAAAGTTTCAACTTCTTGGCAAAAGAGCGGGCCCGTTCAACCCCACCGGCATCGGGTGAAACTACCACCAGGTCACCCTTAATATGGGTTTCTACATAGGATAAGAGAACCGGTTTTGCATAGAGATGGTCAACCGGGATATCAAAAAAGCCCTGTATCTGACCTGCATGCAGATCAACCGTCAAGACCCTCTGGGCTCCGGCTACGGTCAGTAAATCGGCAACCAGCTTGGCCGTAATTGGCGCTCGGGGAGCAACCTTACGGTCCTGGCGGGCATAGCCGTAGTAAGGAATAACTGCGGTAATCTCGGCGGCCGAGGCCCGTTTCAAGGCATCGATAATGATCAACAACTCCATCAGGTTAGCATTTACCGGGTCTGATGTAGACTGCACCACAAAGACATGCATACCGCGCATACTCTCGTGCAACTCAACCATTATTTCGCCGTCACTGAATCGTTTGACGACCCCTTTACTCAAGGGTTCACAAAGGTTTCTGCACAAAGCATTGGTAAGCAGCGGATTGGAGTTGCCGCCAAAAATTTTCAGTCTGTCCATACGTTGTAACACCAGGTTTTTGTATATTATCTATAAAGCAAACAGCGAGAGAAAAAGACGCCAACTATGGCAGGGGCGGTAGGATTCGAACCTACGAATGCAGGCTCCAAAAGCCTGTGTCTTACCGCTTGACGACGCCCCTACAAAAAGCCTCTGTAAAAGACCCGCCCCTAATATAGAAAAAGGCGGCACAAGTCAAGCACGATATAACTCCGAAGTTGTTTTATTTTCCTCTCCCGCCCCCAACTCTAACAGAACGTGTTTAGGTTTCGCGCCAGATAAAAGAGACAACCGCCGCCTTCAAATTGACGACGGGCCGCGATTTCTCCTTGAGCTGCACTTTCCAGATCGGGATAGATGGCGTAAACCACTGACCCGCTCCCACTCATCAAAGCCCCGAGCACTCCAGCACTATCCATAAGCCCTCTTTTAATATCCCTAAGCAGAGGATAGCGGTCCATAACCGAGTTCTCAAAATCATTCTCAAGCGCATAACTATCGACTGTCGATGCTGTTTTAAACTGCTCTAGATCATAATCAGAAGGACGTTCTTCGGCGGTAGCCTTAAGAGAGGCATAGGCCCATGGTGTATCGATGGCAAAAGGGGGTTTTATGAACAGATAATAGCGCGCTCGGGATACACCCAAAGGGTTTATACGATCACCAATCCCTTCGACCAGGGAGAGTTCGGGATTTAGAAAAAAGGGCACATCAGCACCGATTGCAGTAGCGGCTTCCACCATTTCAGCGGCATTGAGATTAAGCTTGTAAAATTTGTCGAGCAACTTTATGACACCTGCAGCATTACTGCTGCCACCACCCAGGCCTGCACCTGAAGGAATTCTTTTATCGAGAAAAAAGTTCCAGCAGCCAACTTTCTCCCGCCCATATTTCCGAGCCACACCGGCCATCAGACGGGCCGCCTTGGTAACCAGATTATTATCGGAATCAAGGGTCATCAGCTGTGGACACTGAACTGAAAAACTATCTTTGGGTGCCGGCCGAAACTCGCAATAGAGGGTATCGACCAGCGAAACCGGCTCCATTACGGTATACAAATCGTGGTAGCCGTCGGCTCGCCGCCGGACAATTTTAAGACCGAGATTGACTTTTGCCGGAGTCAGAAAAAAAGAGGTAAAGGTTAGCATGGTCATGGATTTATTCGATTGCTATACTCTTTTTGCCGATTTCGGCAATTTTCTTGGCCAGCAAAATCGTCAGCATTCCATTTTTGAGCGCCGCTTTAACCAGCTCTGTATCAACCGGATCGGGCAATAGAATCACTCTTTCAAAGCGCCCGCAGACCCTCTCCAAACAGAGAACTTCAGCTTTACCGGAAACCCCATAACTCTCTTCACGCCGCCCTTTAATCACAACTTTGTCAGCATACACCGACAACTCAATCTGCTCTTTCTCAATCCCCGGGACCTCAATCATGACTCGGTATTCATTACCGTAATCAAAGAGATCAACAGCCGGCGACCACTGCAAACCCGGTTGCAAACCAAAAGAAGTCGGTTCCGGTTCAGAGACGGCAAAAAAACGGTCCATCTTGTTTTTCATCGAGAAAAGAATGTCAAAGGTTTCATCCTTTTTTTTACTCACCGGCACCCCCTAACAGTATAAAATAAGAAAATAGAGTATTTGAAATGACTGGAAAAGTCAGAAGAGCGTTATTCTCAAGTAAAAACAGGCGCGTCCAACAAATTACTTTAGTACGGCAAAAAGAGCATCGGCCTCCAGACAACCGGGTTTTACCACCTGCAAGAGCCCACTAGCGGAAGCCTCCCCCGCAGTTGTCGGCAGAGAGCTGAGCAAGACCCCTCCAAGAACCACGACTGCATCGGCAAAAGAGACTTGATCTATTAACAAGGTATCTTTATCACTGGTAATTTTCCCTAAGAGGTCGCCACCTCTTTGATTCCGCCTGAATTCAACGTCACCATTTGGCAAACAGTGCCAGAAGACCAGATCTTTACTCCCAAGCTCGACTTCATTAACCTCATTCAATAATCGGGAACGATCTTGGGCAAAATAGCGGCCACTACGCCCGCCCTTTTTTTCAAGCAGGCCAACCTCACTTAAGATCATCGACTTATCGGCGGCTTTACACATATCATAAACCGTCAACCCGGCAACGGTTACAGCCATCAAGGCCTCCATCTCAATACCTGTCCGGCCCGCCAGGGAAGCTTCGCCAACAATCACGATAAGAGCCTGGGATAAATTTTGAGGAAATAAAGGGATAAGTTCAACCCCGGCCCAAGAGAGCGGCAGAGGATGACATAGAGGGATCAGCTCCCCCGTCCGTTTGGCTGCCATAATCCCGGCCAGCCGGGCTGCCCCGAAAACATCACCCTTAGCCAGACCCTGTGAGGAGGTTATCATGTGAAGAGTTTCGGAAGCCAGCAAAAGACGCCCCCAAGCCCGGGCGTAGCGCCGGGTTACCGGTTTATCACCGACATCAACCATCGCCGCCTGGCCCCGAACATCGAGATGACTTAAGACCGACATTTCAACCACCTATTGTCGACATCATCCGAGTACATTTGCGCTCGGCATTACAAACCATATCATGCTCGGCTGATTTACTAGCCACAGCCTGCCGAACAATTTCAACAATCCCGGAAAAATCACCGCCGGCCCGCAAAACCTTTTTCAGGTCAAACTCATTATCAGAAAGCAGGCAGGGCCGCAGACAGCCATCAGCAGTCACCCGAATCCGGTTGCAGGTTGCACAAAAATGGTTGCTCATGGCTGCAATCACCCCGATTTTGCCGGGAGCTCCCGGCAAACGATGGAGGCGGGCAGGACCGCTCGATTCAGAAACCACTGACTCCAGATTGCCCATACCTTCAGAGATCCGTTCCAGCATTTCTGCCTCGGTCACAACCTTGTCTCCACTCCAGGTCGACGAAACCCCGATCGGCATGTACTCGATAAAACGAACATGCAGAGGATACTTCAGGGTCAGGGCTGCAAAATCTAGTAACTCATCATCGTTAATTCCACGCATGACCACGACATTGACCTTAACCGGACTAAAACCGACCGCCAGAGCGGCCTCGATTCCGGCCCGAACCCGATCAAAATAGTCACGCCCGGTAATCTCTTTAAATCTTTTGCGATCAAGGGTATCAAGACTGATATTGATACGCCGCAAACCGGCATTCCAAAGAGGATCGGCAAGTTTTTCGAGAAGCACACCATTGGTTGTCAAACTGATGTCATTAATGCCGGCAACAGCTTTGATCCGGGCAATAAGTGAATCTATATGCCGACGCACCAGAGGCTCACCACCGGTCAATCTGACTTTGTCAACGCCTAGGGTCACCAACACTCTAACCAGTCGAACAATCTCTTCGTAACTTAAGATTTGGGCCCGACTATGGGGAGAAAAGGCCGGGGCCGAACAGTAACTGCAACGCAGATTACAACGATCGGTCACCGATATCCGGACATAACTTACCCGTCGATTATGACCGTCCTGCAAAACTGGCTTAAACATTAAAAAAACCTTTACCGGCAATCATTTAAAAAACTCAACTAAGAAAAGGATTATGGCGAATCATGGTTTGTTCACGATCTGGACCGACGGAAACCAGCATCGCCTTGATACCGATCTTCTCTTCTATATAGGAGACATATCTCTTTGCATTTTCAGGCAGTAATTCGTAATCAAGAATCGCGGAAATATCCTCACTCCACCCCTCAAACTCAACCAGGATAGGCTCACAAGCCGCCAGATCTTCAATCGATGAAGGAAAATAGTCGATCACTTCACCGTGTAGACGATAAGCTTCACAGACCTTAATTGTCTCAAGTCCAGACAAAACATCAAGCTTAGTCAAGGCAAAACTGCTCAAACCATTAAGCAGCACGGTATAGCGCAAGGCCACCATATCGAGCCAACCACAACGCCGGGGCCGACCGGTAGTGGTTCCAATTTCGCCGCCGCAAACACTTAGATGTTCACCAATCTGATCGTCAAGCTCAACCGGAAAAGGACCGCTACCAACCCGTGTGGTATAGGCTTTGACCACTCCGACAACCTCATTAATTGAAGTCACGCCAACTCCAGTTGATGCACAAGCATTGGCAGCCAGGGTTGAGGAGGAGGTCACAAAAGGATACGTACCGTGATCTATATCAAGAAGCGTACCCTGGGCTCCTTCAAAAAGGATTGATTCTCCCTTTTCAAGATAGTTAGCCATCGCATACGGAACTTTCTTAATCGCCGGACGCACGATCGCAGCCGCCTCTTTAAGTTCATCAAGAATCAGTTCTAAAGAAACCGGTTCTTCACCATAAATTTTCTCCAGCAAAAGATTATGTTGTTCGAGCAAAACTTCGAGCCGCCCACGCAACACCTCTTCCGGAGCCAGAAGGTCACCAAGCCTTAAGCCCCAGCGTGCCATCTTGCTTTCATAAGC
>JAGHAQ010000121.1 GCA_021161425.1 Candidatus Tharpella sp. | reverse complement strand
TTTCATGTCCTCTTTGCCATAAAATACTCAGGAAAATTTTGACTCATCTTTGAGTTGTCAATTAAAGATTGCCACCGGAAAGATCTAATTGCAAGCCCTATTCCTCAACTTTAGATATTCAGCGATAACCAAAGGAATCTATGGTTCTCGCCAAACCCATTTATGAATGAATCCATATTATGATTAGATCTAAAGGTCACCTCCATCAGGGTGGCCTTTTTCTTTGTCGTTATGTTGATATTGTTTGTAAGAAATTGGACGATATATGAAAAACGGTCGGTTTTTAATTGTCCCTTCGTAGATTTATATGCCGGTTTGATTATGAGCCAATATGGGGTATAGGGATAGTGAAAGAATAAACATCGGAGGTGCTTCAAAATGCCATATACATTACGCGCAATCAAAGCCGATATTACCACTCTCGCAGTCGATGCTATCGTCAATGCCGCAAACTCATCACTTCTTGGCGGTGGTGGTGTCGATGGTGCCATTCATCGTGTAGCTGGGCCAGAGTTGCTTATGGAATGTCGTAGCCTAAAAGGCTGTAAAACAGGCGATGCTAAAAGCACAAAGGGTTATCAATTGCCAGCACAATTTGTCATTCATACTGTTGGTCCGGTTTGGCGTGGTGGTAATAATGGTGAATCCGAACTCCTTGCATCCTGTTATCGACGTTCGTTGGAAATAGCGGTTGCGAATAATATTCATTCAATTGCCTTTCCGAGCATTAGTACAGGCGTTTATGGTTATCCAATTGATCTTGCGACAAGGGTTGCAGTGGATACTGCCCGGTTAGTGTTGAAGGAGTTTTCTGGAATTGTTGATGAGGTTATCTTCTGTTGCTTTTCGGCGGGAGATTTGTTGGTTTATGAGGGGATACTTGATGGGGGGATAGGAGAGTTTTGACGATTTGAAGTTTACGCCTGTGCCCGTACCTTCTACCCTACTACTTCTGGACTCTGGACTATCAGCAGCATTTGCATTTCGGCGAAAGAGGCGACTTAGGAAGAGGACAGAAAACAGTAAGGATCCTTATCTTTGAAGACATCAAGGCCAAAACCATGGACAACGGCCGGGCAACCGCCGCAAACCGGCCTGATCGAACAACCGCTACAAGCTGACGAACCTCAACGACAATGGAGATCACATTTTTGGGTGCTGTGCCACTGCAGGGTGAAAAAATTGGAGATCAGAAAATCATTATCGATATCATCTCCCCGAGGCGCTACAAAACTTGGCTGTGATCAATCTCAGCCTGAAGCTACCAGGTTACTCCACTGGCAGGCTTTGAGATAGAGAGGGGGGATCTCGGTTTCGGGAATAGCCAGTTTCCCGGCAATTTTTTTGACCATCGACCAGCGCCCACGTTCATAAGCGATGACCAAGATCAGGAATGCGGCCAACAAACCTTTTTTGGCGACCAGAGCCGTGACCAGGTTTTGCGACAGAGGAATTTTATCGAGAACTTTGCTCATCGGCTGATCCAAAATTGCATCCAGCAGTGAAAACATACCCACAGTGAATAGCTCCGTAACCTTAACCTCTTTTTTTGATGCCGCCCCGAGTAGCTCACAGAATTTGCCCCTGATACAAGCCATACAAATGAGCTCATTCGGTTTCCCTTTGGCCAAATGTGTAATTGCCATCAGAGACATGAAACGCCGCAGTTCATTGCTACCCAGATAGACCAAGGCCTGTTTTATCGTCGAGATCTTGCTGGCCGTGGCAAAAAAAGGCGAGTTTATATAACGAAGCAGTTTATAGGAGATCCCGACATCATGAGAAACCATCTCTTCAAGCTTGGCAAAATCGAGATCATCACTGTTTAGAGCCGCCATGATCTCGAAATGAGCCAAGTGGGACGTCTCTATCTCCCGACCCTTAACAACTTCAGGCTTACAGAAAAAATAACCCTGGAAAAGCTCAAAACCCAGATCTAAGGCGATCTCAAACTCTTCTTTAGTTTCTATCTTTTCCGCCAAAAGGCGGGCCCTTGGTTCCGGCAGCTGATTGATGTATGATTTTATCTCTTCTATAGTACTGATACGAAAATCAAACTTAATGATATCGGCTAGTTCAACTAGCGGTAAAAGCTTGGAGCTATAGACAAAATCGTCCAGAGCCAAGAGCACTCCTTTTTCAGAGATCTCCTTGCAGGCCTGGATAAGCTCGTCATCAGGCTCTACATCCTCAAGAATCTCAACCACAACCATCTCTTTGGGTAGAAGCAGAGGAACCCGGTTGAGCAAAAGATTGCCGGTAAAATTGATAAACGATTTTTTGCCGCCGCAGATTTCATCCATGCCGATATTTATGACGCTGTTGGTTAGCACCTGACCTGTGGCTAAATCCCCATCAATTTCAGGTACATAACCAGCTATACCATCATGAAACAAAAGCTCATAAGCGTAGATTCGCTTACGCCTATCAAGTATCGGCTGACGGGCAACATAAGCATCCATAAACTTTTCTCAATTTTTAAGGCTGTCTTGAAAAATTAGAATTTTTGTTCGAGTATAAGGCCGGGAAAAGGCCATTTTTAAAGGTATCCATAATTCATAACAGTTGCTTTACAAGCGTCACCAATATAGTCTTGTTACATGCAACATGCAACATGCAACATGCAACTCTAGTTTAACGACTTCGCGCCCCATCCAAAAAATCAAACCAGAAAAATCTCACGTTGGAGTTGGGCAATACGATCACGGATTTCGGCGGCGCGTTCGAAATCGAGATGCTGGGCAGCTTTCTGCATCTCCTTTTCCCACTTACGGATGGCCCGGTCACAAGCCTTTGTTCCTTTGCGGATAAGCGTTTGCATGTCAAGATCCGGCAGCGCCCTGGTAGCGGTCTCCGCCTTCTCGTCACCATACTCTGTTTCAATCGCTTCCTGCACCCTACGCACGATGCTTTGCGGGACAATTTTATATTCCCGGTTGTAGGCCTGTTGTTTTTCGCGACGACGATCCATCTCAGCAATCGCAGTTGCCATCGAGCCGGTTTCTTTATCGGCATAAAAAATTACTTTACCGGCAAGGTTCCGGGCGGCCCGGCCGGAGGTCTGGATCAGGGAGCGATGCGAGCGCAAAAAGCCCTCTTTATCAGCATCGAGAATAGCTACCAGAGCAACTTCGGGAATATCAAGACCTTCACGTAAGAGATTGATGCCAACCAGAATATCAAAGGTACCGAGACGGAGCTGGCGAATCAGTTCAACCCGCTCTAAAGTGTCGATATCGGAGTGCAGGTAGCGCACTTTAAAATCTAGTTCACGTAAAAACTCACTTAAGTCTTCAGCCATTCTTTTGGTCAAGGTCGTAACCAGGGCGCGCCCACCGGCAGCCACAGTTTCGCGCAAACGGGCGACGACATCATCAACTTGATTTGCGGCCGGACGAATCTCGATCTCGGGATCGACCAGGCCGGTCGGCCGAATGACCTGTTCAACAACCTGCTCGGCGACCGCCAGTTCGTAATCTCCCGGGGTTGCAGAAACGTAGATGGTCTGGGCCGTACGTTCCTCGAATTCATCACTTTTGAGGGGCCGGTTGTCAAGTGCTGAAGGGAGCCGAAAACCAAATTCAACTAAGGTCGTTTTACGTGAACGATCACCTTTGTACATGCCGCCAATCTGGGGCACGGTAACATGACTCTCGTCGATAATCACAAGATGGTTACGGGGCAGGTAATCCATCAGGGTCGGCGGAGCCGCGCCGGCGGCGCGCCCGGTAAGATGACGAGAATAGTTTTCGATACCCTGGCAATGACCCATCTGTTCGATCATCTCAAGATCAAACATTGTCCGTTGTTCAAGACGTTGAGCCTCAAGCAACCGACCCTGGCCCTTTAATTCGCAAAGACGCTCATCGAGCTCATCCTGAATTGCCTTAAAAGCGCGGCGCCGCACCTCCTCCGGGGTAACATAGTGACTCGCCGGATAAACCGTAAATTTACCAAGTTTTTCAAGCTCTTTACCGGTCAAAGGATCGATCAAGGCGAGTCCTTCGAGTTCATCCC
>JAGHAQ010000040.1 GCA_021161425.1 Candidatus Tharpella sp. | reverse complement strand
TCCCTTAAAAATTCTAAGCTCCATTGAGATACCCCAAAACCCGCAAAAAGCCGTGGTTTTTGGCGACATCTCATGGGTTCAGGAGCTATTACAGGGGCCCGGCAAGCTCAAAAAGATAGATCTCTTTATCGAAAATCCGAAACTCGTCAACAAAATTGAAAAACTGTTGCCGCCCCACATAAAAATTGCGGCTGTTGCCAACCAGGCCCGGCTCTATACGGCGATGCTTGACTCCTTTAACTTAAACCTCACGGCTTTAAGCCTGCTCTCCCTCTTTGTCGGTTTCTATATGATCTACAACACCGTCCTCTTTGCCCTGCTGCAGAGACGCCGGGAGATCGGCATCCTGCTGACCATGGGCTTTTCCCGTTCCCAGATAACCGGAGCCCTGCTGGTCGAAATCAGCCTCATCGCCGGCCTTGGTTCCCTACTCGGTCTCGGTCTCGGTTACGGATTGGCAAGCTATTCTTTGACGATTATCAACCAGACCATCTCCGACCTCTACTTCTTTCTCCGCTCAGCCCCACCGCAACCAAATCTCAGTTTCTACCTGCGAGGCCTCGCCGTCGGGATCGGCTCTGCCTGGATCGCCGCCTTTTCCCCACTGCTTGAAATTCGCCATAATACGATTCTCTCACTCTTGAGTCGCCGCCCGAGCGAAGATCGCGCTTTTACTAACAGAAAAAGAAATTTCCTCATCGGCCTGCTAATTATTGTAGCCTCACTGATTCTGGCATATCTACCTTCAACAACCCCCTACTTCGGCTTTACCGCAGCCTTCGGCATCTGTTTAGGCTCCTCCCTGCTTGTCCCTTTGGGGATTGACACTATTATTAGCCGAATAACTTCCAGCACCTTGCCCCAGATTAAATGGCGCCTTGCGATCGGGGCCGTAAAACGCTCTTTAAGTCGCAGTGCACCGGCGGTTGCCGCCCTGATGGTGGCTCTCTCCATGTCGATGGCTATCTCACTGATGATCGGCTCTTTTCGTAAAACCGTCGACCGCTGGTTTGTCAACAGCATTCAAGGTGATTTTTATATCACCGACAGCGACCGCGATTACGATGCCAGCTTGCTTGACCCAAACCTCGTCAAAGAACTTTCCAAACTGCCGGAAATTGCCGCCAGTAACCGCTACCGTAACCTGCGCTACCAGTTCAACGGTCGCCTGGTCAGACTAACCGGGGTTGACGCAAAAGTCTTAAAAAACTACTCGAATTATCGCTTTACAGACACCCTGACGCTTGATCCCTGGCAAGAGGTCGGCAAAAACGCGGTCATGATTTCCGAAACCCTGGCCCGCAAACATAAGCTTCATGCAGGCAGCGAAATCAAGCTTAATGGTTTTGCCGGCTCCAAAAATTTTACGGTAGCCGCAGTGTTTCGTGATTACATAACCGAACACGGAGTCATCCTGATGGATTACAACAACCTCGAAAAACTGCTTTTAGACCATGGTGTCAACTCACTGGCTCTCTTTCTTAAGCCCCAAAGTGACCGCCACAAAGTTGCTCTCGACCTCCAGCAAAGGCTCGCCCCTTATACCTGTAAACTCTATGCCAATCATGAACTCAGGACGCGCATCATGGAGATTTTTGATCGCAGCTTTGCGATAACTTTGAGTATCCGAATGATCGCCATCCTGGTCGCTTTTTTTGGAATTATCAGTGCATTATTGGCCATTTACCTGGAAAATGAAAGAGAATACGGCATCTTAAGGGCCTTAGGCCTGAGCCGGGGCGAAGTTTTCCGTATCGCCCTGGGCCACTCCCTGACTCTCGGCCTCCTGGCGGTTATCGGTGCGGCTCTTATCGGACCCTTACTGGCCTGGATCCTGGTCAAGGTTATCAACCTTAAATCCTTTGGCTGGACTATCGATTTTTCTTTTGACCTGACTCTCTACCCGACCACGGCGGCGATTACCGCCATAGCCTCGCTCCTGGCCGGTCTCTACCCGGCCTGGCGTATCGCGTCAAGCCAGCCTTCATTTCAAATGCGAGAACGCTGATTATGTTCCGTACGTTTGGGAAAAAGAAACTTATCTGCCTTTTTACTCTCAGCCTTGCTTTAGCTTTTTTTCCAGCAGATTGCGTTTCGGCCTGGGATAAAGCCCTTAAGCCACGCAACTTCTCCTTTCCTCAAGATCATGGTAGCCATCCTCAATTTAAAACCGAATGGTGGTATGTAACCGGCCAGTTGAGTAGCGATGAAGGTCGCAATTTCGGTTTTCAGTTTACCATTTTCCGCCACGGCATCAAGGAGAACCCTCCCGAAAGACCTACTCCTGAAAGCCCCTGGCAGGTACACAACCTCTTCATTCTACACTGTGGTTTGAGTGATATCAAAAACCAGCGTTTCGTATCACATCAGGATATCAGCCGGGCCGGGCCGGGTCTGGCCGGAGCCCGGGAAAACAACATGGAAACCTGGCTTAAGGGTAGCCGGATCGCCTTAAATGAAAAAAAACAGATCATCGAATTAACGGCCAAGACTCCAGACTACAAACTAACTTTAGAGCTCCAACCCACCTATCCTCCAATCCTCAACGGCAACAGGGGACTGAGCACCAAGGGGCCTGAAGTGGGTCAAGCTTCTTACTACTACTCCTGGCCCCGACTGGCGGCTAAAGGGATTCTGGAATTGTCGGGAGAAAGACTTACGGTCAATGGCCTAAGTTGGCTCGATCATGAATTCGCGACTAACCAGCTGGGCGAGGAACAGGCCGGATGGGACTGGTTCGCCCTCCATTTTGACAATGGCCAAGCCCTGATGCTCTACCGCATGCGCCTTAAAAATGGCGGCCAGGATCGATCCTCAAGCGGCACCTGGATCTTTTCCGACGGAAGCTCCCAACATCTCACTAACCAGGATTTTAAACTTGTTCCCGGCAAAACCTGGAAGAGTCCGAAGAGCGGAGCCGACTACCCGATAAACTGGGAGATTGAACTAAAAAAACCAAGCCCAATGAGGTTTACTATATCACCTTTAATTTTAAACCAGGAGATGAATACCGCAAATACGGCCCTGGCAAACTACTGGGAAGGAGCGGTAAAAGTCGAGGGCTCTGGCGCTGAAAAAATAAAACTCAGCGGCCACGGCTACCTGGAGATGACCGGTTACGACCAAACTCTTAAAGCCCTCCAAAAACGGGATTAGAGCAACCCCATTTTAATAAGCGCAACTTATATATTTCGATATTTTGCCCACGTTCTTCAATACCCCGCCAAACACAACCTTCCAGTCCACAATACCAACCGGAGTAATCGATCGATAAGCGGTAGAAAGCCCCCTTCCCCGGCTGGTGACTGTAACCATGTTGATTGTCACCCTTCTCCTGGCCTGACCCCACAACCCCCGAACAACAAATCGGCGTTATCAAACGCAACCTGATAGCTCCGGGGTCGAGATGTTCATCCAAATGGCGATCTCGGCCCCGGTCGCCATGCTCCTCATCTTTTTGCTGATGCTCTTCTTCTTTCGCCAGTTGAAATTGATTCTCGCGCCAATGATCATCGCCATGGTTTCGGTTCTCTGCACGATGGGACTCTTGATCGGCAGCGGCAACACTCTCCATATCATGAGCTCGATGATACCGATTTTCCTAATGCCCATCGCTGAACAATCTACATCAATGGCTGAAGGCCGCCTACAACTTGAAATCAACGGCGACCAAGAATGGATTCTCTTTAAAATCAAGGGTGATCTTTTTACCGATACGGTTGACAATCATAGCGGCGGCGAACGCCAAAACTGGTTCACAGAAGATGAGATCGCCCTGCGACTCTACCGCAACTGGAGCGGCACGGAAGCGGCGTTATACTTTTATGATGGCTACTGGAAAACCCCGGAGGGGATGAAAAACGACGGGCGGGTCAATTACCCGCGCCTGCTGGCCGGCTATGAACATGAACTGGCCACTAATCTGACCGGTGGATTTCAATACTATTTGGAATACATGGAGGATTACGATCGCTACAGCCGCAACCTGCCGCCGCAAAGTGAGACAAAAGATGAATATCGCCACCTACTGACCCTGCGCCTGACCAAACTCCTGCTGCGCCAGAACCTCAAACTTTCCCTCTTTGCCTACTATTCACCCAGTGACAATGATGCTCACTTAAGGCCTCAGATCAGCTATAAGCTGACCGACAACTGGCTCTTAGTCGGTGGCGCCAATCTTTTCTACGGCCAATCCGACGCCACTTTTTTCGGCCAGTTCGAAGAAAACAGTAATGCCTATGCCGGCCTGCGCTACAATTTTTAAAACCTTCAAAAAAACCCTGCCCTGAATCAGAGAAATAAAGATTATACTTTAAATCCTACCGGAACCGGGAATCAGATCTTTTTTCAACAATCTCCTCCTCTCCGGCTTTGACCCAGCCATCTCGGGATAACCCTACCTGATCAAATTTTGCCACATAAGGCTTGACATCGAGCAGCGGCGTGCCATCCAGAACATCAACCCCTTCAATAACCAGAGTATTGCCTCTGACTTCCTGCAATTTTACAATTGACAAACCGATATGGTTGGGCCTGACCGGAGCCCGGGTGGCAAAGACACCCCTTTCGACCACGTCCATAAAAGGAATTACTTTTAACTTCGTTTTACGACATTGATGGAATTTGTAGATCAGATAGATATGGCTGAAACCTTCAAGATCCTGAAGACCGGCGGCGTACTCATCATCGATTACTACTTTGCCTAACTCCCCAACCGCACTTTTAGGCTGAATCGGCATCTTATCAAGCTCTTTAAAGGGTGAACAGATAACCCCGATCGGTTTTATCACAGTTTACAACCTCTCTCTGAATTCAAACAAATTCAGGCAAAAACATGAATACATCTCTATTTTGGGTGAAGAGGGACAGGGCGAGAGACTATACTTGCCACTGGAAACAGTAGCCGAGGCACAGCCGGCCAGAGTAACAAATATAAGAAAAATATTGACAGGAAAAGCTATACTCATAACTCCATTCCCGGCCCCGCCTCTCTTCACTTTTAAAGTTAAAGAGAAACCGACGAAAACGACAATTTCCGGATGAACACCTTTAAAAATACAAGACTTTTTCCGCCCCGTCGATAGCTCCCCAAGCATCAGGCAGCTTGGCCGGAACAATGAAATCTTCAATGTTTGAAGTATCATCCACAGATTCGGCAAAACCTCCCATAACATGGAAGGTTGCACAAGAAGTAATCGTAACCCCCAGCTGATCTTTCTGAAAACGAGCCATCTGTTCCAGATTATCAGGCAGATCGGCCGCCGCAAGCCCCTCCAACTGACCAGCAATCAACTCCTTGACCTCCTGAGGGATGGCAAGTTTAGCCAACTCACCTTTTTTGACCATACTGACGGCGTTTGGTCCATAGAATATGGTAACGTTTGGCACATTGCCCAACTTTTTCGCCATAAATGCAACCACATAGCAGGCATATTGGTTGGCGGGTTCGGTGGTACTGACAATTAACAGCAGATTTTTGGTTTCAGACATTCTTTCCTCCTTCTGATTCAGTTAGAAAACTTAATAAATCCATACCCAAAAAACGGTTTTCCATATATATGCCAGAGATCTATCTATGTCCAGAGAAATATTACCCCTCAATTTTATGCCGAGACCTAACAGATGTCGCAAGATTCTATGATTATTATTTTGCTGTCGGAAATTAATTCTTACATGTTCTCGAGGTTGCGCGGCGGCGGCGCGACCTTAAAGATCTCCTCGGGGGTGGTAAGACCGGCAACCACGGCGTTGGCGCCGCTCAGGCGCAAGGGACGCATACCGTCATTGATCGACTGCCGGCGCAGGGCTTCGAGGTTTATGGATGAGTTGATCAGTTCGGAGAGCCCGGGGGTAACCAGCATAATCTCAAAGATAGCGCTGCGGCCAAGATAGCCAGTACGACGACATTCGGGACAACCGACGGGCTGGTATATATTTTCCGGCTGCTTGATCTTCCAGGGTGCCGTCAAAAGCTGCCAGCTGCGCTCCTCTACGGGACCAAGTTTTTTGCAGAAGGGACATAGAGTACGAACCAGGCGCTGGGCCGTAACCCCGAGCAGGGTCGCCTGAATCAAGAAATCTGATACCCCGAGGTCAAGCAGGCGAGTAACGGCAGTAGCGGAATCATTGGTATGCAAGGTAGAGAGCACGAGATGACCGGTCAGGGAGGCCTGAACCGCGATCTCGGCAGTTTCAAGATCTCGGATCTCACCAACCATGATGATATCGGGATCCTGACGCAAAAGGGTGCGGACACCGCTGGCAAAGGTGACATCGATGGCAGGCTGAACCTGCATCTGGTTAAGTTTGGGGTCGACGATCTCAATCGGATCCTCAACCGTACAGACGTTGAGTTCGGGACGAGCAAGATGTTTTAGTGTGGAGTATAGGGTTGTGGTTTTCCCTGAACCGGTCGGACCGGTAACCAGAATAATACCGTGCGGCCGCTCGACCATACCCCGCCAGGTTTTTAACTCTTCATCGCTAAAACCAAGCTCCTGAAAAGATTTCTTCAAAGCTTCGGGGTCAAAGATTCGCATCACCAGCTTTTCACCAAAGGTGGTCGGCATGGTCGAAAGACGCAGTTCAACCTCATCACCATTCGGGGTGACAGTCTTTAAGCGGCCATCCTGAGGACGGCGTTTTTCGGCGACATCCATACGGCCCAAGACTTTTATGCGACTGGTCACCGCATTCATCACATTCTGCGGCACCTGGTAGATATGGTGAAGAACACCATCGATACGGAAGCGAATATTGGCGCTCTCGCGCCGAGGTTCGAGATGAATATCACTGGCTCGCTGATCAAATGCATACTGCAACAACCAATCAACAATGTGAACAATATGCTGGTCACTGGCATCGAGCCGGCCAGCCCGGCCCAAGGTAACCAACTGCTCAAAATCGGAGATCTGCGAAACGCCGACCCGGCCGTCGCTGGCGCCCTTGACCGATTCGGCCAGGGCGAAAAACTCCCGCCGGTAACGCTGGATATCAACAGGATTGACAATCACCCGCTCAATCTTTTTCTTTAAGACTTGACTGAGCTCCTTGACCCATTCATCAACAAATGGTTCAGACGTCGCCATTACCACCCGATCGATTGTCACCCTGACCGGCAGGATATTGAAGCGTTCGAGATAGGCCATAGGAAGGTTGAGGCCGGTAATGGCGTGAACCTCAAGTTTTAAGGGGTCAATCTGCTGGTATGGCAAACCCGATTTGGCGGCCACCCAAGAGGTTAGAGATTCGAGTGAAATTACCCCTCCCGGCGAACGCCGATCCTCAATTTTCATTGCTCCGATAAAAACCAGAGGTTGGAGAGGTGTGCGGCGCTTGATCTGGGCCGAACGACGACAACGCTCAGCGTCATCAGCCCCGATCAGACCATCGTGCAGTAACTCTTGCAAAAGAAAATCAAGCTCCATGCGCTGGCCATTCGGACAATGTGCGGCAAAGTTTACTACCCTTTCACTGTTCATTAACTCTCCTGTCGTAAGCAGTTCATATCAATCACCTGGAAAACCATCCTTACACCCAAAAAGAAGAGATCGTCAAGCAAGTCTCCTTAAGGATCCGGACAAAAGGGGGTCGGTTCCTTAAGAATAAAATCCGGAAGTGGGGAAAATCCTCTTGACAAGGTTTGCTCCAGCCCCTATTTTAGCAGTCATGAAAATTCGTTATAATGCCCCGGTCACCCTGACCCTGGCGCTCCTGTGCTGTGCCGCTATGGGGGCCCACCAACTTACCAATGGCGCGACCACACAAACCTTTTTTACCGCATATCCGGGCCTACACGGTTCATCACCACTCCACTATGTTCAGTTTTTTTCCTACATTTTCGGACATGGCAGTTTCTCTCATTTAAGTGCCAACCTCTCCCTGCTGCTACTGATCGGCCCGATCAATGAGGAGAAATTCGGTTCCGGTCTGATGTTAGAGATGATCCTGGTAACCGCCCTGCTCACAGCCCTGCTCAACGCCCTCTTTTTCAACACCGGCCTGCTCGGGGCCAGCGGCATCGTTTTCATGCTGATTCTTTTGAGTTCCTGTGCCAATATTCGTGCCGGTGAAATCCCTCTGACCCTGATCCTGGTAGCCATCCTCTATCTCGGTAACGAGTTATACGGCTCACTGGGGAAAGATAATATTTCTCAATTCGCCCACCTTACCGGTGGGGTGGTCGGCGCTTTTTACGGCCTTATCAGAGGCCGTAAACGATGATGGATCCGGTTCAAAGTTCAGAGTTTAGAGTTATAATTTCCTTAAAATCTCTACTTTCTTAAAGGAGTGATAATGGCGGAAACCAAATCTCAAGACAAAAAAATATTCGTTCTTGACACCAATGTTATCCTGCATGACAGTGATTCGCTACGCCATTTTGCTGACAATGATATAATTATTCCAATTACAGTACTCGAAGAACTCGATAATTTCAAACGCGGCAACGAGATCATCAACTATCATGCCCGCAAGTTTGTCCGGACCTTGGATGAACTTTGCGGAGACGCCATCTTTAACAGTGGAATCAAGATTGGCCCCGGCCTTGGTAAAATCAGTATCCGTCTTGATGAAGAGATGGCTCCCGAAATTAAAGCGAGCTTCAGCCCCCTCAAGAAGGATCACCACATTCTCAATCTCGCCTATATCATCACCCAGCAGAACAAAAATCTGAAGGTCGTCCTGGTGACCAAGGATGTCAACCTGCGCATGAAGGCCAAAGCGGTTGGCCTGCTGGCCGAAGATTACACCAGTGACCATATCAAGGATCTCAAAACCCTCTACACCGGCACCCGGGAAATCGAAGAAGTTGCCGATGAACTCATTGACAAGATCTACTCTGACGAAGGAGATATCAGCCTTGCCGAAATCCCCTTAAATGAGCCCCTGCAACCCAACGAATACATGATTTTGCGCTCCACCAACAAATCAGCCCTGGCCACCTATAACGGCCATCAGAAATTAATCAGCAAGGTCGAAAAAAGAGCGGTCTCAGGAATCGTCCCGCGCAATGCCGAACAGATCTTTGCTTTAGATGCCTTGCTCAATCCCAATATCGCCCTGGTAACGATCTCCGGCAAAGCCGGAACCGGCAAGACCCTACTCGCCTTGGCCGCCGGCCTTGAACAACGTAACCTCTACCGCCAGATCTATCTGGCCCGCCCGATTGTCCCTTTAAGCAACAAAGATATCGGCTATCTGCCCGGCGATATCAGCTCCAAGATATCACCCTACACGCAACCCCTTTTTGATAATCTCGGGGTTATCCAGTCACATAGCCGGGAGAGTAAGAATGCACCCCATTTTCGGGATCTTTTAGAGGATGGAAAACTGGTCATCTCGGCCCTCTCCTACATTCGTGGCCGCAGCCTGGTAAAAATCTTCTTTATTGTTGATGAAGCCCAGAACCTGACCCCACACGAGGTCAAGACGATCGTCACCCGGGCCGGCGAAAATACCAAGATCGTCTTTACCGGCGACATCTTTCAAATCGATCACCCATATCTTGACAGCCACTCCAACGGTTTGAGCCACATCATCGCCAAAATGCAGGGAGAAAAACTCTACGCCCATATCAACCTTGAAAAAGGGGAACGCTCGGAATTGGCAGAACTGGCCAGTAATCTGCTGTAAAACAGTGGGTAATAGTAAGTTCACCAAAACAGATTATTTTTTGGCAAAAAACAGAAATGCTTCGATAAGAAGATGTAATAAAAGCGACGGCTGGCTGTCGCATTAACCCGAAAGCAAGACAAATAACAGGAGAAAATCGATGGCGGAAACAATTGACGAGATAACCCTTAACTATGAAGAGGATGGCCAGCTCATCGTCAAAGAACTTGACAAGGAAATTCTCACCCGAGGCGCTTGGACGACAATTGTCTTTCGCTATCAACAGTGGGATAAAAAAATAGAGGATTTCGGCAAGGATCTCTATACAATTCGCCGCTACCGCAAGGTAAAGGGCAACTATATGCCACAGTCGAAATTCAACATCTCGAACCGGGAACAGGCCGGCAAGATTATTGCCGCCCTCCAAAAATGGATTGATGAATGAAGATGTTTTTAACTTGTTATGCAGGAGTTAAGTTGCAACGGATAGCGGCGAACATCGCTTCGCCTACTTCGAGGGGGACACAGCTCAGCCCGCCATGGGCTAAAGCCCGGTCTGGAGGTATGTCCCCGCATCGAAACAATTTGGAAACAACACCTGAAGAAGTTACTAAAAAACTTTAAGGAGAAAGTTGATGTTGACAATTAAGATTTTATTATTGGGTGGGCTTTTTATGGCATTTTCAACCGGGCTGCCGACGGTTTCTGAGGCTACAGCCGACAATCCCCGGGTGGTTATGGAGACCAGCATGGGAACCATGGTAATTGAGCTCTACCCTGAAAAGGCTCCAATTACTGTGAAAAATTTTCTTGATTATGTTGATGCCGGGTTTTACGATGGCACCATTTTTCATCGCATAATCCCGGGCTTTGTCCTTCAAGGCGGCGGTTTTGACGCCAACATGGGAAAAAAGAAGAATAATGATCCAATCAAAAACGAAGCTGATAACGGCCTGCGCAACTTAAGAGCTACCCTCTCAATGGCCCGCACATCACAGATCAACAGTGCAACCAGCCAGTTCTTTATTAATCTGAAAAACAACAGCAATCTCGACCACGGTAGTCGAGATTTCGGCTACGCAGTCTTTGCCAAAGTTGTCAAAGGAGTCAGCCTTATTGACAAGATGGCAGCCGTCAAAACCACCACTAAAGACCACTATCGGGACGTCCCGGTTGAGCCGGTTTTAATCACCTCGGCCTATCGTGAAAAAAGTAAAGAGGAAAAGAAATAGATCATAACCTGCAAGCCAAATGATACCTGGATTACCGGTCACTGGCGTTAAAACCGTTTCCAGTTTTCGGCCAACAGTAAAAGCTAAAAAGGGGGGCTCTCTCGACAATGAATCGAGAGAGCCCCCCTTTTTTTTCGTGTTACAATCAATTTTTCGCTAACGCCGCCAGAACATCGGAGTAAAAAGAACTAAGACGGTATAAAGCTCAAGGCGGCCGGCCATCATGGCAAAGCTTAAGACCCATTTGACAAAGTCCGGGAAGTGAGCATAGTTGTCGGTTGGCCCGATAACCCCGAAACCGGGGCCGATATTACCGACGGTCGCTAAAGCCGTAGATACGGCACTTAAGAGATCAACCCCGGCGAGGCTGACAACAAAGGTGACCAGCAGCAAAATTGTAATATAAAGAAAGAAAAACCCGGAGATGGCATAGACAATATTTTTGCGCACTACATGACCGGAAAAACGCAAAGGGAAAACCGCTTTAGGGTGAATCAGATATTTCATCTCATTAACCGCCTGTTTGAACAGGGTAACGATCCGAATCACCTTAATCCCCCCTCCGGTCGAACCCGAACAG
This sequence comes from Candidatus Tharpella sp., assembly GCA_021161425.1. Classification (GTDB taxonomy): domain Bacteria; phylum Desulfobacterota; class Anaeroferrophillalia; order Anaeroferrophillales; family Tharpellaceae; genus Tharpella. The sequence goes on along the minus strand of JAGHAQ010000040.1, from coordinate 14,015 downwards.
CCGCCGACAAACATCAACAGAAAAAGAACCGCCTGAGCCATATAGGGCCACTTCTCATAGTCGGCTGTCGCATAACCAGTAGTCGTCAAGATTGAGGCGACCTGGAAGGCGGCGTAGCGCAGGGCCTCGGCAAAACCCTTATAAACTTCAAGATGAAGCTTATAAGCAACCATTAAGGTCGCAGAGACAAAAATTAGAAGGTAGGCTTTAAGCTCGGTATTTGTAAAAAGCGTTTGAACATTGCCAGTCAAAAGACGGAAATGGAGAACAAAGTTCATCCCGGCCGCAACCATGAAAAAGGTGATCACCCAGTCGATATAGGCCGAATCAAAGTGGGCCACACTGGCATTCATTGTCGAAAATCCACCCGTGGCAACGGTCCCGAAAGTATGCGTCAAAGCATCGAGAAAAACCATACCGCCACCCATCAATAGCAGGGTTTCGATGACGGTCATAGCGAGATAGATGTACCAGAGATACTTGGCCGTCTCAGCAATACGCGGAGTAATTTTATCAACCGTCGGCCCCGGGGCCTCGGCCTTAACCAACTGCAAACCACCGACACCTAGCAACGGCAAAATTGCGACCGTCAGAACCACGATTCCCATACCACCCAACCAGTGAGTTAATGAACGCCAGTAGAGAATGGCCCGGGGCAGACTTTGAATATCGGTCAAAATCGAGGCCCCGGTTGTCGTAAAACCGGAGATAGCCTCAAAATAGGCATCACAAAAAGAGGGAATCGTCCCGGAGAGATAAAAAGGCAGGGCCCCAAGCAGAGCGGCCATGCCCCAACCGCCGACGACAAAGAGAAAACCGTCCTTGAAAGAGGGCTGACTGCGCCTGGAATTGCTGGTCGCAAAAAGAAAGATTCCGGCAATCAGCGCCACCACCGCAACCGGCTCAATGAAAGCTTTGGAGACCCCAAATTCCCGAAAATAGAGGGCCACGGCAACTGCCGTCAGCATAAAGCCACAGACAATCAAGAGAAGATAGGAAATAATCCGTAAAACAATTTTAGGATTCATGCAGTCCGTTTAATGTCGTGGCTTTCTAATGCAGAAAAAGCTCTTCTAATGAATCAACCTGTTCAGCTTTGGCAAAGGTAACCACATTATCGCCCGCCTGAATAACAAATTCACCGTTGGGAACAAAATTCTTGCTGTTTGATCCATCTGGACGATTAACGGCAACGACCAGAGAGCCGGTCGGCAGTCGCAGCTCTTTGACCATTTTACCATCAATCCGGCTGGAGGGGTTGACGGTAAACTCAATCGCCTCGGCCTTACCGTCAAAGATCGAATGGACTCGTTTGATATTGCCACGCCGCACATATTTAAGGATGGCGCTGACCGAACTCGCTTTCGGACTGACGGTCGCGTCGATACCGAGCTTGTCAGCAATATTCAAGTAATTTGATTTATTAACAACCGGAACAACCCGCTTTATTCCAAGACTTTTTGCATAGATTGCGGTCAGCATATTGAGGGCTTCATCCGGGGTTGTCGTAACCATCAGATCGGAGGTGTGCAACTGTTCATCCTCAAAGAGCTTTTCATCAGAAATATCCTCGTGGATAACTAGAGCGTCGGGAAAACGTTCTGCCAAATATTTGCAGTGTTTATAATCCTTTTCGACAATTTTGACACTACGTCCGGTGGCGAGCAAAAATTCGCTGACATAACAGCCTATTTTTCCACCACCGACGACAACGACATTATGCAGCTTATGACGGAAACGGCCGGCACTTGCAAAGATTCTCTCCATATTGCGATGACTTGAAACAATATAGATCCGATCCCCCTCAGAAATTCTGGTATCTCCATAAGGGATAATCACCTCATCATCACGGCTGATTCCGGCGATGATAAAATTATAGCGGATATCGCGACGAATCTCACGCAGGCTCTTATCGCGAAAAGGAGAGGTTGCATCAACAAAGATATTTCGCAACTGAATATCGGTACCCTCAAAAACCAACACCTCGCCGGTAGCCCCATGGACAACGATATTCATAATCGCTCGAGCCGCCTCGATCTCGGGATTGACGACATAGTCAATCCCGAGCAGCGAATTGTTCAAAATACCGCTGCGCCGGTATTGAATACTACGGACCCTGGCGATTTTGGTCTTAACCTTGAACTCGTTGGCAACGACCAGACAGGAGACGATATTGACCTCATCAAGATTGGAAACAGCGATAAAGGTATCGGCTCCATCAATCCCGGCCTCAGCCAGAATCTCCGGGTTGCTGCCCTCGCCTTGAACCACCATACAGTCAAGATGGTCGGCCACAAACTTTGCCCTGAGCGGATCTTTTTCAATCAGAACTACATCCTGATGACTGGTCGCCAGCTGCTCGGCCAGATGGAACCCGACTTCACCGGAACCGGAAATAACGATCTTCATTCACACTCCACAAAAGTGATGACAATCATAATATCACAACCAAAAAAATCAGCCACCGACCCTAGCAGACCGGGTAATGAAAGTCAAATCCAGGCAACCGTCGCGAGGCATGGCAAACCAACAACTTTGTCCCCATGTAGGGCATGCCGTGGAATGATAAGACAAAAAAACCCGAAGTGAAACCGTTTAAAATAGCGGTTCCACTTCGGGTTTTTAATTTATGGGGTGAGTAGAGGGGGTCGAACCCTCGGCCTCAGGAGCCACAATCCTGCGCTCTAACCAACTGAGCTACACCCACCATAAAAAATTACAACGTATAAACGTCCATCTGCCTCGTTCCCCTTCAACCTTCGTCATTGCGGAGTACTTAATGTACGCCTCATTCCTCAGGTTTCGCGCCCTGAGCAAAGCGATGAAGTGCCCTTGGGGTAGGCGGGCTCGCACCTGAATATTTTACTTTGTAATTTCAGTTCCACATTTTACAATACTGATTAACATCGTTTTCTGAAGGGCTCACTAAATAATGGAAAAGATATCGTCTGTCAACCTGATTTTAATCTGATCGAAATATTAAACTACAGCTATCAGACTTGACAGTCGACCGGTTTAACGTATAGAGCATAAAATAGATCAACTTGAGACCTGCTCCAACAAACACTCAATTTAAACAAAGAAAGCCAGTCGGACCACCATGAAGATTCTCCTGCACTGCTGCTGCGGCCCCTGCGCCATCTATCCGGTCATGCAACTACGCCGCCAAGGACACCAGCTAAGAGCCTTTTACTACAACCATATCCACCCTTACACAGAATGGCAGAAACGCCGCGACACCCTGACCACATGGGCTCAGGAAGAGGAGTTGCCGCTAATTATTGATGAGCGTTATGAACTCGTCAAATTTTTGAAGAATGCGGCCTTTCGTGAAGAACAGCGCTGTCTCTTCTGCTACCATGATCGCCTTGAAAAAGCGGCCCGCATCGCCCACAAAGGCAAATTCGAAGCCTTTACCTCCACGCTCCTCTACAGCAAGTTCCAACAGCATGAAAGGATATGTGAACTGGGCCGGGAACTGGGCCGCCGCTACGGAGTAAAGTTCCATTACGAAGACTTTCGTGAAGGATGGCGTGAAGGAATCGAGCTATCAAAGGAGAAAGGGATGTATCGTCAGCAATATTGTGGCTGCATCTACAGCGAAGGGGAACGTTATCTGGGAGCCAAAAAACTTTATGGGTAAATCAGGGACCAGGCACCAGATCTACCCATAAAGCATATTTTCCCCACCGTGACTTGAACTCTCACTGAAAATGCCCTCATCGGCAATCTCTATAAGACCACTCTCTATAAGACCACTCACTCTTAAAAAAGTTGCGGTGTATGGCGCAAACGGGCGACCACCCGTTCTCGACCAATTGCCGTAACGATCTCAAAGAGGCCGGGACCAGCCAACTGACCGGTGATTACGGTTCTAACACCGTTGATAATAACCCCAGGCTTAACCCCCACCTCATCGGCAAAGGCCCGCATCAGCTCTTCAATCACCGCCTCACTAAAGTCAACGGAATTCTCAAGACGATCAGCCAGCTGCGGCAACCATTCACGTAAACCGGGAAATTTTTCGAGATTTTTACGCCGCGCCTTATCCTCTACGACAACCTTAACATCATCATTAAAGTAGGGTCTCCCAAGAGTTGCAAAATCGGTCAACAGATGATAGCGGGCTCGAATAAGATCAACCGTACTAAGGAACCACTCCCGTTTCTCATCAGCATAAGACGTTTGCCACAGACCGACCTTTTCAAGTTCGGCCCGCACATAGGGCTCAAGCTCAGCCAGCGGCATAGTTTTAAGATAGTGGGAGTTCATATTGATAGCTTTGGGATCGGTGATAAATTTGGGGTCGTTTTTATTGACATTAAAGACCGAATTGGCCCGATTCATTCCAGCAAAAGAGAAAACCTCAAGAAGCTCGTCATATGAAAAAATCTCTTTGGACTCAGGGTTTGACCAGCCCAGAAGAACGAGAAAATTAACCAACGCCCAAGGCAGAAAACCATGTTCCCGATAAAAATGGATAGCGACCAGTTCACCATGGGTACGTTTCGAAATCTTAGCCCTTTTGGGGTCTAAGGTCAGACTCATATGGACAAACACCGGCAGTTTTTCCCCTAAAGCCTGGTAGAGCAGAATCTGTTTCGGGGTATTGCCGAGACCATCTTGCCCACGAATCACATGACTGATTCGATCGCGGGCATCATCAACAACATTGGAGAGCAGATATAGGGGTTGACCGTTGGCCCGAACAATGACGAAATCCTCAATATCCTGATAGCGTTTCGTGATTGAACCATATACCGCATCTTCGAAAACAACCGCCCCATCGCCCTCCGGAACTTTCAGGCGAATAACATAAGGTTGACCGACAGCTTCCCGTTCAGCCACTTCAGTTTCACTCAAACCACGACAGCTGCGATCATAACGAAAATCCTCTTTCAGGGCTCGTGCCTTCTCCCGTTTCTCCTCAAGCTCCTCTTTTGAACAGAAACATTTATAGGCGTGACCAGAAGCCAACAGGTTCTCGGCCGCGGCGATATGGTCCTTAATAAAATCGGATTGGTAATAGGGGCCTTCGTCCCACTCAATTCCGAGCCATTTCAAACCATCCAAGATCCCTTGAATCATCTCGCTGGTTGAGCGTTCAGTATCAGTATCCTCTATCCGCAGAATTAGTTTGCCGTTGTGTTGGCGGGCATACAGCCAGTTCAAAATTGCCGTTCGCGCCCCACCAATATGGAGATAACCGGTCGGGCTCGGCGCAAATCGCACCCTTATTTCTTCAGTCATTAGCTTTCCTTAAACTATTCTTCAAAAATTCAATGTTAAAAGATATTTTCTACCAGGCAATATCCTGATTATTTTTAGTAGATGTTCTATCATATGGGAACGGCTATTTCAACTGATTGCTTTATCAAGCATGAGATATTTTGTTACCATATCACTCAAAATTTATGTTATTAAAGATGAGCTCATATGATCTGTCCGCCTTTTTTAACTAAGCCTGAAGAACCGAAATAATCAAATTGCAATAAACATCTATTAATTTATCCGCAGATTGCGACCAACGGAAGTGCTGGCAGTGCGCTGATGGACGCAGAGAAAACCTTAATCCGCGTAATCTGCGGATAAATATTTTGATCTTTACTTAAACAACGAACCTTCCATGAGTAAACAGACACCTTCAGAAATTCTTGAAATACCCGATAACTGGCGTCAGGGATGGCTCAAAAATGAACCTTTTGCAAAGCTCTTCGCCCTTGACGGCACTATTTACCGCCATAAGGATGGGCGGCGGACCCTGCAATTTATAATCGATGGTCAAAGCTACTTCGCAAAGCTGCACCACGGACTCGGCTGGCGGCGCTTTTTAAAAAGTCTTTTTCGGTTCAAGTGGCCGATCAGCGGAGCTGAAAATGAGTGGCAAGCGATAAAGCTTCTCGAGAAACTCAAAATTCCTACCACCCCTCTGGTCGCCTATGGCCGTCGGGGAAATAATCCGGTCAACAAACAATCATTCATTATCACAAAAGACCTGAAGAACACTGAAAGCCTGGAAGATTACTGCTGCAACTGGGTCGCAGAGCCCCCGCCACCAGCCTTAAAGCGGGCTCTTATTCGACGGGTGGCAGAGATAACGGGATCCCTGCACCGTTCAGGTCTCAACCACTGCGACCTCTACATCTGCCACTTCCTTCTCGACCTTAAAGATGGCAAAAACCCAAACCCGAAAAACCTGACCTTGCATTTGATTGACCTCCACCGCGTCCGCCAACGAAAAAAACTGCCCCGTCGCTGGCAGGTCAAAGATCTGGCTGCCTTGCATTTTTCAAGCTTTGAAATTGGCCTGACTTTAAGAGACCGTTTACGGTTTATCTCCGCCTACAGCCAACGCCCCTGGCGTGAATCTCTCAAACTCGAAACCGACCTATGGCGCCGAGTAGAAAGTCGGGCTCAGGCTTTTTATCGCGAATATAAACGCCGGGGGCCGCGATGAAGATACTCCTTGTACAAACCAGTTTTTTAGGAGATACCATCCTGTCAACCCCGCTGATTGCAGCCCTGAAAAAGCTGTACCCTGACGCCAAACTCTGGATGATGACCACCCCACTGGCTGCCTCCCTGGTCAAACGCGATCCCCTTCTTGAAGGAGTTATACCCTTTGCTAAGCGAGGCCCGGAGAGAGGCATAAAAGGTCTTTTGCGTCAGGCCCATAAGTTGCGCAAAATGAATTTCGATCTGGCCTATTCTCTGCACCGTTCAGCCCGCACCAGCCTACTCTTAGCCTTAAGCCGAATCCCTGAGAGAATAGGTTTCAATATAGCCAAGCTGGCTTTCCTCTATAGTGAAACCAGACCAAGACCCCAAACTTTGCATGACGTCTTACGTAACTTAGCTCTACTTAGAAATGACTCAAAAAAAACCAATTTACCCGATCAACTACGCCTTTTTGCCCCCAGAAAAGAAGACTTGTCACCGATCCTGCAAGCCCAACTGCCAACTCCGGGCAGCTATGTCCTTATGGTACCCGGCAGTGCCTGGGAGACCAAGAGATGGTCAGCCACAGGTTATCACGAGGTCGCCAAACATTTACTAAAAAAAGGCTGGCACGTAGTTTTGCTGGGAAGTAACGAAGAGGTCGAAGTCTGTCAAGAGGTCGCCGGCAACCTGGAGGTCATCAATCTGGCTGGCCGCGGAGATCTTGAAAGCGCTCTCTATTTAACCAAGCACGCCCGTCTAATGGTCTGCAACGACAGCATGGCTCTACACATGGCCTCCGCCTGCAAGATACCGACGGTGGCGATCTTTTGCGCTACAGTTCCTGAATTCGGTTTCGGCCCCTGGCAGAACCAGGCTGTTATTGTTGAGAAAAAAAATCTCGACTGCCGGCCCTGCGCCCGCCACGGCAGCCGGCAATGCCCCAACCAAACCCGGGCCTGCATGGATGAGTTGTCGGAGATTGAGGTCATCAAAGCAATTGATACTCTGCTTACGGTTTGAAATTCTCACGACAACATCTGGCTACAAAGATGGAGAAGTTGTTTCTGGGAAAAAGGTTTCTCCACCACTTCCAGGACTACGGGGAAAAGTCTACTGACACGAAAACCCTCATTGAGGGTACCAGTCATAACCAAAACCGGGATTTTGATTTCCCGGATCTGCATCTCGGACAAAAACTCCTCCCCCCCCATCTCCGGCATCACCAGATCAAGCACGATCAAATCAACTGAAACCGCTTCCAGACGCTCCAATGCCTCTTTACCATTGGCCACCGACTCAACCCGGGCGCCATGCAGTTCAAGCAGAACCTTCAGACTTTCACGTAAAGGCTCTTCATCCTCAACAACCAAAATCTTCCGGGCATTGAGATCATGCGAATATTCCCGCTCAGGAACAGACGGCAAAGACTTGCCGGGATTAATGGCTGCCGGCAGATAGACAATAAAAGAACTTCCGACACCAAGTTCTGAATTAACCGTAATAACACCACTATGATTAGCAATAGTCCGATAGGCAATAGCCAAGCTCAGCCCCGTACCTTTTTTGTTCGACCACTCCTTGGTACTGAAAAATGGATCAAAAATCTTCCCCATCATGGCCGAAGGAATACCGCTGCCGTTATCCGACACGGTAATCTCACAATACCAGTTGCCGGGAGCAAGATTGAGGCGCTCAGCAAGATAACGATCGACAAATTTAGCTTTGGAAATGATCTTGATTTGCGCATTCTCCTGATCTTCGGCAAAAGCCTCGCCGGCATTCAAAACCAGATTTAATATAGTTTGCACAATTGCAGCCCTATCAACTTCAAGCTTGAGGTCGCAACTGTCCTCAAGACAGTCAAAGGATATCTGCGCCGGCAAAGAAGGAGGCACGAGCACCAAAACCGATTCAACCAGATCGGCTACAGCCACGGCCTCTGTAACCCCTATATCCCGACGGGAAAAGAGCAATATCTGCCGGGTCAGTTCAGCAGCCTGAATCGAAATCTGCCGAATTCTTTTGATATAGCGGCCGGCTTTTTGCGGGGCTTTTTCCAGCATCATCTCCAGCAATTCAATATTGCCATGCATACTGGCGAGAAGATTATTGAAATCGTGGGCAAAGCCGGCCGCCAGGATACCGACAGTCTCCATCTTTTGAGACTGCAGGATAACCTTGGTTTGCCGATCAACCTCTTTATGCAGAAACTCGCTGTATACTTTAACCTCCCGATTCAGCCGCCGCTCCTCACTGATATCATGAAGGTTGCTGATGTAGCCAACCTTACGAGCAACCCGATGAATTTCGGAAAAATTCTGACTAACTTCAACCGGTTTTTTTCCTATCTTCTGATAAGAAACCACATCTTGCCAACGACCCTGTTCGGCAACCAGTGCAAAAATGTTCTTCGGCAGACCGTCAACACCCTCACCCTCGACTTGGAAGAAAGAACCCAACAGCTCTGGTGCCGACTCTCCGGTAATCTCGCAATAGGCCCGATTAACAAACAGATAACGACCCTGACCATCAAGCACGACCACTCCATCCGCACTCGAAGCAAGACCTGCCTTAAAAATAGCATTCTCTTGCGCAAAACGCCCCAAACGCCGAAACATGAAAAACGAGAAAAGGGCAATTATCAAAAGCATGAGAATACACAGGAGGATCACAGGGATCAGTAGTCGCCAGGCCAGTTCGTCAGCTTTTGTCCGGGGCGTGGCAACCATCACCGTCCAATCAGCAGTCACCATCTCCATCGTCTGAAAGGCAGCCAGAAGGGTGTTGTTCTGCCCCCCTGAAGAGATTTTCATAGTTGTAGAAAAGGAGTTCCGGTTGGCCAGAGCGGCCACAACCAAAGATAACTCCTTTTTGTCCAACGACAAAACTTGTTCGCTTTTTTCAAGCAACAGATCAGACGAGCTGCCATAGGCCGGATAAAAATCCCGCAAAAGAAGCCCCGGTAAAGAAGAAAAAACCACCCGCCCAAGACTGTCGGCCACCACAATCTCGCGACGCTTCTCAATAACCATACTCCGACAATAGGTGGTAAACATAAAATCGAAGTTATACGGGACCAGCACCAGTCCAACATATTCACCGTCTACAACAACCCGTTTCGCAAAGATGATAATCGGTACCGGCATCACCTTGCCCAGTTCAGGTACATAGTGCATCAAGACAGAGATTCGCTGATGCAGTTTCTCGTCATCAATCTCATTCCAGAGACCATAATCAAAATATTGCCACTCGTAAACCTCCTGAAGAGGCAGGCCCAAAGGCATAAAATCACCATCTTCACCGGTGTAGTAAACCTCTCCATCAGAGGCTAAAAAAGCAAGGTGGGAAATTTCCGGATAAATCTTCCATAAGAGTTTAAAACGATGAGCTGTAAGTTTTTTTATATCGCTGACTTGGTATGGGATGAAATCAAGTGTCGAATCGACCGTCTGCCGCACCCTATTGAGATAGGACTGTAAGTTTTCGGTGATGCGATCGGCCACCATCTCCTGCTCACGCTGAACTTCATAGCTAAGATGATGGCTGACACGATTATAAAAAATGTACCCCCCGACAGAAAAGAGCATCAGTGCCACCAAAGCCATGAGTACAAATTGAATATAGGTCCTGTTTTCCATCAACTTTTCACCGCGCCGTTCGGCCATAGTTAGTCAAAAATCTCAGCCCCGAAAAGCAGGTCTAACGGCACCTTTAAACCCAAGTGCCTGATTATAACCAGAAAGATGTAAACCAAACATCAAACCCGCTTCAACATATTTACGATGAACAGCGATTGAGGGAACCTGCAACCGGGCCCGCGTCCAGGACAGGATATCACGATAATCCATTTGCTTGCCGCAGGTTACCCACTGCCCACGACATTAAGACATACACAATTTCACCTATAAACTTCAAGGAATATTTCAGACCTTTACCAGCCTCTGCCAAAAAACCTGGGAAAAATCCGGCAAAGCAGATTGTAACATTTTAACTTGACTTCCAGACACACTTCGGTATAGCCGACGGGCATGAATATCTCAGCCTCCTTCATTCTCTATATGGCAACCTTTATCATGGGAGGTTGCGGCCTCGCCTATGAATATACCTTAAGCCGGGTGGCCGCCGACCTGCTCGGAAATTCCGCCCGCCAATGGGCCTTGGTGATCGGCGCCATGATGTTCTGTATGGGCATCGGCGCCGACCTGCAAAAACGCTTCGACGACCAGCTTTTGCTCGATAAATTTATCGGCGCCGAAATTTTGCTGGGGGTTTTGGGAGGCTGCGGGCCTCTGGTCCTGCTTTTCACCTACGGCATAGCCCCCAATTACTATATTATAGTCCAATATGCTTTCATCAGCAGCATCGGTCTCCTGCTGGGCTTTGAACTCCCCCTGATCGCCCGGCTCAACTCTGCTTACACCGACCAGCTCAAGGTCAACCTCGGCAAGGTTCTAAAAATGGACTACGTCGGCGCCTTGGCAGGAGCCCTGATCTGGGTTTTTCTGCTACCAATTTTTTTCACCCTGATCGAAACCGCCTTTGTTTTGGGTCTTTTAAACCTTTCCGCCGCCACCATCCTGCTACTCTACTTTCGTGCAAAAGTCACCCTTAGCGTCCGTTTATGGGCAACTCTTCTGACCGCAATCCTGCTTTTGACGAGCGCTCTTTTTCAGGCCCGAAACTGGACCTCAAGCGCCGAGCAGTACCTCTATCGCGACCGCATCATATTAAGCCAAACCACTCGCTTCCAACATATTGTGTTGACTAAGTCAAGAGCCGCCGAAATCTCCTGCTATATCAACGGCAGTCTCCAGTTTAACAGCGCCGATGAACATATCTACCACGAGAACCTGGTCCATCCCGCATTCGCCCTGGCCCCGCATCAGCGCCGCGTCCTCATCCTCGGAGGGGGGGACGGCCTGGCTGCCCGAGAAGTCCTCAAATATCCTGCGGTTAAAGAACTTGTACTTTGCGACCTCGACCCGGAGATGACTGATCTGGCCCGCAAACACCCGACTCTCATCGAACTCAACCGGAACAGCCTGAGTGACGCCAGAATCAGCACCCTTAAAAATAACAGCTTGATCCCGCAAAACAAAGATGAAGTAATTCGCATCCCCGACCAACACCGACGTTTTGGCAGCCGTCCCGAAGAGGTTGCCAGAGTCACCTTGGTTAACCTTGATGCGGCTTTGCTACTGGAGAAATTGGCCGGTAAATTTGATATCATCATCGTCGACTTTCCCGACCCCAATAACGAGGAATTGGCCAAACTCTACTCCCGCACCTTCTATCGCCGCCTGACCGACCGCCTGGCCATCGACGGCATTTTTGTCCAGCAGGCTACCTCTCCCTATCACGCCCGGGAAGCTTTTCTCTGTATCGGTCGCAGCATGACCGCAGCCGATTTAAACGTTATTCCCTACCACGACAATGTTCCCTCCTTTGGCGAATGGGGCTGGTGGATTGGCGGTCACAGTGAAAGGTGGTCATCAAAAAGTCTAAAAGAGAAACTTAAACAGACGAACGCGCTGACAGTTCCAACCCGCTACCTGACCACGGAACTTATCGACGCTTCGCTGAATTTCGGCAAAAATCAGCTTAAAACCAGTGAAACTGAAATAAATACCCTTGTTAATCATAAAATTTTCACGTATTATCTAAGAGGATGGCAAACCGGCTACTAGGAGACAACCTGAGAATGCCCTTTTTCCCCAACTCATCGTTATGCTCAAAAAATTATCCTCGGAATATTATACATATACCTGCGGTAATTTTTTTCGCATGCCTCGATTTGAGAAAAAATTGCTGTTCTCAGGCTGCCTCCTAGAACCATATTTTTAGCTACATTGAAGAGTTGGAGTTCTAATTATGAATGAAAAGATTTTCAAGATCTTGGCAGGGATTTTCTTTGTTCTCATCCTCATCTCCTTTTTCTGGCCTTCAGGAGGTGAAAAACAATATAATGTCAATGTTCAATCCATAGCCTATGGCAGTGAAGGTCTCGATCTGGCAACCGTTGGTTCACTCCTGAAAAAAGCTGAGAATGCGGCCGCTCTGGAACACCTGCTCAACGATCCAAATACCGGCCTCAATAACCTCGATCTCGATGAAGATGGCAAAGTTGACTACATTAAGGTCACAGAATATGGAACTGAGCAAGCCAAAGGCTTCTCCCTGACAGTTGAACCGGTCGCCGGCGAGACCCAGGAAGTAGCAACGATCACGATCGAAAAAAGCGCTGACGATCAAGCCAACGTTGAAGTCAAGGGTAATGAACAGATCTATGGCCAAAACCACTATCATCGCAGCAGTTTCGGAATCACCGACATGCTTTTCATGTACTGGCTTTTCCGTCCCCACCCCTTCTATATGTCGCCCTATGGCTACGGTCACCATCCAGGAAATTATAGATCCTACAATACGGTTTCCAAAACAAACTACCAGCAGCGGACCGCCGGCAAAAAAGACTTAAAAAGTGCTTCCAGCAGCGCTATCAAAGGTAAAGCAACCTCACCTAATGCCGGCAAAAGTGCGGCTAAAGGTATCAAGACACCCTTAAAAAAACCAACCTCCTCACAAAAAAGTTTCCAGAAACGCAACCCCTCAAAACAGATGAGTAAAAGTTCTTTTGGCCGGAGTTCAACCTCCCGACCTTCCCGGCCCTCGGTACGCCGGAGCAGCGGTTTCGGCCGTAGCGGCGGTCGCTTTGGTGGGAAATAGAAGTTAAGTTACAACAGATGGCGGCAAACTTTGCTTCGCCCCCCGTAACCGGGGACAGAACTAAAGGTCTATCCCCGCATCGAGACAGTTTGAGAACAAAACCTGAAGTTACTGAAAATCTAAACTAAAAGGATTAAGCCATGTTCAGTTTTTTATCTTTGCGCCCCATCGCTGAGCTTTTTCAACCAGTTGCCGCAACCTACCTGCTGGTTATCTTAGGCATCATGGTCATCGGCAAACGCCTGCACAGCCGATTTTTAAGCTATGATCTCGACCATGAGTTAACAACCACCGATAATAAGGCAGTAGCCCTGTCAACAACCGGATACCTCTTCGCCTTAGGCCTCATCCTCTGGGGGGTCATCACCCCTAATGGCGATGTTGCTGTCACCGGTTTCTGGAGCCTTATCGGCGACCTGATCGCGACCTTTTTTTGGGGGTTAATCGGAATCGGCCTGCTCCAGGTCTCGCACTATCTTAATGATCGCTATCTGCTTCCCAATTTCTCAAACCAAAAGGAGATTATCGAAGACCGTAATCTCGGTACCGGGGCGGTCGAAGGTTGTACCTTTATCGCTTCGGGAATTATCATCAAAACCGTTTTGAGCGGTTCCGGTTCCGGTTTTTTTGCCGATCTCCTGGGCACCATCTTCTATTTCGCTATTGGTCAGGCTGCTTTTATCATCTTTGGCCGTCTCTACCAAAGAATCAGCCGTTTCGATCTGCACCACGAGATTGAACAAGACAACGCCGCCGCCGGGGTGGCCTTTGGTTTAAGCATGGTTGCCGTCGGCATCCTCTTAGCCGACTATATCGCCGCCTATGACTCCCTGCCGGGACTCATTTTCTGG
>JAGHAQ010000029.1 GCA_021161425.1 Candidatus Tharpella sp. | reverse complement strand
GAGAACCGGTTATAATTTTACACTGATCCCGTTCATGAAAAGGATTTAGTTTTACTTCGACCCCAATTACTCACTGGGGATTGACAATCTTCGTATATGGTATTAATATACAATTATGATAGAGCTAAAAGAACCAAAACAGTTCCAGTGGGACCACGGCAACGAACGTAAAAACTCTGACAAGCACAATGTTTCGAAAGAAGAAACGGAACAGGTGTTTTTTAATCAGCCATTATTATTGCTTGAGGATAAAACCCACTCGCAAAAAGAGATGAGATTTCATGCTTTGGGTAGAACTGATAATAATCGAAAATTGCATATAACCTTCACAATTCGAATAAATCAGATCCGGGTAATCTCCGCCAGACCTATGCATGAAAAGGAGAGAAAGAGTTATGAAAAAAATTCCTAAATTTAAAACAGAATCAGAAGAAAGGACTTTTTGGGAAGAAAATGCCTCAAGTGACTATTTTGATTGGAGCAAAGCAGAGCAAGTTGTCTTTCCTAGCCTGAAACCAACGACTAAGGCAATCTCTTTAAGGCTAACAGAATCTATGTTGGCACAAATCAAAGTAGAAGCAAATAAACGAGATGTTCCCTATCAATCACTGATGAAAATGTGGCTAAGTGAACATTTGCCACATATAGTATAACTCATGTTAATGCTCGCCTGGCGGGATTTGGACTTGAGATATCCCCGGAAAAGACCAAGATTATTGAATTTGCCCCAATCGCTAAAATCATCACCAAGAGAGTTGGCGGCAAACCCGAAACCTTCGGGCTGAGAGGACGTTGTTGATTAATTTGGTTGCGGTTTATGGTTAAGAGGTTGGGATCCAAAATACCTAATATTATGAAAGGATATGGCTATGTCGGAGAAAAAGAGCAGTGCTGATCAGGAAATCAGCATGAAAAATACAAAACAGGAGCTGCTGGTTGCGTATAACGATTTGCGGCAGAAGATTGAGGAAAAACAAAAACAGGAGTTAAATCCTGAAAAGAAGACGATAGAGAAGAAAAAGGAAGAAGTTCTGACAGCGGTTTCCGATGTTTCATCTGGTGGAGTACTGGTTGGTATTGATAAATTGAAGGGTGAAATCGGTAAAATGCTGGCCGAGGTGGCCGGGCGTTTGGAAGCGGAGACTAATCGGCTTGACACCATTAGGCAGGCTATTCGGATCAAGGACGAGGAACTTAAAGAGATTTATGAGATTGAGCGGGCGGCCGCCACGCTGGCCGCCCTCATTGAAGCCCATCAGCAGGAAGAGCAGAGCTTTGCCGTCGAGATGAAGACCCGTAAAACGGCACTTGAAGATGAAATCAGCTCCACGCGCAAAATTTGGGAGAAGGAAAAAGAGCAGTACCTGGCGATGGTTAAGGAACAGAAAGCTGGCGAAGAGAAAAGTCGAAAAAGGGAAAAAGAGGAATATCTGTATTCCTTTCAGCGGGAGCAGCAGTTGGCCCGGGATGTCTTTGCCGATGAAAAGGCAAAACTTGATGCTGAAGTCAAGATAACGAAAAAAGAAACTGATGCCATGAAAACCCGGGTGGAACAGGAATTGGCTGAGAGGGAGAAGCAGATCGCTGTCAAGGAAACCGACTTTCAACATCTTCAGGGACAGGTTGAGGCATTTCCCGGCATTATGGAGCAGCAGATACAACAGCAGGTCGAGGCGGTTAGGGAACGGCTACAGCAGGATACCGGATATCAGAAGGAGCTGTTGGAAAAACAGTTTGAAGGGGAGCGGAATGTGCTAACGGCTCGTATAGAATCATTGCTGCAAACCGTCAAGGAACAGGGTGAGCAAATTACCAAGCTGTCGAAACAGCAGGAAGGTGCCTACCAAAAAGTCCAGGATGTCGCTCTTAAGGCCATCGACGGGGCTTCCAAACTGCATTCGTTTGAGGGTCTCCAGAGAGTGCTGGTCGAGCAGGGTAAAAAGACGACATCTGAGAGTTAATGAGGTTTGGAATGCTGGATAGTAAAGTTGTTGGAATTTTTTTTACTGTTACTTTGATTCTGCTGGCTGTTTTATATGCGCCGGTGGTGCCTTCTATGGTTGGGGACTGGTATAATGACCCCAACTATTCACACGGCTTTCTGGTTCCTTTGATTTCTGCTTATTTCATGTGGGAGCGGCGGGCGGCGCTACGGACGGCGGTGATTGCCCCGAGCAATTTTGGCTTGGTTGTGATAGCCGGCAGTTTATTGCTGCTGATTTTTGGTTTTGTCGGAACCGAATATTTCACCATGCGTTCGTCGCTGGTCTTTCTGCTGGCCGGGATTGTGCTCTACTGGTTTGGCTGGCAGGTGTTGTGGGTGCTGGCTTTGCCGATTGGTTTCCTGATCTTTATGGTGCCTTTGCCCTATATTGTTTACGATGCTCTGGCATTTCCCTTGAAACTGCTGGTGACTAAATTTTCGGTTGTTGCGCTTAAATTTATGGGCGTTGTTGTCTGGCAGGAGGGCAATATTATTCAGTTTCCCGAGACCGTGTTGGAGGTGGCTGATGCCTGTAGCGGCATGCGATCTTTGATGTCATTACTGGCTTTAAGTGTGGCTTATGCTTTTTTTCTGCAGTTTACGGCGCTAAAAAGGCTTATTCTGGTGCTGCTGGCGGTGCCGATAGCGATTTTTACAAATATGTTGAGGGTGATCGGCACCGGTTTTCTGGCCCAGTATTACGGGGCCGCTGCGGCCGAAGGCTTTTTTCATGAATTTGCCGGCCTCGCTGTCTTTGGCCTGGCCATGGTCTTTCTGGTTCTCGCCGGAACGGTTTTGGGAAGGGTCGGACGATGAAAAAATATTATCGTTTTCTGGTTGTTTTTATATTTCTGGGGTTGGCGATCTTTTTTGTCAATTCGCATGAGGATGTCTCGGTGCCGGTAAACCGGCCTCTTAATGAAATTCCGATGACGCTTGGAGAGTGGCGGATGATCAGCCAATCGGAGATGGGTGAGGGGGTTTTAAAAAATCTGAAGCCGACCGACTATCTTTCCCGAGTTTATGTCGATGGCGCCGGCAATCGCGTCGTCTTTTATCTCGGTTACCATGGCGGCGGTCCGGACTGCGGTCCGATTCACTCGCCCAAACATTGCCTGCCCGGATCCGGTTGGCAGATATTACGCCAGGAGAAAAAAGCGGTGCCGGTTGCCGGCGGCAGAGTTCCCAGCGTTCAGGCGCTTTACCAGAGTGGCGAAGAAAAAGTACTCTTTCTCTACTGGTTCCAGGTCAAGGGTGCGGCCTTGACAAATGAATACGCCTTGAAATTTGCCGAGATCAAAAATTCCATGCTTTATAACCGCCGTGATTCTGCTTTTATAAGAATTTCGGTTATGGCCGGTGATGATGTCTAGCGCGCGGTTGCGGTGGGGGAGCGTTTTGTCAGGGATTTTTATCCGAGTATAGTGAAGGTGTTGCCTTGAAGAGTTATATGGCTGAGGGCTGGTTTTTTGGACAGGATTAGCAGGATAAAAGCGGATAAAAGCATTGCTTATCGGCAAAATTAAGTGGCTTACTTGAGTACGCGTAGTAGGGGACGTTGTTGTTTTATTGCTTTAGCTGCTTTTCTAGAGGTGAGTTCACGGTTTGGGGTTTGGGGGATATGAGGCGATTTGTTGTGGTTGTGGCGACGCTGTTTTTTTTCGGGTTGTTTTGCAGGGCCGGTTCGGTTTCGGCAGTTTTGGAAGCGGATGAAGTTTTGGTGATTGCCAACGGTTGGGCTGATGACAGTGTTTCTCTGGCAAAGTACTATATGAAAAAGCGGGGGGTGCCCAAACAAAACTTTTT
>JAGHAQ010000111.1 GCA_021161425.1 Candidatus Tharpella sp. | reverse complement strand
TGGTCTGGTTCTTTTTTACTATTTTTACGAAAAGTCTCTACAGCTGGTGGCCCGTTTTGGTCTGGCCCTGATAGTCGGCGGGGCTTTTGGTAATATGATTGACCGCTGGCGTTTTCATAAGGTCGTCGATTTTCTCGATTTCTACTGGCAGGGTTACCATTGGCCGGCTTTTAATATTGCTGATTGTGCGATTAGTGTCGGCGTTACGATCCTCCTGCTTGATGCTCTTTTAGCTACGCGACGTCAACATGCATCCCATACTTCTTAAGATCGGGCCACTTACTCTTCACACCTACGGTTTCTTTGTCGCCTTAGGTTTTCTGCTGGCCCTGACCTGGACGCATAAAGAGGGTCTCCGGCGTGGTCTCGACCCTGAGATTTTTCACGATCTCTTTTTTTATGTCGTAGTATCAGCTCTTTTAGGGGCGCGTATTTTTTATGTCGCTCTTAACTTTTCATATTTTCGTAGCGATCCTTTGGCGTCATTGCGTATCTGGGAGGGGGGGCTGGTCTTTTATGGCGGTTTCCTTACGGCGGTGCCGGTCTTTATCTGGCGTGTCCGGCGCTGGCAGTATCCCGCTTTAGAAATTTTGGATGTTGGTGCCCCGGCGTTGGTTTTGGCCCAAGCGGTGGGTCGGCTGGGTTGTTTGGCTGCCGGCTGCTGTTATGGCAAGCCCTGTGAACTTGGTTTTGCTGTAACCTTTAGCAATCCTATAAGTCTTGCTCCTCTGCACCAACCTCTGCACCCGACGCAAATTTATCACTTATTGGCAAATCTTTCAATTTTCCTTCTTTTAGTGATTTTATCACGGCGTACTGTACGGCGCGGAGCTCTGGTTGTCGGTTATCTTCTGCTCTATGGGGCTTTGCGTTTTACAGTTGAGTTCTGGCGTGGTGATCCCCGTGGTTTCTTAGCTGGATTTTCTACCTCGCAATGGATTAGTGTCGGTCTCGTATGTTCAGGAATACTGCTTTGGTTTTTAAAGGTTAGGAAGGAAAGCTTTGTATAAGACTATCGCCCCTTTGGTGTTGGCCTCTCAGTCTCCGCGCCGCCGGCAGCTTCTAAGTCAGATGGGGATCAACTTTTCTTTGGCCAGTGCTGATATTGAAGAGCGTCAGGAGCCGGGGGAAAAGGCGACAGATTTTGTCGCTCGTATGGCGCAGAGTAAGGCTTTATGCGTGGCTGGTCGTCATCCTGACAGCTGGATTCTGGCTGCCGATACGATTGTTGTTATCGATGGTGATATTCTTGGGAAACCTTGCGACGTGACGGATGCCTGCCGTATGCTTAACCGCTTGGCCGGGTGCTGGCATCAGGTGTTTACCGCCTTTACCCTGCATCACCAGGCTTTAGGAAAAACTATTTCAGAAGTTGATTCCAGCCGTGTAAAAATAACAGCTCTTAAGGAATCCGCAATTGCCGCTTATGTTGCCAGCGGAGAACCTCTTGATAAAGCAGGGTCTTATGCTGTGCAGGGTATTGGCGGGGCTTTTGTCGAGGCCTTGGACGGTTCGCCCACGACGGTAATCGGTTTGCCGTTGCCTCTGGTGACCAAGCAGCTTTTAGAAAATAATATAATTTCTTTAACCTTGATGAATTAGCCCTTTGGCGTTATTTTTTTAAAAAAAAGACCTCTGCTTGTGGCAGACTATGAGCCTTAGATTATGACTGAAATAACTACTTTTAAGCAACGTCTGGCTGAAGTTAAGAGCCGAATTGCGGCCGCATGTCGCCGCTCTAACCGTCCTGTAGACGATGTTACCTTGATTGCCGTTAGTAAAACTTTCCCCTTTTCTCGGCTCGAAGAGGCGTATACTGCCGGCCAGCTTCATTTTGGCGAGAATTATATGCAGGATTGTCTTGCTAAAATTGAGGAGGCTAAATCCAGGAAGCTCCCTTTTAAGTGGCATTTTATCGGTCATCTACAACGTAATAAAGCAAAATATTTTAATCCTCAGTTTTACCTTTTCCATGCCCTTGATTCACTCCAATTGGCTAAACAGCTTGCCAAGGTCTCTTTAAGCAAAGGCTTTACAACCCGGGTTTTAGTTCAGGTTAATATCGCTTTAGAGGTTTCAAAGTCCGGAGTTAAGCCTTCAGAGTTGATTGCTTTTCTTGATAAATTACGCTATATTGAGGGGCTGTCCGTTGAGGGATTGATGACAATTCCGCCGGTGGCGGTCTCACCCGAGGAGAGTCGACCGTACTATCGTGCTCTTTTTAATAAGTTTTCCGAGGTTCGAGAAGAACTTTTTTTTGATAACCCTTCTTTCAAGCATCTCTCAATGGGTATGTCAAATGACTTCGAGGTCGCGATAGAAGAGGGCGCAACCTTTATCCGGGTCGGCAGTATGTTGTTTGGTGAGCGTACAAAAAGGTTTTAAGGTGGAATCACAAAAACAAAATAAACTTTGGGGCGGTCGCTTTACGGCCCCCACCGATAAGTTGGTTGAGGAATTTACAGCTTCTATCGGCTTCGATAAACGACTTTACGCTGAAGATATTGCTGGAAGTATAGCTCATGCCCGGATGCTTTCAAGCCAACAGATTATTTCTCAGTCAGATACCGATGCTCTTATTGCTGCACTTAAGCAGATAAAAGGGGAGATTGAGGCCGGAGAGTTTAATTTTTCGATTGCGCTTGAAGATATTCATATGAACATTGAGAGTCGTCTTGGGGAGATTGTCGGTACCGAAATCGCCGGTCGACTTCATACCGGCCGCAGTCGTAACGACCAGGTGGCGCTAGATTTACGTCTTTTTTTAAGGCGTCAGCTTCAGCAGGTTAACCGGTTGATTGTTGAGTTGATTGTGGTCTTGGTTGACAAGGCTGAAGTCAATCTAAAAGTTATAATGCCTGGGTTTACTCATCTGCAACAGGCTCAGCCGGTTCTCTTTTCACATCACCTGCTTGCTTATGTCGAGATGTTAAAGCGTGATTATGATCGGCTTTCAGGTTGCTATGATCGTCTCTCGCTTTCGCCATTGGGTTCTGGTGCTCTGGCGGGTAGCAGCTTTCCTTTGGATCGTCAAATGGTTGCCGAGGAGCTTGGCTTTTCCGGTATTACGGCAAATAGTCTTGATGCGGTAAGTGACCGTGATGGTGTGGCTGAAGCCCTTTTTGCTTTCTCTTTGTTGATGGTCCATCTATCTCGTTTTTGCGAGGAGCTTGTTCTCTGGTCGACCGTGCAGTTTAATTTCATAACCTTAAGTGACTCTTTTTGTACCGGTAGCAGTATTATGCCGCAAAAAAAGAACCCTGATGTACCTGAACTTATTCGTGGTAAATCGGGTAGGGTTCTTGGTTCACTTGTCTCTTTGTTGGTGACCTTGAAATCATTACCTTTGGCCTATAATAAAGATATGCAGGAGGATAAAGAACCACTCTTTGACGCTCTTGATACGGTGGTTGGCTCACTTCGTATCATGGCTGCTATGGTCAAAGAGATGCAGGTTAATGTTGGTACTCTTGCAGAACAGGCCGGGGCCGGTTTTTCTACTGCTACTGAGATAGCTGATTATCTTGTTCGTAAAGGTCTTCCTTTTCGTTCGGCGCATGAGATTGTTGGCCGGGTGGTGTCTTTTTGCGAACAGAACAATTTTATCTTTACAGACCTTTCAATTGATCAATGGCATAAATTTTCTGATCTTTTCCAGGAAGATCTGTTTGTTTTTTTAGCTCCTCAGGATGCGGTTGATGCCAAAAATCTTTTTGGTGCAACTTCTCATAACCGCGTCTTCGAGCAGATAGGCCTTGTGCGGCAATTTGTTGCAGATAAAAGATGATGCATTCGTAAAAATTCTCGGGATGGCTAAGTTAAAATTTCGATATACAAGGAGTAGTGGTTTTTCAGGCGCGAGACCATACATGTAGTATGTCGAGTGTCTGAAAAACCGATACGACGCAGAAGATCGGACTTTTTACGACGCCATCAAAGACTATAATCTTCGTAGAATACAATTAAGGATTATCTTTTGTTCAAATTCCCAGTTTATTTTTTTGTATTAATTTTATTTGTTTTTATCTTGTTCGGTGCTTGCGGAAAACGCGGGGACCCTTCTCCCCAGAGACTCGTTGTTCCTGTAAAAATTGATGATTTTCGTGTCGAAGTTGCCCCTGGAAAGTGCTTCCTGGTATGGAGTTTGCCGACTGTTAACGCCGATAAAACTCGGCCGGTTGATCTTAAGTCCTTTAAAGTCCGTTTAAAAAAACTGCCTGTCGACCAAGATAGTTGTCGGTTTTGTGACGAGGGTTTTTTTGACTATCTTACGCTATCTTTAGCAAAGCCAGCAGAAGGTTTTGTTCTCGGGCCATCTTTTTATCTGCCACTTCCAGCGGTTCCATATGGGTTTGTTTATATCTATACAGTTTTATCCGTTAATAGTCAGGGCTGGATTAGTGAAGCCTCAAATAAACTAGCTGTTAATGCCTTGCCAGAGGTTTCACCCCCAACTAACCTTGTCTGTCATCCATCAGCCTCTGTCGTTAACGTGGTCTGGCAACCACCAGTTATGCCGGTCCAATCCCCTGGAGTGTTGTTGTATCGTGTTTATCGTCGTGAACTTGCAGGTGTTAATCAAGCTTGGCGGTTGATTACTCCTGAACCCATTGAAAATTCTGAATATGTAGATGTCGGTTTATCAGATTGGAGTTCTTACGAATATGTTGTTACTACGTTTCTTTCCGCTGATGGAACTTTTTACGAAAGTAATTTTTCTCTTGTTGCTAAGGTTGTTCCTGGTGACTATTCTCCACCTCTTCAACTCGGAGACTTTTCCGCTTTTTCTTATCAGGGAGGAGTCCAATTAATATGGAGTCCTTCTCCGGCTGCAGACCTTGCCGGTTATCACGTTTATAGGCGTGATAATGTGACTGGTATAGATCAGCTAGTGGCCGTTTTGCCTCCGTCAAAACATGAATTTACTGATACCAATATACATGTAGGTCGTATCTATTATTATCGGGTTACAGCTTTTGATCAATCAGATCGTAACAATGAAAGTATCCCTACTCCGGAAGTTTCTGTTACTGTTAGATAGTCTAATGGCAATCTTTTTTACTGTAAGTTTTCTTAACTTCTGTCGCGGAGGTTGTATTGTCTGATTCACTATTAAGTATGACCGGCTATGGCGAAGCGACGCAAATTGTTAATGATAGAGAGTTGCGTTGCGTCGTTCAGTCGGTAAATAGTCGTTATCTCGATTGTCGATTTCGTTTACCTCACAATTTTCAATCGCTTGAACCCCGGTTTAAAGGTTTAGTGAAAAAAATTGTTGAGCGTGGAAAGGTCGACATAGTTTTGAGTTTTGAGGTTGTTGGCGTTGAGTGGACCGATGCTAGCTCTTCGTCTAATTATTTTAATGGCCCTTGGATTGCTGGCTTTTGCAACTCTGCAGAAGGGCTTGCCGACACTCTGGGATGGCCCGTAACTGATCATATGCGCTCAGTTTTAATGCAATCAGCCCTATCTCGGCGTGAAGCGTTTGAGTCGCCTGCTGAAAACATAGAAGAATCTGCCGATCTGTTTCTTGGGCTACTGCAGAAGGCTCTGCTTTTGCATCTTGATTCTCGTAAGATTGAAGGCGCTCATCTCGCTGCTGATTTTCATCTGAAAATCTCTTTGTTGAGTGATAAAATGTCGGAGATTGAGCTTTCGGCTATTGGAATGCCTCAAATCTTTAAAGACCGTATCGGCCAGCGTCTCGCCTCGATTCTTGAAGATGGTCGAGTTAGTCTGGATGAGTCGAGGCTATGTCAAGAGGTTGCTTATCTTGTTGATAAGGCGGATATCTCCGAGGAGATTGTAAGGTTTAGGGCGCATATTTCTCAGTTCCTGGACGTGCTAGAGAGTGAGACTTCCAGTCGAAAAGGCAAAAAGCTTGAATTTATTGTTCAGGAGATGCTTCGTGAGATTAATACTGTCGGTTCTAAGGCAAACTTGCTTGAAATAACTAGAAATGTTGTAGATATTAAGAATGAGTTAGAAAAGATTCGCGAACAGGTTCAGAATGTCATCTGATCATACCCCTTTTTTGCTTGTCGTGTCCGCTCCTTCCGGTTGCGGAAAAACTACTCTTTTGAAGGGTCTCTTTGAAGGTGTTGACGGTCTCGGGGTATCCGTCTCCCATACTACGCGTAAGCCGAGGTCTGGTGAAAAGGAAGGCGTCGATTATCATTTCGTTTCCCAGCCTTGTTTTACACAAATGCAAAATGCTAAACAGTTCGTTGAGTTTGCTTGCGTCCATGACAATTCCTATGGAACCTCGCGGGGCTCCATAGGTAAACTTTTAGATGATGGGCTTGATGGAGTTCTTGATATTGACGTTCAGGGCATGGAAGAAATTAAATTAACCGGCATGTTCGATTTGGTTTCCGTTTTCATTATGCCACCCAGTATGGAAGAGTTAGAGTCTCGATTGAGGAAGCGTCAGACCGATTCGGATGCAGTAATCAGACGTCGACTTGAGAATGCCGTTTCTGAAATAAGAAAGGCACACCTCTATGATTATATTGTGGTTAATGACAACCTTTCTGCTGCGCGAGAGAACCTTGCCGCGATTGTTCTTGCCGAACGTTCACGCGCTTCAAGAACTTTTTTGAGTTTGCAACATCTTGTTCCCTTTGTATGAGCCTGTGTTTGCATCTATCGACTCATTGCAACTATAACCACCAACTTTATATTGTCGGAGTATGTATGGCTAGAATTACTGTCGAAGATTGTCTCCTGAAGGTCGAAAATCGTTTTGAATTAATTACTCTTTCTTCCAAAAGAGCAAAAGAAATCATCAAGCAAAAGCGTTCTTTGCTTGATGGTTATAAGAATCGTCCGATTGTGATGTCGTTGCGAGAGATTTCTGCAGGCAGGGTTTGGTCTGATCGTGACTGATACGCTTCCTTATGTTTCACGTGAAACATGTATGAGGTTTGATAGATATGGGCGGTGACTGGGAGCTCTTCAAGTTGCAGCTGGCAGCTCTTGGCGGGCTTTTTTTTCTCTCGATGTCAGTGACCTGGGTTGTTCTCTACCGTGTCCGTCTGCTGGATCAACCCAATGATCGATCGTCACATACTCTGGCAACGCCAAAATGTGGCGGGATCGGGATTGTGTCAAGTTTTGTGGCTGGAGTTTTTGCTTCTCAGTTGTGGGGGGCGGAGTATCAGGTCGGGTGGATGGTGTTGTGCTCTATGGTTACCCCCGTTCTGATGGTGGCCATGGTCTCGTTGGTCGATGATATCCGGGATCTTTCTCCCCGGTTTAGGCTTGGAGTTCAGGTGGCGGCAGCCGTACTGTTTTTATGTCTAGTCAAAATCATTCCGATGGATAATGGTGGCGGGTTGTTCTGGGTTCTTTTGCAAAGTGCTTGGATGGGTGTCGGTATATTTTGGCTTGTCGGAATGGCTAATGCTTTTAACTTTATGGACGGGATTGATGGGCTGGCGGCAGGGCAGGGGCTGATTGTTTCCTTCTTTTTTGGAATTATACAGATTGTGAGTGGTGAATGTTTCCTGGGCTTTATTTCTCTTGTTTTGGTTGTCGGCTGTCTTGGCTTTCTCGCATTCAACTTTCCCCCCGCCAAAGTTTTTATGGGTGATGTCGGAAGTGTTAGTATTGGTTTTATCCTGGCATCGCTGGCAGTGTTATCATTTCAAAAAAATCCCACTCTCGCAACGTTGTTTGTGATGCCGTTGCTTATGTTTAACTTTATTTTTGATACAGTGACGACATTTATCCGCCGTCTATTGAATGGAGAGAGGGTTTTTCAAGCTCATCGAAGCCATCTTTACCAGAAATTTGCAAGTTGCGGATTTAGCCAACGTACTGTAACTATGACAAATTATGGAATGGCCATCATTCAGGGTTTAGTTGTTTTGTTAGTTGGTAATAAACCAGTGATAGCCTTGTTTGCATGTCTGAGCCTGCAAATTATTTATAGTTGTTTTGTGAATGTTAGGTTTGCGAGAGAAGCGAAATGAGGAGTAGGGGATATGTATAATAAAAATTCTTACCTTGTCATCACTATCCAAGTTATCTGGTTGGCCTTATGTTCGAACAGGTTCAGACTTCGCAATAATCCCGCCTAAAGTACTTTGTTGAAGTGCCATTTTGTGCACACTGCTATTTCTATGTCCTATTTGTTCAACGAAATTGGTCCGGTAACCCCACGAATACCATCGCAAAAACCATGTATCATCCAACCGATAGCTTCACGGCGTTGAGGGGAGAAAACTGCATACATTATCGCCAAACGAAGTAACCTTAAAACATCACCACTAATCCATTTTATTGGCGTATGGTTCATGCGGTATAATAACAGACTATTTCTGACAATGTAGTAAAGTCGAAAAGGTTTGTGCATCGCTTGAATGCGCCACCTAAATAGCCAGAGGCGTATTCCGCCTTCACCTAAAGAATGTTCCATGACAACGTCCCAGACTCCAAAGCATTGGAATCCCAGACTTTTGGCGCGATGGTACCATTCAGTATCAACATGATCTATAAAAAGTCTCTCATCAAACATGCCAACTTTATCAAAAACACCTAGATCATATAAGGAGCCAGAAGAAATTAAGAAGTCTGCCGGTACAACTGGAGAGTTATCGCAGCGACCATGATAGGAATTGCGAAACCAATTAAAGCGGACAAAACGAGACGTGTGCCCTGTTCGGGGATTTCGGTATCGCGGACCAACGGCAGCGACACGTTTGCCCGCTGCCATAAGGTTTGCCATCACCTCTAAATAACGGCCGACCATACCCTCGTGCGGGATACTATCTTGATCGAGAAGCAGGACATATTTATATCCTGCCTTCCTGGCCAGTTGGATTCCAACATTAAACCCTGTTGCAATCCCCACATTCTTCGGAAGGAAGACCCCCTCAAGCCCTTCAAAACCGGCAAGAGGACGATTAAGGGAAGCTTTTGACCCATTATCAACAACATACACCCTGTCAACCTGAGCCGTAGTGGCAGTAATTGCCTTTTTCAGGACAGATAAATTTGGATTGTATGTAACAATGAGTGCACAACACTTATTCATATAATTAATGTAGCCAGCCCTGTTGAATTACGGTAATTGTCGCGAACCGGACAAAGTAATTGACATTTAACACAAACTAGAATTATCGTTTTTTGGTGATAGCTCATCTTGAATTTGCTGCGCCAAAACATGATTCAATATTGGAAAGAATTAGGGGCTCTTTCCTTGCCATAAAAATCCGTGTTCAACTGTAAATTAAATAGATGTCCCCTTTTTTGCAACTGAGTTTTGGAGCCATAGCGAAGGAAAGAAAAAAGGGGGAGGAATGCGCCTAACTAACGAACAGATTCTAACTATTAAAACTATAATCCTAAGGAATTTCGGATCAGCTGCCAAACTCATACTCTTTGGCAGCCGTCTGGATGACAGTAAAAAGGGCGGAGATATCGATCTTCTGGTTGAAACTGACTTGAGCCCAAAAGAGATGTTTTTAAAAAAAATCGCCACCCTGGGACAGCTTCAGAGGGCCTTGGGCGAACAAAAGATTGATCTCCTGACCGTAGCAACCGACACTAATAATGTACCTGATGTGGTTGAGATCGCCCGTAAACAAGGGGTCAGCTTATGAAAAGTCCAGACATTGTTGAAAAAACCATTGTTTCAGCTATAAGTGAATGCGAAAGCCACCTTTCCCGCCTGACTCGTAGCAAACAGCTTCTTGATCAATTTATGCCGCTCACTACAGACTCCCTCAAGGATGCCTCAGACGAACGTATCGAACACCTCGATCAATTCATCTATCGCTTTACTAAACTTCAGGATTCTATGGGTACCAGACTGCTTCCATCACTACATAGTTTTTTTGAAAACAGCTCGCAACCAATGCCTTTTCTTGACAAACTCAACCGCCTGGAACAGCTTGGGATTCTTACCTCAGTTGAAAACTGGCAATTTTTCCGTAATCTGCGTAACAACCTTGCCCACGACTACCTGGAAAGTGTCGACCAGACCGTGCTGACCCTTAACATCCTCTACGATAAATGGCCTCACCTGCAAGAACTCTACATCCAAGCCCGTAATTATTATCGATCCAGGATTAGGGTTTAAAGAGGACAGCTTTTTTAGGACATGGCGTTCAGTTTCGTTTGATATATTTGACGCCAGATTCCACGATGCCTTTTTTCTTAGGATCTCTTGGAGGACAGGGTGAAATGATAAAGCCATAGTCTTCGGCGCATTCACCATAGGATCGCTGGACAACGGGATCGTGCCAGCAGGCTTTAACAAAGGTTATTATGTCTCAATGATTTTTGATAGCAAAATGGTATTTGCTTGTACAAAACCATCCCAATCGGTTTTTATTTGACCATATGAGGCGCGGTGGTCGTTTTTTAGATTCGTTATAGCGGTATGTAAATCCTTATTTTTAGTATCGTATGCCTCTTTTGTCATGCCGGAGCCAACATAATTATTCGCATCACCCCTGATATAATCAGCATCTCGTCGCCCTTTGAGGGCGGCAGTGTTAAATGCATTGTATGCGTCAATCGCAACTTTTCTGTCTTGAGCATATTGCACATTTACTGCATCACGAGCAAGATCTTGTGCTTTCACTTTAGCTATTGAAGTATCACGGGTTAACTGTCTATTCACTATGGATTGTGTTGCCGCATCAAGCTCCGCCAAGGTATTAGCAAAACGACTCTTCACTCTTGGATTACCACTCTGTGCCCAACTGGCGTGGCTTTCTCGGTAAGTATCTGCCTTTGCTAAAGCGTTTTGATAATCTTTGTAATACAGGGAATCTACAGGTATTGAGGCCATTGGTAGCTCCTTATTCTAAGTGTAATGCATGTATCTCTTCTACTGTTGTAGATGGGTTAACAGCATGAAATACCATTTAGTTATTGGTAGTGTCAATAATTTTTCGCTTTTTGCTTTTTTCCCCTTTTGTCGATTTTAAACAGATTTATTTAATTCTTGCCAAGCAACCAGCAACCCCACCGATTAAATAATAAATCTGTCCCCTTTTTTTAGGATGTCCTTTAGTGTTTTAATATTGTTTCACAAGCTAGAGGAAAACGGCATTGTTCAGAATCGTGGCTGTTCATCAAGCCCAGACATCATCATCAACGATAGTTCGCATGGCACTGAGGATCTCGACGTCGCCGGCGAAGCTGCCTCCCTGCGGATTGAAGATATCGAGATAGAAGGTTTCGTCAGCCTCAATATAGTTGTCGCCGATGACTTCAACGGGAATCAGAGCCTGAATTTCATCGGGGTAGAGATTAAGGGTACCGCTGGCACTGAGGTAGTCTTCTCCAGCAGTGGCAGAGCCATCACGAGTGGCATAGTCAATGGATAATATGTCTTCGGAACTATCTCTATCACCGTGGAACTGAACCATAAAGTATAGCAGACTGGTACCGCTTTCACCCTCTTCAACGTACTTCTCAACCGCATCAGGTGTTTTCGGAGCGTCGGGATAGTGAGCACGGAGACTCTGATCAATCCACGACTGTTCAGCACTGACTCGGTTCCAAAATCCAACTTCTCCATAACTTGAGTTGAGTTCATCATCAACATCAGCAGAGTCGAGCTCCCCTACCATGCGAACCATATAGTTGGCAACACCAGCAATCTGACCATCGATAAACGCGGGGCTGCCACTGTCACCTTGAGCGATGATCCCTTCGTAGACCCCAGTACCCAGAGCTACTGTGCCGCTGATACGACCAAGGGTATCGTTGACGGCAAGACCACTGTCGAAGTCGGCAATGAGCATCGTCTCAGGGTCAGGATCCCAACCGACAGATCGACCCAGCTCTTCGAGAAACTGCCCGGCGGTGTAATCGAAGGTGTTAAGAGCTTTATAACGGTACGGATCGGAATCTGGGTCAGCTCCGGTGTCTCCAGTTCCACTTCGCCCGTAACCAGCAAGGGTGATACGAGAACCTATCTCGTCATCCTCACGGTAGAGCTGGTAGCGGTCGGCGGTAACATCAGCAGATTGGGGCAAAAACAGGAGAGCCAGGTCGTGGTTATCATTAATAGGATCATAGTTGGGATGAATCAGATAATCAGTAGCGGCCAAACGTATATCACCGTCGGCAAGCTCAAAGGTGACCATGGCGCTGGTCACTGGTTCACCGTCATCGGTTTCCAACACATGGGCGGCGGTCAAAATAACGTTGCCGCCGTAGAGCAGAGCACCAGTACCGTAATATCCATCTACGGAAATCCTCACGATACCGTCATAACCGCTGCCGGTAGACGTTTGATGAAAATTGTAATTCAAGTTTTGGGCGACAACCATAATACTCCAGCCATTCCCGTTTTAAGATTCAGCCGCCAAAAAGTACTGGGTCAATAGCTTATTTCCATGAAAGTAACAGCACGTTCTGGTGGTAATTGTCCTTTTAGATGCAATTGCAGAGCTAAAAGGGGA
>JAGHAQ010000087.1 GCA_021161425.1 Candidatus Tharpella sp. | reverse complement strand
TGTCTCGGAGAGCTTAAGGCTGCGATCGGCCGTTTGCAGAGTCAGGTTGATTTTGTCGGGCGCTTTTTTCTCAAAATGAATGGCCGGTCTGAGGTTATTGCCTGGATTGAGGCGGTTGCCGGCCGCCGGCATAATTTCAAACTGGTTCTGGCCCCGCTTGAGGTTGGTTCCCTGCTTGAAGAGATGCTCTATAAACGTTTGCAGACTATGGTTATGGTCTCGGCCACGATTGCGGTGGAGCGCTCGTTTGATTTTTTTATTGGTCGGGTTGGGCTTAAGGAACGCAGCTGTAGTGGTAGTTTGCGCTCGCTAATCCTGGCCAGTCCCTTTGATTACCGCCGTAATGCATTGATCATGGTTCCTCGTGATCTTCCCTTGCCCACTGAGGCCGCCTATATTTCCTCTCTGGGGCTTTTTCTGGACACCCTGATCGCCCGTGTCGGCGGTCGTTCGTTGGTGCTTTTCACTTCATACCGGGCTATGAAACAGGCGGCCGCAATTTGTCGTGATTCTTTGCAGCGGCGGGGGGTTCGGCTGCTTATGCAAGGTGAAGGACAGCGTCAGTGGCTGCTTAATGAATTGAAAAATAACTATAGCACAGCCCTTTTTGCTACTGACAGCTTTTGGGAGGGGGTTGATGTCAAGGGTCGAGCTCTTGAATGTTTGGTGATTGTTCGTCTCCCTTTTAAAGTGCCCAGTGAACCGGTGTTGATGGCTCGACTCGAGTATATCGCCGCTCGCGGTGGTAATCCTTTTTTTGATTATAGTTTGCCGCAGACAGCACTCAAATTAAAGCAGGGGGTCGGCCGTTTGATCCGTAGTCGTGATGATCGCGGCATTATTGTCGTTTGTGATCGCCGGCTGGTTGAGAAATCGTATGGCTCCCGCCTGCGTTCGGTTTTGCCTGATGCCGAATTTCTCGTGCTTCCCGGCGGTGAAGTGATTAGTCGGGCGGCGGCTTTTTTGTAGTGCTCAGTCGCCAGTAGTTAGTAGTCAATGAAACCTTATCGATTGACTACTGTTTTGGCTTCGGTTGTTTCGAATTATGATTTCTGTGAACCTCTCCATCCCCCATGGTTTCGTGAAAACACTCAACAAAAACTTGACAATGGTGTGGACTCATCGTATTTGTTTAATGTCATATTGACGGTGCAGTTTAGTCTTTTTTAAAATTTTGGCGGGATTATTTGTATGGAGGGACGCTCTTTTAGACAATCATTGCTCTTTGGCAGCACGGTCATCGTGGCTGTTCTACTTCTTTTAAATCTTGTATCTATGGCATTTCATCTGCGTCAGAGTGATATCGCTGCCGGCCAGTCAATCTTGGCTCAGAGGATATTGTTGTACGCCGGTCGGGATCAATGCCTTGAAAGGGCGAAATCTCAGAAGTCATTTCCTGAAATCGTTGAAAAATATCGTTCTTGCGAGTGGCAGATGTTGGATGGTTTGCGCCTGCTCGCCGAAGGAGGGATATTTGCCGGCAAAGATATGCCCGGCATCGAAAATCATGAAACCATTATTTTGTTGAATTCGATGATCAGCCTCTGGCAGGCTCGGGAAAACACTCAACCAGAAACCCCGCCTCACTCCTTATTGGATCTTCTTTTTTGTCAGAAAGCGCAATCCCTTTCTGATGCTCTCGTTTTTCGGGCGATGGCTGTCGGAGGCCGAGTCTGGATCGCCTTTTGGTTTATGGTCGTGCTCGTCACGTTTTTGCTGTTAGCCGGGCTTTGCCTATGTCGTCTCTATCATGCCAAAGAGAGGGGGTACCGGCGTGATAAATATTCTCTCGTCCTCAGGAATCAGCTTTTGATGGATCTGCCCGAAGCGATTATTCTGCTCGATAACTCTCTCTCTCTGAAATTTGTAAATCGCTTTGCCGAGAGGTATTTCGGACGTTTATCCAATTTTTCACTAGAGCCTAACTTCGGGCATTTTTGTCAGGATCAATCCGTTCTGGGACGTTTGCGGGGATCTTTGCGTGAGGTAGTGTCGAGTTCTCCTGAAAAAATATTTGCGGAACCTGATGAGGTTTCGCTACGGCTTGACGACGGACGGAAATGTTTAGTGGTAATCCAATGGTATCAACTTTATCTAGTCGAACAGAACTATCTTTTAGGAGTGATTTATAATCCCGATGAGGATCGCCGTAAAGAGCTCAATATTGAAATTGAACAAGGACAGTTGAGAGAGCTTTCAAATAATCTTTTCAAGGCTCAGGATGATGAACGGAGGCATTTGGCTGATGAACTTCATGATGGCTTATGCCAATCGCTTGCAGTTTTAAAAATGCAAGTTTCCGGTGTCGAGCGGCGTATAGAGACGGCCGAAGTGCAGGAAGAGTGCCGTAAGGCGCGTCAGTTTATCGCCCAGATTATTGAGGATGTCAGGCGTCTTTCGCATGATTTGAGCCCGGTGATTCTAGATGATCTGGGATTGAGTGATGCTCTGGTCTACTTGGTAAATAATTTTACGGCTTTGCATAATCTCAAGGCATCGGTCGATGTGCCGGACATCGACGACTCTTTTTCCGGAGATGCAGCGCGTAATATCTATCGCATAGCCCAGGAAGCGGTTAACAATGTCGGCAAACATGCTAAGGCCTCACTGCTAATGCTGGAGGCTGAAATTCTTGGTGGTGCAGTTCGTTTTTCGATCAAAGATGATGGTGTTGGTTTTGATGTTGATATTATGAGACAAAATCGGGCTGGAGCCGGCCTGGGGTTGGCTAGCATGGCTGAGCGGGTTCGCCTTCTGGATGGTGAGTTTGAGGTTGTCAGTAAGCCAGGTGAAGGATGTGAAGTAAAGTTTACACTGCCGAAAAAATAGTCTTGATTTACTTGTAAAAAGTATTGCTTTCTGATAATATATCTCAATTGTACTAACATGATTATTCATGAAGATATTATGTTGCCATTGGCGCAAAACAAAAAAAATTGTAAAATCAAGGAGTTAGTGGATGTTTAGAGACGATGGTATCTGCAAGATAGTGTTGGCTGATGACCATGCAATGTTGCGTCAGGGGATTAAGAAAATTATTGAAGAGGAAGATAACCTCGAGGTTGTAGGCGAGGTCAACGATGGTTTAGAGTTGATTGATTTTCTCAATAATAACCGAGCTAACCTGGTTTTGCTCGACATCTCGATGCCCAATGTTCGTGGTATTGAAGCGATCACCGAGGTGCGTCGGGCCCAGCCCGGAGTGAAAGTTCTTATGTTGACGATGCATAATAACAAAGAGTACCTCTATGCGGCAATCTCGGCCGGGGCTGACGGATATCTGCTTAAAGAGAACAGCGATGATGAGCTTTTATCTGCCATTGACCAGGTAATGCACGGCGAGACCTACATCTCATCGACTTTGGCGGCTGATTTTTCCGAGGACTTGATGAAGTTCTATCGGAAAAACAAGAAACTGCCTTTCGAACATCTTACCAATCGTGAGCGGGAAGTCTTAAAAATGGTTGCCGAAGGTAATACCAGTCGCGAAATTGGTGATCTTCTTTATATCAGCCTGCGGACGGTAGAGCATCACCGGGCCAATATCATGCGTAAAATGAAATTTCGCTCGGTTGCCGATCTTATCAAATACGCCCTTGATAAAGGGTTTGTTTGAGGTAGTTGTTTGTTGAGAACTTGATTTTTTTTTCAGAGGGCACTCCTAAAAAGAGTGCCCTCTGTTATGTTAAAAGTCCATAAAGTTGATGGTGTATAGCGAAATTTTTATTTAGTCATCACGCGACTTTTTACGAGTGCATCAAAGTTATTTATATAAATAAAGGAGAGTTTAAAGAAATGAGTTCTAGACTTGATCCATTTGCTGATTTACCCTGTATGGTTGCTGATCCCGGATTGACTGAATGGGGTCGGAAAGAGATTGAGATTGCTGAACATGAGATGCCGGGTCTGATGGCGATCAGGGAGAAATATGAAGTCTTAAAACCGCTGCAAGGAGCCAGGATTATGGGGTCGTTACATATGACGATCCAGACTGCGGTTTTGATCGAGACCCTGACAGCTTTAGGTGCTGATGTGCGTTGGGCCTCATGCAACATCTTTTCGACTCAGGATCATGCAGCGGCCGCGATCGCTGCCACTGGAGTACCGGTTTTTGCCTGGAAGGGTGAAACCCTGGAGGAATATTGGGCTTGTACCTATCAAGCTCTTTCCTTTCCCAAGGGGCCCGATTTGATTGTAGATGATGGTGGGGATGCAACCATGATGCTCCATTTTGGGGCTCGGGCGGAGGCTGACCCGACGATTCTGGATGCCGATTACGAGTCTGAAGATGAGATCGAATTAGTTGCTCTTTTGCGGGAGATAAACAGTCGAAAAGCCGGTGATTTTACAGGTTGGGTTGATAACTGTAAAGGTGTTTCCGAAGAGACCACCACCGGTGTCCACCGTCTCTACCAGATGATGGAGAAGGGGGAACTTAAATTTCCGGCTTTTAACGTTAATGATTCAGTGACCAAATCAAAATTCGACAATCTTTACGGTTGTCGTGAATCCCTGGCTGACGGTATCAAGCGGGCTACCGATGTGATGGTTGCCGGCAAAAATGTGGTGATTTGTGGTTACGGAGATGTCGGTAAAGGCTGTGCCCAGTCGATGCGTGGTTTTGGTGCCCGGGTTCTGGTTACAGAGATTGATCCTATCTGTGCCCTTCAGGCTCTTATGGAGGGTTTTGAAGTGACTACGGTTGAGGATGCCCTGGCCGAAGGTGATATCTATGTGACGACAACCGGAAACCGTGATGTGATTACGGCCGAGCATATTGCAGGTATGAAAAATCAGGCGATTGTCTGTAATATTGGTCACTTTGACAGTGAGATCCAGATTGCTCGCTTAAATCAATGGCCGAAAGTTGTGAAAGAGGAGATTAAACCTCAGGTTGATCGCTATACTTTTACTGATGGGCGCCAGATCTTTGTTCTGGCTGAAGGCCGTCTTGTCAATTTGGGTTGTGCTACCGGCCATCCATCGTTTGTAATGTCGGCCTCTTTTGCTAATCAGACCCTGGCCCAGCTCGACCTTTGGAAGAACAGCTATGAGGTCGGCGTCTACCGCCTGCCGAAGGAGCTTGACGAAGAGGTTGCCCGCTACCATATTGAAAAGTTGGGAGCTAAATTGACGGTTATGAATGAGCAGCAGTCGGATTATATGGGTATTCCGATTGCCGGACCATACAAGCCCGAGCACTATCGCTATTAAAATTGTAGAGTAGTAAGTTAGCAACTAATATCAAAAAAAGGGGCGGTGAATTCGACACATAAAAAATGTTCCGAATTCACCGCCCCTGATTTTTGCTTTTTCATGGTCGGGATGAGAGGATTTGAACCTCCGACCCCTGCGTCCCGAACGCAGTGCTCTACCGGGCTGAGCCACATCCCGAATGAAAATGATGGGCTCGCTTTTAATTGATTGGGCTTGTAAAGTCAAGGGGAAAATGGCTATTGCAAGTTCCAGAAAGGGCTTGACTCTTCTCCTCTAAAGATGGCAAAAGGCCAGACTGGTTTTAAAAATATTAGAAAATTTACTTCTCTAAAATGATAATGGATACGTAAAGGTTTTACGACACTATCAAAAGGATAGATTAAATGAGTAAAGATTATAGTAGCTCACTGGCCGCAGCCTATCGCAGTCATGTGTGTGGTGCCTTGCGGGCGGCTGATATTGGTTGTCGAGTGAAATTGTCCGGTTGGGTCCAGAACTGGCGTGATCATGGCGGGGTGGTTTTTATCGATCTGCGTGATCGTTATGGTTTGACCCAGGTTGTTTTTAACCCGGAAAATGCGCCCGAGGCCCATGCGATTGCTCATACCCTGCGGGGTGAGTTTGTTCTACAGGTCGAGGGTGAGGTTGTCAATCGTCCGGAAGGGACCGTGAATCCCAATATGGCTACTGGTGAGATTGAAGTTTTAGTTGATCAGGTGAAGGTCTTGAATAAGGCCCGAACCACTCCCTTTATGATCGACGAAACCAGCGAGATTGGTGAAAATATCAGGCTCCAGTACCGCTACCTTGACTTGCGCCGTCAACCTATGCAGGAGGCTCTTATCGCCCGGCATAAGGTGACCAAGGTTGTGCGTGACTATCTTGATGGAAAGGACTTTCTTGAGATAGAGACGCCGATGCTGACCAAAAGTACCCCGGAAGGAGCGCGCGACTATCTGGTTCCGAGCCGCACTAATCCCGGCTCTTTCTTTGCTCTGCCGCAGTCACCGCAGCTCTTTAAACAGTTGTTGATGGTCTCCGGTTTTGACCGCTATTTTCAGATTGTCAAATGTTTTCGGGATGAAGACCTGCGGGCTGATCGCCAGCCGGAATTTACGCAGATCGACATGGAGTTCTCTTTTGTTGAGCGCGATGATATAATCTCTCTGGTTGAAGGGATGATAGCCGCTATCTTCAAAGAGCTTAAAGGGCTTGATACTGAGCTGCCCTTTTCCCGCTTGTCCTACGCTGAAGCCCTTGGGAAATATGGTCTCGATGCTCCCGATATCCGGTTTGCCATGCACCTGGTCGATCTTTGCGGGGTTTTTGCCGGGACCGAATTTAAAGTATTTCGTTCAGTTCTCGATAAAAAAGGTATTATCAAAGGGCTCAACCTTAAAGGCGGAGCCCGCCTCTCACGCAAGGAGATCGACGACCTCTTGGAGGTTGTCAAGGTCTATGGGGCCAAAGGTCTGGCCTGGATCAAGGTTAATGCAGATGGTTGGCAATCACCGATTGTCAAATTTTTTACTGAGCCAGAGATTGAAGCGTTAGGAAATGAGATGGCGGCCGAAGCCGGCGATCTCCTTCTCTTTGTCGCGGACAAAGCCGAAATTACCAATGAAGCCCTGGGCCGTTTACGGTTGCACCTAGGTGAGAAAATGGGACTCATCGATGATAAGCAGATGGCCTTCTGCTGGGTTGTCGATTTTCCCATGTTCGCATGGGATGAGCAGGAGAAACGCCATGTTGCGATTCACCACCCCTTTACGGCTCCCCTGGATGAAGATCTTGATAAACTAAATGATAAACCGCTCACCGTCAAAGCTAAGGCCTATGATCTGGTCTTGAACGGTGTTGAGATCGGTGGTGGCAGTATCAGAATTCACGATGCCGATACCCAGGCCAAAGTTTTCCAGCTTTTGAACATTGATGATGAAGAGGCCCGGGAAAAATTCGGCTTTCTCCTCGATGCTTTAAGCTTCGGGGCACCTCCACATGGGGGTATCGCCTTTGGCCTTGACCGTTTGATGATGCTGCTGCTCGGTCGTCAATCGATTCGTGAAGTGATCGCTTTTCCCAAGACCCAAAAGGCAACCTGTCTTTTGAGCGGCGCCCCGAATACGGTAAGCCCGCGCCAACTGCGCGATCTGGCGATCAAAAAAGCGTAATTTAGTGGCCGCTCGTCAGTAAAACTCTAGCCAGTTATAAGATAACCGCTAATTGCGAAAAGATTTTTATTGTATAAGGAGGAAATTCAGATGACAACCGAAAAACTCCAGGGTGAGTATATAACTTTTAAGGATGGAGAGTACCTGATTCCCGATAATCCAATTGTCGGAGCCCTTGCTGGTGATGGTATTGGTCCGGACATCTGGAATGCAACCCGGATGGTTCTTGATGCCGCTGTTGAAAAAGCTTACGCTGGGAAAAGAACAATTTGCTGGCAGCCACTAGCCGCCGGTGAAGAAGCTTTTAAAGAAACCGGTTCCTATCTGCCGGAAGATACTCTGGCGGCCATAAAAAAGCAGCTTATCGCCATAAAAGGTCCCCTTTCAACCCCGACCGGAGGCGGTATTCGCAGCCTCAATGTGGCACTGCGTCACCATTTTGATCTTTATGCCTGTATCCGTCCGGTGCGCTACTATGAGGGTGTTCCTAACCCCATGAAACGACCGGGTGATCTAGATGTTGTGATCTTTCGTGAAAACACCGAAGATGTCTACGCTGGTCTCGAATGGTCTGCCGGGTCGGCCGAGGCAGAAGGCCTTGGCACCTATCTGCGAGAAAAGTTACATGTCAAATTA
>JAGHAQ010000095.1 GCA_021161425.1 Candidatus Tharpella sp. | reverse complement strand
ATACTATTGGGTGTCTCTTTTACGTTTGGCGTCGTCTACCTTACAACCACGCTATCTGGCATCTTTTTGTTCTGGCGGGCAGTGCCAGCCATTTCTTTGCCGTTTTGTTTTATGTGCTACCAGTAAATACGTAGGATTAAGAGGAAACAATGTCCGATAAAAAATATCAAAAAGGTGGCGAATTTCTGCTGGCCGCAGGTAACGC
The DNA here is from genome assembly GCA_021161425.1 of Candidatus Tharpella sp. Classification (GTDB taxonomy): domain Bacteria; phylum Desulfobacterota; class Anaeroferrophillalia; order Anaeroferrophillales; family Tharpellaceae; genus Tharpella. The sequence goes on along the minus strand of JAGHAQ010000095.1, from coordinate 17,170 downwards.
GGATGAGATTTTTACACCCGAAGATTTTACCTCCGAACAGCGCATGATTGCGAAAACGACGGAGGATTTCGTCCGTCAGGAAGTTTGGCCGAAAATTGACAAAATTGAAGCTCAGGAAGAGGGGGTGACTCTAGATCTGATGTCGCAGGCTGCCGAACTCGGTCTTTTGATGGCCGATATCCCGCAAGAGTATGCCGGTATGGGGCTTGACAAGACGAGCTCGGCCCTGATTACCGAAAAGATGGGGATGGCCGGCTCTTTTTCGGTAACCCATGCGGCTCATACTGGTATCGCGACGCTACCGATCGTCTTTTATGGCAATCAGGCGCAAAAGGAGAAATACCTGCCGGGCCTGGCCGAAGGTGAGATCGGTGCCTACTGTCTGACCGAACCTGGTTCAGGTTCCGATGCCCTGGCCGCCAAAGCCACAGCTTTTTTAAGCGAAGATGGAAAAAAATATCTGCTCAATGGCACCAAACAATTTATCACCAATGCCAAATGGGCGAAAACCTTTATCGTCTTTGCCAAGGTTGCAGGCAAAGATTTCACTGCTTTCATTGTCGAGAGAGATATGCTTGGGGTTTCGATCGCTCCCGAAGAGCTTAAGCTCGGAATCAAAGGGTCGTCGACAGCCGCCCTGATCCTCGAAGATGTCAGTGTACCGGTTGAAAACCTCCTTGGCGAGATCGGCAAAGGCCACCTGATCGCTTTTAATATTCTCAATATTGGGCGTTATAAGCTGGGAGCCGGTGTTCTCGGAGCGGCCAAACTGGCACTTGAGTATGCGGTTAAATATGCGTTAGAGAGAAAACAGTTCAAAAAATCTCTTTCCGAATTTGGTCTCATACGGAAAAAGATAGCTGAAATGACGAGTCGGATTTTTGTTGCCGAAAGTTTGGTCTATCGCACTGTCGGCCTGATCGATATTATCCTGGAAGGGGTCAAGGGGTCATCCGGGGAGAGCTCGGAGCGGGTTCTTAAGGGAATCGAGGAGTATGCCATTGAATGTTCAATCGCCAAGGTCTATGCCTCCGAGGTGGCGGACTATGTTGTCGATGAGAGTCTACAGATCTTTGGCGGCTATGGTTACAGCCAGGAGTATCCGGTCGAGCGTCTCTATCGTGATGCCCGCATAAACCGGATTTTTGAAGGCACCAGTGAGATTAACCGCCTTTTGATTCCGGGCATGCTGCTATGCCGCTCTTTACAGGGTGATCTGCCGCTGATGCGAGTCCTGGAAAACCTTAAGAATGAGGTGGCTGACACTTCTGCTGGAGATGAAGCGCCGGAGAGCGGGGTTGGGGAGTTTGCCTGGTACCGGGAGAAGCTTGAAGGGGCGCGCAAGGCGGTCTTGATGGCGGCCGGCCTGGCGGTTGAAAAACATTTTAAAGATATTGCTGAACGTCAGGAGCTTCTGGCTCTGCTCGCCGATATGATTATGGAGTATTATGCCATAGAGAGCGCCTTGTTGCGCTTGGAAAGAGGCTCTTTTGCGGCATCAAGCTGGCAGTCACAGGCTCTTTTGAACTATTTCCCGGCTGCTATGGGAAGGCTTCGCAGTTGGGGTCGTGAGGTTCTTGGCAGTGTGGTTTCTTCCCCTCAGTTGGCTGGTAAACTTGTCGTCTTTGAAAAATTCTGCCGATTGACGCCATTTGACACAATTTCCGTCCGCGACCTTCTGGCCGAGAAAATCATCTCTGATGAAGGTTATCCGCGGGGCTGATTTTATCTTGACAAAGTTGGTTTTGTTTGTTATGTTTACAGGGAAATCAACTTAAGCCAAATAAATTCAGGAAACTGACTAGTGGAGGTAATCATGGCCGAAGGACAAAATCTGATTTATAAATGTGAACTTTGTGGTGCGATGGTGGAGGTTCTTGATCTAGGAGCTGATGATCTTACCTGTTGTAATGAAGCGATGGTTCTGATTGAAGCTGGTACCGTTGATGCGGCCCGGGAGAAACATGTTCCGGTAATTGAAAAAGTTGATGGCGGGGTTAAAGTTACGGTCGGCAGTGTGGCACATCCAATGGAAGCCAAACACTATATTGAGTTTATCGAGATTATTGCAGATGGTAAGCTTTGCCGCAAATTTCTGGCGCCGGGCGAAGCTCCGGAAGCCTTTTTTGCGACCGACGCGGTTTCAGTTACGGCTCGTGAGCACTGTAATCTGCATGGCCTGTGGCAGGCAGAGATTTAATCTCGCTGTACCACAAAGTAGAAATTTAAAGAAGCCCGGTCTTAACAGCCGGGCTTCTTGTTTTCAAGAGCCTAACCTTATCCATTGATTTCAATATCTTCGCCATGTCGGATCAAATTCGGCATGGCGTTTTTGGACTTCTTATGAGATTGTTAACTTTATGCAGCAGAAAAAATCACCACGCGTTCTAATCGAAACCCTCGGTTGTAAGGTGAACCATTATGAGAGCCAGGGCCTGGCTTCGGAGTTTCGTCGTCAGGGTTGGCAGGTCGTGAAAAAAGGGCCGTGCGAGGCGGTGGTTATCAATAGTTGTGCGGTGACGGCTGAAGCCGGGCGGCAGAGTTTGCAATCTGCCCGGCGGGCTCTTAAACGCTATCCTGGAGCCCGGGTGGCTCTGGCCGGCTGTGCCGTTGTTGCCGAGCCGCAAAAGGTTGCAGAAGTTGAAAAACTTGGGGCGGTTTTCGGCAATGCCGGTAAAAAAGATCTGGTCTCCAGGCTTACCCGGCAACTCGAAGGAACGGTCGCTGATCGGCCTGAGCAAGTCGGCATTTTAGGCGAGCTTGAGATTGGGCTTTTACGGGCCGATTCCGAACGGGGCCGTAGTCGGGCTGTGGTCAAGGTCCAGGATGGATGCAATTCCTTTTGTCGCTACTGTATTATTCCTTATTTGCGGGGCCGCTGCCGTAGCCTGCACCCTGAAAAAGTGTTGGCGGAATGCCGCGAACTGGTCGCCGCAGGTTTTCGTGAAGTGGTTTTGACCGGAATTCATTTGGGTCGCTACGGAGAGGATTTTTCGGCCGATTTCAGCCTGACCTCCCTTCTTTTGCAGATGATTGACGAATTTCCCGATCTGCGTTTGCGGCTCGGCTCCCTGCAGCCGCATGAGATTACCCCTGAAATTATGGCTCTGCTGCTTGATCCTGAATCTTTGCTTTGTGAACATCTGCATCTCTCTTTGCAGTCGGCCAGTGATCGGGTTTTGGGCGCTATGGGCCGGCCCTATCGTCAGCAGGATATTGAAAAAATCTTTGCTTTGCTGACCGAGGGACGTGGCCGGCTTGCCATTGGTACCGATCTGATCGTCGGTTTTCCGGCTGAAGATGAGAGATCTTTTATGGAGACCATGGCCCTGGTCGAAGAGGTTGATCTTGCCTACCTCCATGTTTTTCCTTATTCTCCGCGTCGGGGCACGGTTGCCGCTTCCTGGCCGGATCGGGTTTCGGCAGCCGAAAAAAAAGTCAGGGCTGCTAAACTTAGGGCTTTGGGACACCGCAAGCGGGAGGCTTTTGCGAGGAAAAATCTCGGAAGTGAGCTTAAAGTGCTACTCGAAACCCAAGTTGAAGATAGCCGTTATGGATCGGGCTGGTTCGGCCACAGTCGCAACTATCTGCCGGTAATGGTGACAGCTCAAAGAGAAGACAACTGTTTGCGGTCAGGATCCGAAGTGACGGTTCAGGCGCAAGAGTGGGACGGCCGTCGTTTGCTAGCCTCCTGGGAAAAGAAGTCAGCGTAAGCCGGGTTCGGGCTGGTCGGAGAATTGAATTGCTCCGAAAGTTGGGGTTTCGGCCTCGCGCTCGCCTCCGATGACGGTTGCCAAGGACGATAGGGGAGCCAGGTGTTGGAGGCAGAATTCGCGGCTTAAGTGACGAAATTCTCGTGGTATTGCCTGTTCTGAGGCGATGATCTCAAGCAGAGCCCTGAATTTAAGAAAATATTCGTTGCCTTTCCGGTTATGCTCACGATTCTTTGATTCCAGCAAATGCCGGATAATTGTAAGTCTTTGGTATCTGTTTCCTTCGCCTTCCGGTTGCATCTGATGACGCTGCAAGAAGTCGTAGGCTTCAAAAAATTCAAGGATAGGGGTGCGAAACTGTTTTTTCCCTCGGCGCCGTAATTCCTCAAAAAAAATCCCCAGTCCTATACAACTTAAGGTGTTTTCCGGTATGGTCAGCCACGGGTCCCGCAAGATCCTTTTTAACGGGGGATTCAGAATGATTTTCTCAGCCTGGATCCACCACTTTTGATCGTCGTTGCTGCCGGTCGTAACCGGTTCAGATTGGTCTGGGCTTTCTTGGTTCTCCTGTAGGTGGGGCAGGTAGCTTTCAGCTAGGCTTTTGATCGGGGCCGGGGAAATAAGGTCAAGATTTTTGAGCTCACTAAATGGGTTGGTACGTAGCAAGGCGGCCAGGAAAGAGTTTTCCATTTTTGCTTTGGCAGAGGTTTTTCGCCAAAGCTGGCAACAGGGTTCTATCAGGTTGTCATAAATAATTCCGTCAACAGGATTTGCAGCTGGGGGAATGGTTTGGCAAAGTTGAAGGCTGTAGTCAAGTGCCGGGTCATGATTTTTGTCATGGTTGATATTAGAATGAATTTTCAAAAAATTATATGTAGCAATTGCCAGTGCAGTCAAGGCGGGAGTAACGGTAATAAGGTTTTTCGGCTCAATGAGTAAAAGCTGACAAACAGCTGAACCGTCAATCTGTTTCTGCCAGGCTTTTTTAAGTTCTTTTGAAGGTGAGGAACACAAATTCCGAATAGTCTCGCCATCGGGGCAGAGCGGGGCAGTGTTCGAGGCCCAAAAACCTGATTTATAGTCTGATCCAAGATCGGTAAAAAGAGATCTCAGAAAACCATTCAAAATTGTGTCAATAAGGTCTGTTTCATCATTTATTAACCGCATAAACTTCGTTCCAGCAAGGTGGCTCCACCAGCCGCCAGCAGTTTTTCCAACGGTTCGACATAGAGGCTGTCGCCTAAGATTTCGACCCCATTATCATCGATCGAGATACGCAGGCGAATCTTTTTCTGTTCAGCGCATCTCTGGTAATCTTCCGGCTTGATCAGGTCCGGCAGACTATCGACAATTTTTATCGGCAGACGGGGCGTTTTATTTTCATTCATGATTATGGCAGCCTCCGCAAGCATGATGATCTGCGTCCGGCGTATGATGAGTGCAGTCATGCCCTTCTCCGCTATCGCAATTACACTCTTTAAACTCCTCCTCAAGTCCACTCTGAAAGGCTTCTACTAACAGGGGCGGCAAGTAAAGCTCAATATTTTCTCCCTCTAGGGGTTGATTCTTTGTTGTAGTCTTCAGTTTTTCCGTCATCCCCAGGCTGAATTCGCTGGCCAGATTCTTGAGGTTTTTACTATTGAGATTTTGCATGGTTTTTACCATTGTCTTCCTGAAATAATACTTTTGTGACCATAGAAGATAATTTACACTCTTTAAGTATAGTTTGGGGGCGATCTTTTGTCAATGGTAATTAGAGTTTTCTCGGAAAATTGTCATCTCAGGTGAATAAGCTAAGATCTTCCCGTACAGTTTTAGAGATTGAGTTCCTCTCTATATTAAATTCATACTTTTGACCTATTAAATTCATACTTTTGACCTATTGTGTGGTGTATGCCCGAGCAGTATATATTAACATCTATGGTATTATACACTGGTATGCCGGCATGTAAAGTAACGGTTTTTTAGATTTCCAGGGGGAACAATGGTGCATTTGCATCCGGTTAAGAGTTTAGAAAAAAGAGAGCGTCAGATTGTCTGTGATAATCTTGTTGGTAGCCCGAATGTACCACATGAAAAGTTGCATAATGAGGCTTTTGAGCAGAAGCATGATACCCACAGGCTCTTGGGGGAAATACTGTTACATGATGACAGTATTGATAAAAGTACTCTCAAGGATATACTTGAAAGTCAAAATGAAAGTGGGGTGAGGCTTGGTGAGCTTTTAATGAAAAAAAACCTAATCAGTGAAGGAGTTCTACGCCAAGCAATATGTAAGCAGCTCGATATTCCCTTTGCTGATCTTTCCAAGATTAAAATCGATAAAGCTCTTAACCGATTAATCAACTATGATTATGCTCTCCGGCAGAACATAGTTCCGATCGCAAAAACTGAAACAACCCTTACTTTGGCGATGACTGACCCGACCGATTTGCTGGTTGTTGACGAGTTGGAATCCTTTACTAAATTGAAGGTAAACAGGGTAGCGTCTCTTAGCTCTGATATAAAGGGTGCGTTTGATAGATTGTATGGAAGTTCTGAGCTTGAACAGGACATTTTTGATGACACCATTCTTATAGTCGATAAAAGTGAGCAGGAACAATGCCGTCAAGAGAGGGCATTTGATGCGGCGGCGGCCAAACGGATAGATAAAGTAGTACAAAGGGTTTTGACGCTTGCCCTGCAGAAAAATGCATCTGATATCCATTTTGAGACTTTAGAGAAGGGCATGGAAATTCGTTTTCGCGTTGATGGGGTCTTGCAGCAACTTGATATGGGGGAAATGCAAAGAGTCATTAATAGTTACGCTTGTGAGGTTGTTTCACGAATAAAAATACTCGGCTCACTTGACATAGCGGAAAGACGTTTACCTCAGGATGGCAGTTTTCGTTCTGTTGTTCGTCGCGAGAATTGTAACAGCAAGGTCGATTTCCGAATTTCCGTTATCCCGTCATGCCATGGTGAAAACATTGTTATTCGTATCCTTGACAAGCAAAAGGCACCAAAAACTATTAGCGATTTAAATTTTTCTCTGCCCTTGCATGAAAAGATGATGGAACTGTTGAAAAATAACAGTGGTATTATCCTTGTAACTGGACCCACTGGCTCTGGAAAAAGTACAACGTTATATACCAGCCTGATGGAGACCTATGAGCCAGGTAAGAAAATTCTCACGGCAGAGGATCCCATAGAGTATATTTACGATGAATTCATGCAATGCGAAGTCAAAGATAAAATTGGCCTTAGTTTTGCGAGGTATATACGTTCCTTTTTGCGCCATGATCCAGAAATCATTTTAATCGGAGAAATACGGGATCAGGAAACGGCGGAGATGGCGGTTCGGGCATCTCAGACTGGACATCTGGTTCTCAGCAGTTTGCATACGAACGATGCCCTCGGCTCAGTTAACCGTTTAAAAGGGTTGGGGGTTAGTTCCGACATGATCGCTTCTTCACTTTTAGGTGTTTTGTCTCAAAGGCTGGTAAGAAAAATCTGCACCCATTGCAAAGAAGAGTACCAGCCGAAAAATTCCCACAAGACTATGGAGTGGCTGCCGGATTCTTTAACCCATTATAAAGGAACAGGTTGCAAGCAATGTGATTATACTGGCTATCGAGGTCGGATGCCATTGGCTGAACTATGGGTGCCAAGTAGTGAGGACCTTTCCTTGATTCTTAGAGAGAAAAACCATGATCAACTTCTCAGGAGTTCTATGCAGAATACTCTTTTTATGGTCGACGAGGCTTTAGGCAAACTTAGAGAAGGTTCAACAACAATTGAGGAGTTACTCCGAGTGGTTCCGCATGCCATGTTCAAGCAATATAATAATCGGGATAAGATTGGAAATAAACAGGTTCCTAAACTTATTGCTTGATGACAGGCTCAACTCAAAATGAGAAGGATTTATTGTGGACACGAAAACAATTGAACTACTTGAAGTGTCACGTTGCTACTCTTAACTTTTACAAATCATTCACCTATAATCTTCACTAACACCCTTTTTTTCCGTTTTCCATCAAATTCACCGTAGAAAATCTGTTCCCAGGGGCCAAAGTCGAGTTTGCCATCGGTGATGGCTACGACCACTTCGCGACCCATAATTTGTCGTTTGAGGTGGCCGTCGGCATTATCTTCGTAACCGTTGTGACGGTATTGCGAGGTTGGGGCATGTGGTGCCAGTTTTTCCAACCAGACTTCAAAATCGTGATGCAAGCCCGACTCATCATCGTTGATGAATACGGAGGCGGTGATGTGCATCGCGTTCACCAGGCATAAACCTTCCTTGATGCCACTTTTTTGTAGGCACTGTTCGACCTCCGATGTAATATTGATGAAATCTCGGCGGCCGGCAGTTTCAAACCATAGTTCTTGACGAAAACTTTTCATTGTATGTTCTCCTTTTTTACAGCTCGTTGTGTCAGGTTCTCTTGATAACGCATTTTGACAGGGATGAAAACTGAAAATATTTCATTGTGGGCATCTCTTGACTTGTTTAGGGTGATGTTGTAGGTCAAATAAGTGTGAGTAGCTGGCTGATGTTTATTTGGGGGGAGGATCTGATGCGTAAATTGATCTGTAGTTTGGGTGTGGTGGTTTTGTTGGCTGCTTTTGTGACGGTTGGGGCGGTTTCTGCGACAACTCAGTCGGGCGAGGTGGTGACGACGCTTGATGATCAGGTTGGGGTAGCTGTCACTATTTACAACCGGAATCTGGCTCTGGTTAAGGATAAGCGCCATTTGACATTGGCGAAAGGTGAAGTCAGGCTCGCTTTTCGCGAAGTTAGTGCGCAGATGCGTCCGGAGACTGCGCTTTTGGTGGCTGATGGTCTGGCGGTTGTCGAGCAGAATTTTGAGTTTGATCTCTTAACCCCGGAAGCCCTGCTGAAAAAATATGTTGGTCATCAAATTGAGGTGATCAGCCGGCATCCGACAACCGGGGTAGAGAGTCGAAAGTCAGCAAAAGTTTTAAGTTTCAACAATGGGGTTGTTCTCCAATTTGATGATCATATTGAGACCGGGATTCCCGGTCGGCTTTCTTTTTCCAGGCTCCCCGAAAGCCTGCGTGATCGGCCGACTTTGACCATGCTTATGGAGAGTTCCGAAAGTGGGGTCAAAGAGATTGAGTTGAGTTATCTGACTGGCGGTTTGCAGTGGCAGGCTGATTATGTAGCTGAACTCAACGCTGCTGATGATGCCATCAATCTCAATGGTTGGGTTACTCTGACCAATACCAGCGGGGCAAGTTATCAAAATGCCCGGCTCCAGTTGGTCGCCGGTGATGTTCATCAGGCTCCGCCCGAGCGCGAGCTTGTCGATGGTCGGCGTGAGATGATGATGAAGGCGATGCCGGCAGCGGCTCGGAATATGGCCCAGGAGGAGATGTTTGAGTATCATCTCTATACCTTGGGCCGGCCAACGACGATTGCCGATAATCAGAGTAAACAAGTTGCGCTTCTGCAGGCGTCATCAATTTCCTGCAAGAAGGAGTTTCTCCTCAAAGGTAGTTCCTATTACTATCACCGGGCCTATGGTGAGATCGACAGGAAACTTAAGGTTGGAGTTTTTGTTGAAGTTGAAAACCGCAAAAAAAACCATCTTGGTTTGCCGCTGCCCAAAGGGGTGGTGCGGGTTTATAAAGAGGATTCAAAAGGGGCTTTGCAGTTTGTCGGTGAGGACCGAATTGATCACACCCCGGAAAACGAGACTATACGTCTTAAGCTTGGTGATGCTTTCGATCTGACGGCAGCCAAAAAACAGACCAGTTTTAAAAAGATTGATGGAGATGGTCGATACAACTACATCTATGAGGCTGCTTTTGAGGTAAAGCTGAAAAATGCCAAATCAGAGGAGGTTGAGATCAAGATTATTGAGCCGATCCCCGGTGATTGGGAGGTTTTGACCGAATCCCACAGCCATCATAAAGAGAGTAGCAGTACCGCTTCCTGGCGTATCCCGGTGCCAGCTAAGGGTGAGGCAACGCTTGTCTACCGCGTCCGGGTCAAACATTGATGGCGTCGCAAAAAGTCCGATTTACTGCGTCGCAGTGGTTTTTTAGACACTCGACATACTATTTGTATGGTCTCGCACCTAAAAAACCACGACTCCTTGTCTATCGAAATTTTTGCTTAGCCATCCTATAATCTTATATTAGTGTGTTAAACTTAATGCGAATATTGATTATTGAGCCTTTTAATGGGGGTTCTCATGCCGCTTGGGCTCAAGGCTATCGTCGGCACAGCTCCCACTCGGTTGAGATCCTTGGTCTGCCGGGGAAAAACTGGAAGTGGCGTATGCAGGGGGCGGCGGTCACCCTGGCGCGGCGTTATCGGGAGTTGCTTGCAAGTGGAAAGCGATATGACCTGATTCTGGCCTCGGATATGTTTGACCTGGCGGCTTTCTTGGGTCTAATTCGCAAGCTTTCCGGTTCTGTTTCAGGTTTTGGGCCGCCCGTCGCTCTCTATTTTCACGAAAACCAGTTGACCTATCCCCAGTCACCGAAAGAGCAGAGCCGGTCTGTCGGACGTGATCGAACGTTTGGATTGATCAATTTTACCAGTGCTCTTGCAGCTGATGTCTGTTTTTTTAATTCCGTCTACCATCGCCGGAGTTTTATTGAAGCTCTGCCGGCTTTCCTGGGCCGTTTCCCTGATTATCAGGAGCTTGACGCGGTTGCTGAGATTGAAGAAAAGTCTGAAGTTCTTCATCTCGGTATCGATCTTGAACGATTGTCAGTGTTAAAGCCTTTCGGAGACCTGCTTGATAGATCAGGGCAGCCACCTCTCATCTTATGGAATCATCGCTGGGAGTTTGACAAGAATCCGGCCGAATTTTTTGCCGTGTTGCAAGAGTTGATGGTTTCCGGGCATGATTTCGAAGTGGTGATCTTGGGTGAGCACTACCAGCCTCCGCCGGAGCTCTTTCTTGAAAATCGGGAGCTTCTTGGTCGGCGCTTGATTCATTTCGGTTATGCCGAGAGTTTTGCCGACTATGCTGCATGGCTCTGGCGTGCCGATATTCTGCCGGTTACTTCTTATCACGATTTTTTCGGTGCCAGTGTGATTGAGGCGGTTTATTGTAATTGCTATCCTCTTTTACCACGTCGTCTGGCCTATCCGGAGCATTTTCCGGGAAGTGATAATGATAGATTTTTTTACTTAGATTATAATGATTTATGTGAAAAACTTAAACATCTACTTGACCATGTGGAGGAGGCCCGTTCAGTCCGGCCCGGCTCTCTTGTGGTCTATTATGATTGGTCCGTGATGGCTCTACAATATGATGAAAAAATGACCAATCTGGTTAATCTGAATGAGGAATTTGTCTGAAAATGTCATCTGAAAATCAGAATTCTGGCAAAACCCGTCGTTTACAGGCAGCGGCCCTGCGGTATGATCAGGATCGTCATGAGGCTCCGGTGATTGTCGCCAAAGGCTCCAGTGCGGTTGCGGAAAAAATTATCGCCATGGCCGAGAAGCATGATATCCCATTGCAGCGCGATCCTGAGTTGTTGCAGATCCTTATGAAGCTTGAGATCAACCAGGAAATTCCGGAGAATGTTTTCCATGCGGTTGCCGAAGTTCTGGCTATGGTCTATAAAGCCAACCGCAATTTTGGTGAAAAAAACCTCTAAAGTTTTTTCGATTTCTGTCGAATTGTAAAGTGAAACCATGAAACCAACAAATCACCTTTTTCAATAAAGTCGGCCATGAATGATCTTTCTACACCGGTAACCGCTGATTCGCTTTTTGTCAGCGCCTTGCAGCAACAGGCTTCACTCGAACAGTTAGCGGGTAATGCCTTGAATACCGGAATTACGGCCTATCAGAAGGGTGATTACAAAAAAGCGATCATCGCCTTTCGTAACGCGATTGGTCTGGCCCCACAGTCAGCCAATGCCGTCGATACCGCCAACTATGTCGCCAGTTCCTACCTCAAGCTGGGCGACAGCTATAACGCCGCCAAGGCCTACGAACAAGCGATTACCTTAGATCCTTCCCGCGACGATACTCATATCAAACTTGGCAATCTCTACTTTTCTGAAGAGCGTTATCAGGAGGCCGAGGGGCAATATTTTCAAGCAGCCAAGCTCAATCCGGATCCCGTCAATTTCTACTCATTAGGTCAGGCCTACATCAAGACCGGGCGCTATAACGATGCCGAAGACCAGTTCTCAAAGATTCAGCGTCTCGCTCCGCAGGCTGTTAATGGGCCCTATGGCATGGGTTTGAATTATAGTGCCCAGGGTCGCTATGATGAGGCTGTAGCAATGTTTCAGGATGCGATCGATCTGGATGATGAATTTTATGATGCCTATGTCGATATGGGTTACGCTTATGCCGATATGGGTGATATGGGTAAGGCTCAGGAGGTTTTTGAACAGCTGGAAGGACCCCGCCCCGAACTGGCTGATATCTTGAGTCGTTACATGTACAAGGTTGATACGCCAAAATTTTCTTTCGTACATGCAGAAGGTGCATTCCCTTATCTGCGGCCGCCTGGAACCACGGTGGCCTCTTTTGACAGTTATCTCGAAACCGCCAATGCTTCAAAAAATTTCAAAATGACTTTTCAATTTGATAAAGAGATGGACCGGGAATCGGTCGAGGATCGTTTTAACTGGAATATCAGTCGCTCGACTTCAAGTGGTCCGGCGGAATTTTACAACTTTGGGATGTCTTTGCCGGAGACCGAAATCAAACTTCCTTCAACGCCTGAATATATCTACTATGATGCTAATCAACTGACCGCAAACGTCTACTTCAAGATCACCCAGAATGCGACCGCTGACGGGACTATCGATCCCTCCCATATCGTCTTCAAATTCCAAGGCGAAGATACGTACGGTCTGAAGATGGATCCTGACGCCGACGAGTTTTCCGGCTTCTCCCGGGTCGGCTGAAAAACTGTTTTCTAAACCTCGTTAGTACCTGAATTTACGAATTCCCAAATCATAAAAAATCGCGTAAGCTAACAGCCTCTGTCAGCTTGAAATTTACCTCTCCTGTACGGTAAAGAGATCCCCGCTTATCACTTCTAACGTCCTTCACTTCTAACCCGGCCGGGCTATGTTCCATTTACCGACTTATTGATCGTCTCGCTTATCTCTTTGCCTTGAGTAACTTGCCCCCAGCCGCTTACAACTATTCTTTTATGCATAAAAAACCTATCTCCAGTTATTTTTTTTGGGATTTTGCCGATCCTTGAAGGGGTTTGGTTGAAAGAGTATTTTTCTTTTGACCTTTTGTGATCGACTCATTAAAAGTGATCTCTACGAGATGCTGGCGGGAAACCCCTTAGCTGCACTCATGGTGGTGTTAACAATTTAACGATGGTAATATGGAAAATATCTTGAGAGGTCTTTTTCAGCGTCTTTACAGTGCTCCCTATCTGCTCTTGACGATGGCAGTTTTCTTCTGGTCTGTCAACAGTATTGTTGGCCGTTTCATGCGTCTCGACGTGCCGCCCATAGCCCTGTCGTTCTGGCGTTGGGCCGGAGCCTCGTTGATAATCATCTATTTCGCCTGGCCCAAGTTGAAAGAGGACTGGCCGATTATAAGGCGCCATCTGCCCTTGCTCTTATTGTTGGCTCTGACCGGGGTTGCGATGTTTAATACGCTGCTCTATAGCGGCCTGCAGTCAACGGTTGCCCTGAACGCCTTTCTGATTCAGTCGACGATGCCGGTTTTGATTATGCTTTTCTCCTTTTTTCTTTTCCGCGATAAAATCAACCATCTTCAGGGGGTGGGGGTGGCTCTTTCACTGGCCGGAGTGGTGATGGTGATTGCCCGGGGTGATCTTGAAGTTCTTCGTTCCCTTTCGCTCAATCGCGGTGACATCCTGATCTTTATCGCTACGATCGGTTATGCCGTCTATTCGGTAATGCTGCGTAAACGGCCGACGTTTCACCCTATAAGTTTCATCGCGTTTACTTTTGTCACCGGTACCCTGATGCTGTTGCCCCTCTATATTTGGGAAACGGTTGCGGTTAAGGCGCTTACATTAAATGGCCCGACTTTGTTGACAATTGCCTATGTTGCAATTTTTCCTTCAATTGTCTCCTATTTTTGCTACAATCGCGGCATCGAACTGATCGGTGCCAATCGAGCCGGGCTCTTTATCCATCTGCTGCCGGTTTTTGGCACAATTATGGCGATCCTTTTTCTTGGTGAAAGGTTTTTTTGGTTTCATGGCGTCGGTATCGTCATGATTTTTGTCGGCATTGCGCTGACTTTATGGCATCATAAATGAGAGTATAAAAATGAAAACATATCTAGACTGTTTGCCTTGTTTTATGAATCAGATTGTTCGCGTTGGACGTTTGCTGAAACTTCCGGAAGCCGATTGCCTGGCGATGCTGCGCGAATTTGCCGGCCGCTTTGATGACTTTGAGCTGGATGACCCGCCGCCGAAAACCGCAATGATACTCTACGACATGATCAGCCGTTATTCGGGGTCCAAAGACCCTTTTAAGGCGATCAAAAGAGAGAGTACAGAAAAAGCCTTGGCCCTCTATCCGAATTTAAAGAAAAGGGTGGAGCTTACAACTGCTCCTTTGAGTCTTGCGGCAAAATTTGCGGTTGCCGGTAATGTTATAGATTTTGGGGTTGCTTCACAATTTGATCTTGCTGTCGAAATTGACCGGGTCGTTGATGACGGGGCTTTCGGGCATTGGCAGGAGGAGAGTTTTTTTAAGGCCCTCGAAAAAGCTGAATGGCTGCTCTATCTTGGTGATAATACGGGAGAGACGGTCATGGATCGACTCTTTATCGAAACCATCGCCAAAGAGACCGGTACGCCGGTGACCTATGTAGTCCGGGAATCGCCGATTATCAATGATGCTATTTTAGAAGATGCCCTGGCCGCCGGCCTTGATGGCTGCGCCGAAATCGTTTCGTCCGGATGCTCTGCTCCGGGAACCGTTCTCGACCTCTGCAGCCCGCAATTTCTCAACTCTTTTCACAGTGCTCCTTTAATCGTCAGTAAGGGGCAAGGCAACTACGAGACCCTATCGGGTGTTAACGCACCGATCTTTTTCTTTCTTAAAGCGAAATGTCCTGTCATCGCCGATCATCTCGGCGTGCAACTGGGTGATCTGGTTTTGACCAAGGGGGAGTGATGCAGGAAACCATCAATGTCGGTGGTATGACTTGTGCCGCCTGTGTACGGCGCATAGAAAAAACGCTGGAAAAAGTTTCCGGTATTACGGAGGCCCGGGTCAACTTGGCTACCGGTCGATGGTCTGGTACTCACCGGATCTTCAACCATCGATGAGTCGATGTTGACCGGAGAAAGTCTGCCCCGGCATAAAGAACCGGGCGACGAGCTCTTTGCCGAACAGGGGTTGATCGTCAAAGAACATCTTCTCGAACGTATTACGATCCTCGCGGAACAGGGAGTGACCGCCATTCTGGTTGGCGAAGAGAATAGCGTCATCGGTCTCTTAGGCTTTGCCGATGAACTGCGCCCAAGCGCCGAATCAGCCCTGGAAACGCTTAACAAAATGGCTATCAAGCTCATTCTTTTAAGTGGTGATAATCGCCAAACCGTGGCTGCGGTAGCCCGCCATCTCAAACTTGACGAACTTCATGCCGAACTCCTGCCGGCCAATAAAACCGAAAAAATAAACTTATTGCAAAAAAAGGGTGAGGTGGTTGCCATGGTCGGTGACGGTATTAACGATGCCCCGGCCCTGGCGGCAGCCGATCTCGGAATTGCCATCGGGGCGGGTAGCGATATCGCCATCGAAGCCAGCGATATAACCCTGGTCAGTGACGATCTCAATCAAGTAGCTGCCGCCATTAAACTCTCTCGGGCAACCCTCAAAGTAATCCGCCGGAACCTCTTCTGGGCTTTTTTCTATAACTCCGTCGGTATCCTGATAGCCGCCGGTCTCCTCTCCCCCTGGGGGATCACCCTCAATCCCATGATCGCCGCCGGGGCCATGGCCTTAAGCTCGGTCTCAATCGTCATGAACTCTCTGCGTCCCCGCCGTCTGAATCTATAACATAGAATACCAACAGTTTGTTTTTCTATGTATTGACATCAGTCGTGACACTCTGTTACTACAAAGCGATTAGCTGTATAAAATATATATCAGGCAGCTTTATTCCAGTTGCATTAATTTATACCCAATATCAACTTATCAGGGCAAATCGACCTGATAAGTAATAGTTCGGCGTTTTACATAATTCAGGCTTGGGGGGTAAACCGGTGGGTAAACCGGGGTCAGACCCCGGTTTTGTTGGACCCCGTTTTGGTATCCGGGGTCAGGCTCCGTTTCTTACGTCGGAGGTGTTTTACGTGGAGTGGCTTGTTGTAGTAGCAGTCTTACTGCTAATTCATTTTGCTTTTTTATGCAGGCACAAGTTATGGACAAAACATTACATAGCCGAACGAGAGGCAGCAGAAGCTCGCATTCGGTCGTTTAAACTATCCGATATTGACAATATGGACGGATTATCCTTCGAACACTACGTCGCCAAACTTCTTCGACATGAAGGTTTTAACGCGGTTGAAGTGACAAAGGGATCTGGAGACTTTGGCGTTGATATTATTGCCTCGCAGGAAAATTGTCGGCACGCAATTCAAGTTAAACGTTCATCCAGAACTATTTCTAGGCGTGCCGTCAGCGATGCTGTTGCTGGCAAGAGCCACTACTCTTGTGATTCAGCAATGGTTATTACAAATAACTACCTATCGAAACCAGCGAGAGGATTTGCTCGCTCTGTCGGATGTAAAATTATAAACAGAGACATTCTCTCAGAGTGGATTATGAGGTTGCAAGCTTCAGAATCAAGCAATCGAATGTTGCACAGCGTAACACAACAAACTAAAGGTAAACCAAAGAAGATCGATCACAGGAAGAA
Source organism: Candidatus Tharpella sp. (assembly GCA_021161425.1). Classification (GTDB taxonomy): domain Bacteria; phylum Desulfobacterota; class Anaeroferrophillalia; order Anaeroferrophillales; family Tharpellaceae; genus Tharpella. The sequence continues at coordinate 592 of JAGHAQ010000095.1, read as the reverse complement.
ATCGGACAGGATCAGCTATTGGGAACCTTAATAACATATAAGACATAGACGGGCGAATCGGGGACAGGCCACGTTTTTAACAACTTAATCGGCAAGAAATCGCCGAACAAAAACATTCATCCGACCGCGAACAGCCGCCCATTTTTTGTTCGGGCATCTCGGCGCGGCGGCTGATGTAAGTCGTTGATCAAGGCGCGCTGTGCGCACCTTGATCAACGGCGAGTTGCCCGACTTCGTCGAGCCAAACTCTTGGCTACCGAGTCGCTGCGCGCCGCGATAACCAAGAGTTCGACTCGACCTTTGGCCGCGATAATCGGTCGCTTACGCGCCTATTATCACGGCAAAAGGTCGGTCAACTCGCCGTTAGCTCTCTCGAAATAGCAAGAAGTGTAAGTCTACGCATGAAATCGGACTGAAATCGGGGGACTGAAATCGGGACTGAAATCGGGGACAGCCACTAATTAAATTTGACATATAATGCTATATCGTATTAAGAATTGAGATTATGGCAAGGTTGGCAAGGATAGTAGTGCCGGAAATTCCGCATCATATTGTTCAACGTGGAAACCGGCGTCAGGACGTCTTTTTTGGT
>JAGHAQ010000113.1 GCA_021161425.1 Candidatus Tharpella sp. | reverse complement strand
TTCCAGCATACCTTGTAAAGGATGCTGCACATGCAACCTATCATGTATTAAAGAAACTTGATTTTGATTTTATGATGTTAGAAGATGAAGGCTGTTGTTATACCTATCTTTATGAATCTGGAAGGACTGATCTTGCAAAAAAATATTTTGAAAAAAATGTCGAAAAATTTTCCAAACTTGGGATAAAGCATATTGTTGTACCATGCAATGGCTGTCTAAAATGCTTTAAATATTTTTATCCTGATCTGCTTGGTAAAATGGATTTTAAAGTTTCCCATGCAGTTGAAATTATTTATGAGCTTTTGAAACAAAGGCCTGAACTATTAAATAAAGTTGAACAGGCAATCACTTATCAGGACCCATGCCGCCTTGCACGGGGTGAAAATATAACAGAAGAACCCAGAGAGCTTTTAAAAATGTGCGGCTCAACATTAGAAGAGGCAGAAAAAAACAGAGAAAATGCAATCTGTTGTGGCGCAGGAGCCGGTATACGGTCGGTATTTCCAGAACTCTCAATTGACATTGCGGAATCGCTTTTAAAATCAATCAACACAAAAAAGATTGCAACCACATGTCCGTTTTGTACTTTTAATTTGAGTTACGCTTCAAAAAAAAGAAATCTTGGAAAAGAAATTATATATTTTACGCGTATAATTCTTGATTCTATGACGGAATCCTGATGTAAGCTTTTACAATAACAAGCAAAATCAAGCATATTTGGGGTCAGAGTAAAGTGAAGCTCCACCGGCTATGCCGGTGCGAGATTCACTAAAAGCATAGCAAGGCAAATTAACTCAGACGGCAAAAAGCGCCGATCCTTCGTCACTCTGCTTTTTGCCGCCGGTGATATTTGCGACGTTGATCAAGTCGTGCTACACGCGCCTTGATCAACGTCGGACTGAGCGCTTCGCGCTCTTCACCTATTAACATCTCGGCGCTTCGCGCCTCGATAACAATAAACTGGGAGGAAGCAATTATGTACAACTTTTATTGTTCCAGCAAATGCAACATTATGAAAAAGGTTGTTTTATTAAGCACTATCACTCTGTTAGTATTTACTTCATGTGCCACGAGCAATAAAACCCAGAAGGGAGCGGCGTATGGTGCAGGAGGAGGGGCAATAGCCGGAGCGCTCATTGGTCAATTGATAGGCGGGGACACGGAAGGTACTCTCATAGGTGCCGCAATTGGCGCTGCAGTTGGTGGCGCAGCCGGTGCAGGAGTGGGACATATGATGGATAACCAGGAAAGAGACATGAGGCAGGCCCTTGCCAACTCAGAAGCAGCAGCGATACGACGTGAAGGGAATCTTCTGGCAGTCACCCTGAAAGGTGATTTTTCATTTGACCATGACTCAGCAACCGTGAGGCCCGGACTTTATTCGGAAATTGGCCGTATTGCAAATGTAATGCTCCAGTATCCTGACACGGTAATCAGAGTAGAAGGACATACTGATAGCACCGGTACAGAAGAGTACAATTTGGAACTGTCGGCTAGACGTGCCGTGACTGTCAAGAACTTGATAGTTGAAAAAGGAATAAGACCATACCGGTTAGAGACGGTAACTTTTGGAGAGACACGTCCGATTGCTACAAATGAAACTGAAGCAGGGCGCCAAATGAACCGCCGTGTTGAAATAAAAATTGCTCCAAAAAATTACTCATAACGGATAGGGTGCCGGGCGGTTCTTCAAGTGGATCTGATTGCGGTTCTAAAAACGAGGGAGTAGACTTTTGCGTTTACGAAATATTTTACTAAGTTTGCTGGCCGGTGGTCTATTGGTAATCGCCCTGGTTTACGGTTTTCGGCCGCAACCGGTTAAAGTTGATATGGTTGTCGCCGAGAGTGGGTCCATGACCGTGGTGATTGTCGAGGAGGGCCGCACCCGGGTTGTCGACCGCTATATAATTTCGGCCCCGGTTACTGCAATGATGGCGCGGATAGATCTTGATGTTGGTGATGCTATAGCCACCGATGATTCTCTGGTTACACTCCTTCCTCGGGTTTCGACGGTACTCGATCCGCGTACCCGGGCTCAGGCTAAAGCCCAACTGGCAGCGGCTGAAGCCGCTTTGAAGGCAGCGCAAGAAGGGGTTGAAAAATCGCGGGCCCAACTTTCTTTGCTGCAAATCAAACAACAGCGTATCAGTAATATTGTGGCTTTGCAGGGACTTCCTCAAGAGCGCTTGGATGAGGTCCAGAGTTGGCTCAAACAGGGCCGGGCGGGGCTCAAATCAGCCGAGTTTATGGTTGAGATGGCCCGTTATGAGCGCCAGGCGGCATTGGCGGTTCTTGAATTTGCCAAGACGGTGGCGGTTTCGGGTGAGATTGATAAAATTGTACTGAAAGCCCCGGTCGGTGGCCAAGTGCTTAAGCTTCTGCAGAAGAGTGCCGGGGTTGTCAATGTAGGTCAGCCCCTTCTGGAGATCGGCGATCCGAAAACCCTTGAGGTCGAGGTTGACCTGCTTTCGGCCGATGCTGTGCAGGTGCGACCGGGTATGCGGGTCTTCTTTTCTCGTTGGGGGGGTGAAAAGGAGCTTTCCGGGGTTGTCAAAAGGGTCGAACCGCACGGTTTTACCAAGATTTCAGCCCTGGGTGTTGAGGAACAGCGAGTCTGGGTGATTGTTGATTTTACCGAGTCTTCAGAGAGTTTACAGCGCCTTGGCGATGGTTATCGTCTTGAAGCAAGTTTTATCCTCTGGCATGAAGATGCGGTTCTTAAGGTGCCGGGCAGCTCTCTATTCCGGCTCGATGATGAATGGGCTCTTTTTATCGTTGAGGAGGGAAGAGCGCGGCAGCGGCGGGTCAAAATTGGTCGTCGGGGCGGAATTTATGTGCAGATTCTATCTGGTATTGAGGCTGGGGCAACAGTCATCAACCATCCCGGCGATACCATCGTCGATGGCTGTCAGGTACGTCGGTTCGGTAAAAAATGAGATGACCTGATAAACAACCCTCCCTAATTTTACCTAAAAGACATGCTGTGATTCCGTATGAATGATAAACGAAGCATCTATGCATGGGCCATGTACGATTGGGCCAATTCGGCCTATGCGACAACCGTTATGGCCGGATTTTTCCCGCTTTTTTTCAAAGAGTATTTCAGTGCCAGTGCCGATGTCACTGTAAGTACAGCGCAGCTCGGGGCCGCCAATTCGCTCTCAAGTCTGATAATCGTCCTGATTGCCCCGTTATTGGGTGCCATTGCTGATGCCGGGGGGCTGAAGAAACGGTTTCTTTTTCTCTTTGCCTACCTCGGTATTTTGATGAGCGCCGCACTGGCCCTGGTCGCGAAAGGGGCATGGGAGATGGCCGTTTTTGTTTATGTTCTGGGCAACATCGGCTTTATGGGGTCAAATGTCTTTTACGACGCACTGCTTCCCTCGGTTGCCGGGGAAAAAGAGGTTGACCGGGTTTCGGGGCTGGGGTTTGCTCTAGGTTATCTCGGCGGCGGTCTGCTCTTTGCCCTGAATGTTATGATGGTGCAACAGCCCGACTGGTTTGGCCTCTCAGATGAAGTCCAGGCCGTCAAACTCTCCTTTTTTAGTGTCGCTTTGTGGTGGGCTCTCTTTTCACTGCCGCTCTTCCTGTTTGTCAAGGAGCCGAAAAATGAAGCGCTGAAAGGAACCCTGCAGGTTGCGTCTGAAGGGTACCGGCGGCTTCTCAAAACTTTTAAAAAGGTCTCTAAACTCAAAGGCCTTCAGCTTTTTCTGGTCGCTTACTGGCTCTACATCGACGGGGTCGATACTATCATCCGGATGGCCGTGGACTATGGTATGGCCCTCGGGTTTGACGCCAAAAAACTGATCACCGCCTTGCTGATTGTGCAGTTTATTGGTTTCCCGGCCACCTTGTTTTTTGCCAGGTTGGCTCAGCTCTGGGAGACCAAAAAAGCGATCTTGACAGCGATCTTGATCTATCTTTTTATTGTGCTCTGGGCCAGTGTAATGGATGAAACCTATGAGTTTTATTTGCTGGCCGTGATGATCGCACTGGTGCAAGGGGGTATCCAAGCACTCAGTCGTTCCTATTATGCCAGGATGATTCCGTCGGGATATGCCGCCGAATTTTTTGGATTTTATAATTTTCTGGGCAAACTAGCTGCGATTTTGGGACCGATGCTGGTCGGTATCGTGGCGCTAACCAGCGGTAGCTCGCGGGCCGGGATTGCCTCGATTGCCCTCTTTTTTATTTTAGGGGGGGGGTTGTTGATGATGGTCGATGAGAAAAAAACCGCTCGACAAGTACGTGATGCTCTGGACTTATGATAGTGGATGCGATCTGTATCCTGTAGAGATCTCACTTACCATCCTTTAGCTGTTAGACCTTAACACACATCCGCAATACTTACCTCTAATTTTAATTCAGAACAAAGCAAAGCAAAATGCAACGCACTTTTTTTTTGAGGTTCTTAGAGTGGAAAGGGATCTTATGGCCCCTTTCCACTCTAAGAACCGTGCGTGACAGTTTTCCGTCACACGGCAAAGCATATTAAAAGGCAACCCCTGGTGGGTGGCCCGCCTGTCATGCTGCGTACCATCATCCTCCAAAGATAATAAACAGCCGTATCGCTTTTCACGTCTCAGTCTATCCTTTAAGAGTCATAAAAAATAGGGTCGCCCAGCTCTTTAAGGTTGAAATTGTAGAAAACATGATGTCCATCATAGTCAAGAACCCGCAAATCGTCGGTCTGATAAAGGTCGCCCATGACTATGTCCAAGTGCTGTCCATATTTTTCTTTTAGCATAGCCTCAGAGACTTCAAAAGCGATGAACTTCTTGATCCCTTTTGTTGATAGTTTTTCTACAAAGTCAGGATTCATCAGAGATTCATACGATGTTAAAATCAGAATGGGCCCTGAACCTGTAAAAAAAATTCCTGCTTTCATAGTGCACCTCCTTAGGGTTGCTTAAGAAACGCTTCAAACGTTTCAATTGTTGGGATGATACGTATTAAAAGAAGTCACGCGGTACTATATACAAACTAACAAATTTTTTCTTGATGTCAAGTTAACAAGAAATAAAAAAGTTGCATAATAAATTTAAGAAAAATCTTGTAGGATTAGCTATTTTCCGTCGATGTGTTATTTTATTAATAGATGTACGACCAAGGTCGCTTCAGACGGAGAACTTTTCCGACGACAATTCTTTGGTTACATCTACCTGTGTCAGGGTATTTGGTTGTTGATATCTTCAACTCTTGCCAGTTGCTTCCTGGTTCAGGCACCTATTGAAGGTGAGACTCTTTAACCTTAGTTGGAGTCCGGAATTTGCCAGATCAGGAAAGTTTGATGAAAAAGTTTAACCGGAGATGGTCAGATCGTTAGGAGAAGTTGTGAAGCCGCCAGGTGACGAAAACATCTTTGTTAGGTTTGAAGCCTTAAGAAACAGCCTCAAGGGGATCATTTTTGATCAGGAAGAGGCTGTTGACGAGGTCGTGGATGCTTTTATTCATATGACCTACCAACCGGTCGAAAACCCTCCCCGATCGATTATGACCTTTTTCGGGCCTCCAGCCGTCGGTAAAACCTATCTGGCTACTTCTCTGACTTCATATCTGGATGAGTATAGTGAAGTCAGGTTGTTCGATATGGAACAGTACAGTGATCCGGAGAGCGCTGGTTTGCTGATCGGCCAAAGGCTGCGGATCGAGTCCGGCCCGGATGGGGAACTGACTGAGTTTATCAGAAATCATCCAAAATCCATTATCCTTTTTGATGCTATCGAAAAAGCCGATAACCTCCTGCAGTTGGCACTTTTAAACCTGCTGATCAGTCCGGAGTCCGACAGTGGTATAGATTGCAGTGGCGTCATTGTCATCTTCACTTCCAACCTGGGAGCGGCCCTCTATCAGGATCAGGAGTTTCTGGGTGACCTTAAGGAAAATCGGGCTCGGGCACAGGCGCAGGTGATGGAGGCTGTTTCCCGGGAGAGGAAGGTGGTTTACGAGGCTGTACAGAACGCCATTGCTCCGAAGTTGTTGGCGGCTATGGCGCGCAACTTCGTCATCCTCTTTAATCGGTTGAGTCTTACTTCGATGGTGCGTATCGGTATGGAATGCTTGGGCAACTATTCCAACCATTTCACCGAAAAAAGCGCAGTGGCGCTCAAATATGAAGAATTTGAGAAGATTGTCACCTTGTTAACTCTCTCCTTTGCGCCGGTTATCAATATCAAACAGGTGAAAAAGAAGTTGCCCGATCTGTTTCTTGGGCGGGTTACCCGTTTTATCAGTGAACAGCACAAATACCCTGATGAAGTAGTCTGTCGGCTCTCGAAAAGGGCCGCCAACTTTCTCGCTAAACTTGAGCCGGAGAGGGAGCTTTTACTGCAGAACCTGTTCAAGCGGAATGAGACCGTGGAGTTGAGCTGGAAGGAGAGTTGGCGCGCTAAGAGACTGGTCTGCACAATCAATCGGGCTGAACGAAAGCGATTGCCACCGGTAAGGGATTTTCAGCACGAACGCCAGCCCACGGTAGAGTTTTCCCAACTTGGTTTTAATGATATTGCCGGTAACCGGACCACGAAGAAGAAGTTGAAGCAGATTATTACCATCCTGCAAAGACCTGAACTGGTCAAAAAATTTGCTATCGATATGCCCAAGGGGATGCTGATGTACGGCCCGACCGGGGTTGGCAAGACGATGTTCGGCAAAGCCTTTGCCCGGGAGGCTCAGCGCCCCTATATCTACCTCACTCGCAGTGACCTTTTTGATCCGGACTATATCAGAAGAGCCTATCAGAAAGCCCGTGAGTTTGCTCCCAGCATCGTTTTTCTCGATGGGGTTGATATCAAAGGTTTAATTGAAGGGGTCTACACAACCATGCCGGATGAACAACTCCTTTTCGAACTGGATGCTCTCTCTGCCGATCTCCCGGATTGTGTTTTTACGATTGCCACGGCCCTGCAAAGGGATGATGTCAGCCCTCGGCTCATCGCTCCGGGGCGCATCGATACCTTTATCGAGGTGCCGGAATTGGATCGCGAAGCCCGGCGTTTTTTCATCACAAAGATCCTGGAAAAGCCCAATGACGGCAAGATTGATGTTGAGAAGGTCGTGCGCTATATAACCGGGATGAGCGGTCGTGATCTGCAGCGGATCGGTAAGGAGGCGGCGCTTTATGTTATTCGCAATGGTCTTGATCTGATTACCGAGGAGATCCTGATTGAACAGATAAATATCATCAAGTACGGGTACAAACTGGAAAAGAAGCATATCAGAAATCTTGAAGAGGATCTTAAGATAACCGCCTATCATGAAGCCGGGCACGCCGTCCTTTCCCATCTCCTGCTGCCGGATGTCAAGGTTGAGCAGGTCACCATTGCGCCGCGCCTCAAAACCCTTGGTTTTGTCTCCTATACCATGGAGGAGTTTCCTGGTAACGTCTCCCGGGAAGAGATTTTCAATAATATCTGTGTTTTATTGGCCGGTCGCCTGGCCAGTGTCAAACAGTTCGGAAGTCCGGGGGTCGATACCGGGGCTGCGAATGATCTCGAAGCAGCTACGCAGCAGGCCTATACGGCTATTGCCAGTCTCGGTATGGATGAGGAGATCGGTTTTGTCCATGCCGAGACCCTGATCCGGAATGTAAACCCAGAACTTTTTTCAGCCGCCGTCGAAGCGCGGGTCGGACAATGGCTTAAGGAGGCCGGAATAAAGACTGAAAGCCTGATTGAGCAGCACTGGGCCAAGGTCAAAAGATTGGCCGTAATCCTTATTCGGCAGGAGATCGTTGACGGTGTTGAGTTGGAAAAGGTGCTGCAGGATGATTGATCAGAGGTTTGTATCCAGGTTTGACCAGTAATTGTAAGAAGAAGGTGATTTTCAAGCTAAACCAACAATAGGGGGGGGACTTGCCATGACGACGCAATTTTCATTTAGCAAGGTTGAGAATAAACTGCTTCCGGGGTTCAGGAAAAAGCTTGGGGCTGCAGAATCGACCGAGGATGTGAAAAAGTTTTATGTTTATACGATCCAGGATCTTTTCCGTCAGGCCTTTTCCGGTAAACTCAATTTGGAGTATGGTGATATCTCCCTGCAACCGGATCAGAATCAGCCTTTTGCCTTGACCGAGCGGGTCAAGGAACATGCTGATTTTGCTGTGATTTGGAAGAACTCCGATCTCTCCCATGTGATTACACGTTTTACCGAAACTGCAATTCACAGGTATAAGCATCTTGAGAAAAATCCTGCGAAAACCGAGTCAAAAATCAGGATGTAATGGAGTAAGTTGATGACTCAGCCGGCAAGCATAAAACTGCATCAGCATGATGCCTTGCTGATTGTTGATGTTCAGAATGATTTTTTACCGGGTGGATCCCTTGCTGTTGCAGGTGCTGAAGCCATTATTTCCGTTCTTAACCGTTATATAGATTTTTTCACCTCATTATCGTTGCCGGTTTTTGCTAGTCGTGATTGGCATCCTCTTCATCATTGTTCTTTTTTCGACAGGGGAGGGCCGTGGCCTGTGCACTGCGTTGCCGGTACATCGGGGGCCGAATTTTCATCCTTGCTTAAGCTTCCACAACAGCTCTTTGTTATTTCCAAGGCAACCGGCGAGAACCAGGATGCCTACTCGGCTTTTGAGGGCACGAATCTGGCGAATCTGCTCAGGCAGCACGGTGTTGAGCGTCTCTTTGTCGGCGGCTTGGCTACAGATTATTGCGTGCTTCATACAGTACAAGACGCGCTTAAACATGGATTTGCGGTTATCCTGTTTGTTGATGCTGTTGCCGCAGTTAATGTTGCCGCCGGAGATGGGGACCGGGCCATAGATGCCATGACTTCTGCAGGGGCGGTTGCCCTGCACGCAGGTGAGGTTATCCCATGAAGCAGGTATCTTCATTGTTGACGGATCTTTACCAGCTGACCATGTTGCAAGGGTATGTCGAGCAATCAATGGATGATATTGCCGTATTTGAGTTTTTTGCCCGCAAATTGCCAAGGGGAAGAAATTTTTTTATGGCGGCCGGTCTTGCCCAGGTTGTTGACTATCTGGAAACCCTTGCTTTTGACCAGAACGACCTTGATTATCTGGCTGATGATGACCGCTTTCACCCGGACTTTTTAGATTATCTTGCCGACTTACGTTTCACCGGCGATGTGCACGCCATGGCCGAGGGGACCATTTTCTTTCCTGATGAGCCGATCATCCGCATAACCGCCCCCATTTCCCAGGCTCAATTAGTAGAATCACGGGTCATTAATGTTCTCCAGTTTCAGACCATAATTGCTTCAAAAGCGGCAAGGATGACTCTTGTCGCTCCGGAAAAACTACTAGTTGATTTTGGATTGCGCCGGGCCCACGGTGCCGAAGCCGGACTTTTTGCAGCCAGGGCCAGTTATCTGGCAGGATTTAGCGGCACCTCCACGGTGCTTGCCGGTAAAATGTACGGCGTTCCGGTTTTCGGCACCATGGCTCATTCCTTTATCCAGGCTCATGATTCTGAAACCCTGGCCTTTGAGCATTTTGCTGAAAGCCAGCCGGATAATGTCGTTTTGCTTGTTGATACCTATGACACCGAAAAGGGGGCGGAAAAGGTGGTGGCCCTGGCCCCGCGTCTGGCGGAAAAGGGTATTACCATCAAAGGGGTCCGGCTGGACAGCGGGGACATGATCCTTCATTCAAAAAATGTACGTCGGATATTAGATCAGGGTGGTCTTACTGATGTGAGTATCCTTACTAGTGGCAACCTTGATGAATACAAACTGGCTGAATTTGGTCGAGCAGGCGCTCCTGTTGACGGTTTTGGCGTGGGTACCAGAATGACCACCTCAGCCGACGCTCCTTATCTTGATTGTGCTTACAAATTGGTGGAATATGCCGGAATTGCTCGTCGTAAGCGCTCGGAGGGAAAGGCTACCTGGCCGGGGCGCAAGCAGGTGTTTCGTAGCTTTGATCAGCGAGGCCGGATGTGTGGTGATATACTCACCCTGGAAAGTGACGAATTAACCGGAATCCCCCTGGTAGAGCAGGTGATGAAGCAAGGCAAACGAATTGTCGGGCCGCCGGATATAAAAAAATCCAGAGAGTATGCCTTTTCTCAGCTTGCCGGTCTGCCGGATTATTTGACTCAATTGAATAAGAGTGATAAGTACCCGGTTGAAATATCCCGATCCCTTGTCGAGCTTGCGCAAAAAGTGGATTTGAGGAGCAGTGCTGAGCCCTGAAACAGGTGATCCCCAATGCGGTGGTGGTTGAAATAGGTTGTGACTGACACTGGAGGGAGAGGTTAGAGGTAAATTATGCGTATTGCAATGCTTTCACCGATTGCGTGGCGGACGCCGCCACGCCATTACGGCCCCTGGGAAAGTGTGGTCTCCCTCTTGACGGAGGGGTTGGTCGCCAAAGGAGTGGAGGTCACCCTTTTTGCCACCGCTGATTCCAGAACCAAAGGAAAACTGCACGCAGTATGTCAGTGCGGCTACGAGGAGAGTAGAAACATAGAACCGAAAGTCTGGGAATACCTGCACATCTCCGAGCTCTTTGAGCGGGCCGATGAGTACGACCTGATCCACAACCACTTTGATTTCCCCCCGTTGACCTACAGCGGACTGGTGACAACCCCGGTACTCACCACCATTCACGGCTTTTCCTCCCCTCGTATCCTGCCCGTTTATGAAAAATACAACGGAAAAACCTTTTATGTGTCGATCAGCGAGGCCGACCGTTCGCCAAAGCTCAACTACGCAGCAACTATCCACCACGGCATTGAGCTCAACGATTTCACGCTTAACCCCGATCCTGAGGACTACCTGCTTTTTTTCGGTCGTATTCATCCGGATAAAGGGGCCAAAGAGGCTATTGCCATTGCTCGGGCTGCCGGTCGGAAATTGATTATGGCTGGCATCATTCAGGATGAAAGTTACTATGAATTTGAAGTCGAACCCCATCTTGGTGGGGGTGTTGAGTATGTCGGCAGCGTCGGGCCTGAGCAGAGGAATACGTTGCTCGGCAAGGCGTACGCCTTATTGCACCCGATCAATTTTAATGAACCTTTTGGTCTTTCAATTGTGGAGGCGATGTCGTGTGGTACGCCGGTGATTGCTTTTAACCGGGGCAGCATGCCTGAGTTGATCCGCCACGGGTTTAACGGATTCCTGGTTGCCAATGTCGGAGAGGCGGTTGATGCCGTTAAGGAGATATCCGGGATAGACCGGGCTGCCTGCCGTAAGTTTGTCGAGGATAATTTTTCCACGGGGCGGATGGTGGATGATTACATCAAGGTCTATGAGCAGATCATTGCCCAGACAAAACGTGAAGATCATCGGCCTTGGGGATACTACACGGTTCTGGCGGATGAATCGGATCATAAGGTCAAGCGCATTCACGTCTATCCCGGCAAGCGCCTGAGTCTGCAGAAGCATCAGCGCCGGGCGGAGCGCTGGACCATGGTTTATGGCGAGGGGGTCGTCACCCTGGACGGCCGGCAGATTCGGCTGAAAGAAGGTGAATCTATCGATATCCCCAGGGGAGCAGTCCATCGCATGGAGAATCAGACCAACGAGAATATGGCCTTTGTCGAGGTTCAGTTGGGAGATTATTTCGGGGAAGATGATATCGTCAGATTGGAGGATGACTTTGGCCGAATATAGCGAGGGCAAATTATGCAAGATCCTGTAGTGCAACGGTATCATAAAAATCCGATCCTGACCAGACATGATGTCCCTTATTCGGTGGCAACCGTGCATAATGCCGGAATGGTCAAGCATGACGGCAGGTATATTATGCTCTTTCGTTCCCATCGTCGAAACGGCCGCTCTATTATCGGTCTGGCCGAGAGCGATGATGGTTTCTCCTTCACGGTGCGGCCGGAACCTTTTCTTACACCGTCCACGAAGGGGGTGTTCGGCGAGTACGAAGAGTTCGGGGTGGAGGATCTGCGCATCTCTGCCCTGGAGGGCGAGTATCTTCTGACCTACAGCGCCTACTCAAGACACGGGGTGCGGATTGCCTGTGCTCGAACCAGGGATTTTAAGCAGGTCGAGCGGATCGCTTTAATCTCCCAGCCGGATATGCGCAACGTGGTCATCTTTCCGCAAAAAATCAATGGGAGATATGCGCGTCTCGACCGGCCCCATTCCGAGATATCTCCTTGGTCCATCCATATCTCTTATTCTCCCGACCTGGTCCATTGGGGGGACTCCAAGGTGGTCATGAAGCCGGTGACCTATCACTGGGACCAGTTGAAGATCGGCCCGGGCGCCACGCCGTTTATGACGGATGCGGGTTGGCTCCATATCTACCACGGGGTCTTTGAGACCATGGCCGGGGCCGTCTACCGGCTCGGTGTGGCCTTGCACGACCGGGATGATCCCTCCCGGATTATCGGGGTTGCGGATCAGTGGATACTACAGCCTGAAGACCCCTGGGAGACCACCGGCTATGTGCCTAATGTGGTCTTTACCTGCGGCGCCGTCCCGGAAGATGACGGCACCGTGAAAATTTACTGGGGCGGTGCCGACACGGTCATGTGTGCCGGTTCGGCCCGGATTCGGGATCTTGTGGAAATGTGTCTTAGCAACCCGAGGCCTCCTTATTAGGAATAATCTGATGCAGCCAGCGCCTTTGCAAGTAAAAAGAAAAATGAAAAAATTTTTATCCGAGTCCTCCCGGGTGATTACCAAATTTTATCTCCCGGGTGGCGAAGAGCGGATCGGGCACATCATTGCGCGCGTTCTCGGGCTCTCCGAAGAAGAAGTCCGGCAGAACCTGAAACAGGTCATGGTCGATTTTGCGGCGCGGCATAAGGATATACGCCAGGTATTTAAGCGGCACTTTACAAAGATTAAAGAGTATCTTCCCGAAGGTCTTGAACTTTCAGAAGAGAGAATCTGTCTGCTTGGGGCTTTTTTTACACATGAGTATTCTATCCAGGCGGCTGCTTTTTTTAACCCTTCTATAATTATGCATCCGGACCAGAGTTATATAAAGGAAAAAAGCCTGCGTTTCATCTTGAGTTTTCGCTCCACCGGGGAAGGGCACATATCCTCTATTGAATTCAGAAGCGGTATTTTTGATGAAAAAAACGAGTTTCGTTTTGACGATGTCAGCCGGTTTGTGGAAACTCCTAAGGTCATTAAAAACCCAACCTATGACAAATATGTTTTTCAGTTGAAATTTGCGGATATGGAAGCTATGAACGATGTAGCCAGGGAAATATTGCAGGATCTGCCCGCCAAGTTTTCTTTCCTTGAACTAGAGGCCGCTATCCGCAAGAAAACCCATGTTTGGCTTGAAGAACCGGTTCCTTGGCTTAATGAAACGGTAGAGAAAATGCTCTGGCTGGCGAGATCCAACTACCACTTAAAGTTCAGAGGGGACCGGCGGATATCGGAGAGGGTTATTTTCCCCGTGTCGGAAAATGAAAGCCGGGGGATTGAGGATGCCAGGTTCGTACGCTTTTGCGATACCAACGGGGAGGTCACATATTACGCGACCTACACCGCTTACAATGGTTTTGATGTCCTGCCGATGTTGCTGGAAACAAAGGATTTTGTCAGCTTCACGATTCGGACCCTTAACGGCAAGGCGGTGCAGGATAAAGGGATGGCTCTTTTCCCAAGAAAAATTAATGGCAGATATATGATGATCTCCCGTCAGGACGGTGAAAACATATTTATCATGTCTTCGGACAATATCCATTTCTGGCAAGAAGCCGAGATCCTGCAAGGGCCGAAGTATCCGTGGGAGTTCATTCAGATTGGTAACTGTGGTTCTCCCATTGAAACTGAGGCCGGCTGGATTCTGCTGACCCACGGGGTCGGGGCGATGAGAAAATATTGTATCGGTGCCTATCTGCTGGACTTGCAAGATCCCACCAGAATTATCGGCCATCTTACCGAGCCGCTGCTCAGCCCCACGGAAGAAGAACGTGAAGGTTATGTGCCGAATGTTTTGTACACCTGCGGCGCCATAATTCACAACGATGAATTGATCATACCATATGCCATGTCTGATACGTCATCCGGTATTGCGATTGTTTCGGTGCCGGATCTGCTGGCCCGGTTGTCGGAAGCGTAAACCTGAAACAAGGAAGCCCATATGAAAAACATGAAGATAGCGGTTGTCGGCAATTACCTGCCCAGGCAGTGCGGTATTGCCACTTTTACGACCGACCTGTGTAACGCTCTTGCCCTGGGTCTGAAAAAGAGCGGCGAAGGTCTTACTGTCGTGGCCATGGATGACATTGATAAAGGCTACCCTTATGCGGATCGGGTCGGGTTTCAGGTAAGGGCCAACGTTCAGTCTGATTATCTTCATGCTGCTGAATTTTTAAATGTTCATAAATTTGATGCCGCGATTCTCCAGCACGAATTCGGCATATTCGGAGGAGAGGATGGTTCCCATATCTTCCGTCTGATAAAAAATCTGCACATGCCGGTGATTGCCACCCTGCATACGGTTCTCAAGAACCCTACGGACGGGCAGCGCGCCGTCACCCAAAAATTGGCGCAATATACCGACACCCTGGTGGTTATGGCCCATAAAGCCCGGGCTCTGCTCATTGATTCCTATGGCATTGAAGAGTCGAAAATTACCTTTATTCCCCACGGCATCCCGGACGTGCCTTTTACCAAATCCACTTCAGGTTCATTCCGAACCCAGCTCGGGCTGAAAGGTCGGAAGATAATATTGACCTTCGGCCTGCTGAGTCCCGGCAAAGGGGTTGAGGTCATGCTCAAGGCGATGCCCGCGATTATCGAACAGCACCCCGATGTTTCCTATATTATCCTCGGTAAGACGCACCCCCACGTTATAAAAGATACTGGAGATGCCTACCGGCAGAGCCTCTATCAACTGGTTCGCCGTCTCGGCATAGACGATCATGTGCTGTTTCATAACCGTTTTGTCGAGCTCGAGACCTTAACTCAATATTTGACCGCCGCTGATCTATATGTCTCGCCTTATCTCAAAGAAGAACAGATCTCCT
Source organism: Candidatus Tharpella sp. (assembly GCA_021161425.1). GTDB lineage: Bacteria > Desulfobacterota > Anaeroferrophillalia > Anaeroferrophillales > Tharpellaceae > Tharpella. Next base: position 2,183 of record JAGHAQ010000113.1, on the reverse strand, counting down.
CCGGAACCTTGGCTTATGCCATGGGTATGGGGACAACCGTGGTCTCCACCCCCTACTGGCACGCCCAGGAGCTGCTGGCGGAGGGCCGAGGATGCCTGGTGCCTTTTAACGATCCGGAGGTTTTGGCCAAAAAGATTATTCATCTTCTGGCTCACGAGAAAGAACGTAATGAGATCAGGAAAAAAGGTTATCAGTTTAGTCGTTCAGCGGTCTGGAAAGCCGTGGGTACAAACTACCTCAATCTGGTCGCTGGGATATTGGAACGTACAATCGACCAGCCGATACTGCAATATGCCAAAATACCGGATGCCGGAATTCTGGAACCTGATACCAGGATTCTGGGGGTTATGCCGGAGATTAACCTCCAGCATATGCTCATTATGACCGATAGTACCGGTATCCTCCAGCACGCAAAATATTCTATCCCGGATCGCACGCACGGTTACTGTGTGGATGATAATGCCCGGGCGCTTATTGTCGCCGCTATGTACTATGCTCTCCGCCAAGACAATGATGTCATTCCCCAAATCCAGACCTATCTCTCTTTTTTGCACGACTCTTTCAACCCGGAGAAGGGACGCTTCAGAAATTTCATGTCCTATGACCGACGCTGGCTCGAAGAGAGTGGTAGTGAAGATTCCCACGGGCGCTCCCTCTGGGGACTAGGGGTTGCCATCCAACATGCACCTTATGATTCGATCCGGAACATGGCCGTCCGGCTCTTTCTCGACGGTCTTCCAGTTGTGAAAAGTTTCAAGTCCCCCAGATCATGGGCCTTTGTCATCATTGCTCTGCATGCCTATATGGAGGTTTTCGGCGGGGATGCCACGGCCCGTCGATTACGGGCTCAGTTGGCGAAAAAACTCTTTGCTCTCTTTCAAAAAGGTTCCAGTCCGGACTGGCTGTGGTGTGAAGATAAGCTTACCTATGCCAACGCCAAATTGCCCCATGCCTTGATTCTGGCCGGCCAGTGGATTCCCAATCCGGAAATGTTTAAAATGGGCATCGATTCTCTCGCCTGGCTGCTGGAAAAACAGCAGGCACCGGAAGGTCATCTTTCAGTTGTCGGCAATTTGAACTGGCACAACAAGAATGGTCTCAGCTCCAATTTTGATCAACAGCCGATTGAGGTCATGTGCCTGATCGACGCCTGTGCCGAAGCCTTTCGTTCTACCGGAGAGATGAAGTGGATTGACCAGGGACATCGTTGTCTCGGCTGGTTTCTGGGCAGTAATGATTTGAACGAACAAATTTATGACTTTAAGACGGGAGGGTGTTGCGATGGTCTTCAGCCCACCGGCATCAACGCCAATCAGGGTGCGGAGTCAACTCTTTCCTGGCTGATCTCTCTCCTCAGCATGTATGAAATGCTGGGGCATATGGTCAAAAAGTAGAATAAAATTTTTTTGCTTGCCATTCTCGTATTTGTTTTACTCTTTTCCAACTCCATCATAAGCAATTTTCAACTGCTTTCAAACCCCAGGCAAGCCCAACTGCTTCCCCATGGAGGGGGGACTCTTTTTTAGGGGTCGAGTCATTTAGTCAGATGTGTTATAAATAGCGCTGTCTGGAACAGATCCCAAAAAAGGACGGTAGCTGATGGAGAAAGATTTTCGTTGTGAACTGATATCCTGGAGGCGGGTGTATCTGCTGGCTCGGAAGCTGGCATATATGATTAATGACGATAATTTTCAGCCGGATGTTATCGTCGCCATTGCTCGGGGTGGATATGTGCCAGCCCGAATTTTATGTGATTTTCTTGATGTCAATAGCCTGGCCAGTATCAGAATCGAACATTATCTTCCCGGCGCCAGCAAACAGAAGATAGCCCGGCTTACAGATCCACTGGCAATAGATATCAAGGGAAAAAATGTCTTGGTGGTGGATGATGTCAATGACACGGGCGATACTCTAGAGGTGGCCATGCACCACCTTAAAGAATTTTCCCCGAAGGACGTTAGAGTGGCTGTTTTAATCCAGAAGAGAACATCTGATTTTAGTCCTGAGTATTTTGCCCACAGAATTATTAAGTGGCGCTGGCTGATTTACCCGTGGGCAGTTATTGAGGATATCAGCGGCCTGTTTGCCAAGATGGATTCACATCCTTCTACTGTGGGAAAAGCGGCTGCGGTTTTCCTTGAAAAATACAGGTGCAAAGTTCCTCGGCAGCTCCTTGAGGATAT
>JAGHAQ010000073.1 GCA_021161425.1 Candidatus Tharpella sp. | reverse complement strand
GTACGGTTGAGCTCCCCGAGGGCGTCGAGATGGTAATGCCCGGCGACAATATTACGATTGTCGGTGAGTTGATTACCCCGATCGCGATGGAAAAAGAGTTGCGTTTTGCGATTCGTGAAGGCGGCCGCACGGTAGGTGCCGGCGTCGTCAGCGAAATTATCGAATAAGTGATACGCCTTTTAGGCAGTTTATATATTAGACGAAGCCAGGGAGGGGTTATCAAAAATCCTGCTCTGGCTTCGGTCTGTTTTCAGGTAAGTTTTGGTTGAGGAATATTTCTCCAGGCTTATGAAGGGTCAGGTTGTAAGATAGTTATGCGAGAGAAAGTGATACTTGCTTGCGGGCAATGTAAAAGAAGAAATTACACGACCAAGAAGAATAAAAAAAATACCCCTGACAAGCTTGAGTTCAAGAAATATTGCCGCTTCTGCCAGACCCATACGGTTCATAAAGAGACCAAATAGATCGTCTTTTCCGCAGAAGAGACGAGGAGTTTTCTGTCGGTGGTTTATGGTTGCAGGCCAGTAGCTCTAATGGCTAGAGCACCGGACTCCAAATCCGGGTGTTGGGGGTTCGAATCCCTCCTGGCCTGCCAGTAATTCCAAAAAATTACAGCTAACATTTAAAATTTGGAGCCCGAATCTTGGCAGCTATAAAAGAGAATGTCGCCGAATTGAGTCAGTACCTTAAAGATTCAAAAGGCGAAATGAAAAAGGTCACCTGGCCCAGCCGTAAGGCTACGATCGGCCTCACTTGGGTGGTGTTGCTCACCGTTTTTGTAATCTCTCTCTATCTCGGCATAGTTGATCTGGGATTGGCTAAGCTCATTAAGTTTATCCTTGCGGTCTAGTTGGCCGGTTATTAAAAAAAACAAAAAAGAGAGGATTGGCAGGGTAAGTTATGGCGAAGAAATGGTATGTGATACATGCTTACTCCGGCTACGAGAACAGAGTTAAACTCACCCTGGAGGAGAGAATCCGGCAGTCCGGTCTCGAAGATATGTTCGAGGAGGTCGTGGTTCCGACTGAGCAGGTTGTGGAGATGGTCAAGGGTAAACGCCGGACTTCGCAAAGAAAGTTTTTCCCCGGTTATGTACTGGTGAAAATGGAGATGACCGAAGAGACTTGGCATCTTGTCAAAGGTACTGCCAAAGTGACTGGTTTTGTCGGTGGTGGTGAGCGGGTTGCAGCGACCAGGTCGATTTCGGAAAGTGAAGCGAACACCCTTTTAGATCGGATAGCCGAAGGTGAGATGCGGCCCCAGCCTAAAGTTCTCTTTGAATTAGGTGAGAACGTTACGGTATTGGAGGGGCCTTTTGCCAACTTTACCGGTACGGTTGATGAAATCAACCTTGACAAGGGTAAGGTTCGGGTTCTTGTGAGTATATTTGGTCGGCCGACACCGATGGAAATTGATTTAGGTCAGCTTGAAAAGATAAGTTAAATTCGATCGCTGACTGCTTATAGCTAACAGCTAATTGTTTTACATAAGAGTCCAGGAGAGTTAAGAATGGCGAAAAAAATCGTAGGTCAGATCAAACTCCAGATACCGGCTGGGCAAGCCAACCCCTCTCCGCCGGTAGGTCCGGCCTTGGGGCAGCAGGGTGTTAATATAATGGAGTTCTGTAAAGCCTTTAACGCCAAGACTGATGGTCAGCAAGGTATGATTATTCCTGTAATTATATCAGTCTACGCTGATCGCAGTTTTAGCTTTATTACCAAAACCCCGCCTGCGGCAGTTTTGTTGAAAAAGGCAACTAAGATTGAAAAAGGCTCAGGAGTGCCGAATAAAACTAAAGTTGGAACCGTAAATCAAGCTCAGATCAAAGAGATTGCCGAGCTCAAAATGGTCGATCTTAATGCCAATGATATTGATGCCGCTTGTCTGATTATTGCTGGGACAGCGCGTAGTATGGGCATCGTTGTTGAATAAGTAATTGTGAGGGTAGAATGGCTAAAAGTGGAAAAAATTATCTCGCCAATCGGGCTAAAGTCGATTCGGAGAAGAAATATACTTTGACGGAAGCGTTAGAGTTGTTGAAATCGTTTGCCTCGAAGAAATTTGATGAGAGTGTCGATGTCTCAGTTCGTTTGGGGGTGGATCCTCGGCATGCTGATCAGATGGTTCGCGGGGCGGTGGTGTTACCACATGGAACCGGCAAGAGTGCTCGGGTTGTTGTTTTCGCCAAAGGGGAAAAAGAGATTGAGGCTCGTGATGCCGGCGCTGATTTTGTCGGTGGCGATGACTTAGCCAAAAAAATCAGTGATGGCTGGCTCGATTTCGACAAGGCGGTTGCGGCACCGGATATGATGGGTGTTGTCGGTAAGCTTGGTCGAGTCTTAGGGCCCCGAGGTTTGATGCCCAACCCCAAGGTCGGAACCGTGACCTTCGATTTGGCGCGTGCCGTCAAAGACATTAAGGCTGGTAAGGTTGATTTCAGGGTCGAAAAGGCCGGTATCGTTCATGCACCGGTCGGCCGCATCTCATTTAGCGCCGAAAAGCTGCACGAGAATATATCAACTTTGATCGAAACCCTGAATCGTTTGAAACCGGCTTCGAGCAAGGGGAACTATATGCGTGGATTCACCCTTTCTACGACTATGGGGCCGGGAATCAGGATCGATCTAAGTAGCTTTTAGTTTTTAGAAAATATACAATTGACGTATTTGTATTAAAATTAAAATTTTTACAAAGCCGTCAATCATTAGGATTTATGAGCTGTAGACCGTGGGTAGTCCGAACCTTTTAGGACGTAACATCCCACCGAGGCAATCTGACTTACCCGGTTTATCCGGGGGTTCGATATTAGTATAAGCTCATTTGCCTTTTGAAAAAACATCAGACTAAGGAGGTGACAGAAGGTGAAGAGAGCGGAGAAGCAGATCCAAATCGATGGATTGACAGCGAAATTCAATGATGCACAAGCTGCTTTTCTGACCGATTATCGCGGATTGGATGTCGAAAAGATTACCGCTTTACGTGGTCGTTTACGGGAAAAAGAGACAGAGTATCGGGTCGTTAAGAATACTCTGGCTCGGATTGCTGCTAAAGCATCGGGTAATGAAGCTCTGGTAGACTATCTTAAGGGGCCAAGTGCCCTGGCTCTGGTTTATGGAGATCCCGCCGCCGCAGCTAAAGTCCTGGTAGAGTTTGCCAAGCAAGAGGAGGCCCTCGAAGTTGTGGGGGGGGTCTTGTCAGGTACCTTTCTTGATAATGACGCCCTCAAAAGGTTGGCGGAACTGCCCAGCAAAGAGGTTATGCAGGCAACCTTCTTGGGTGCCATGAATGCTGTGCCGGGTGGTTTGGTCAATGTTTTAAGTGGGGTCGTACGTTCGGCAGTCCAAGTTTTAAACGCGATAAAAGAGCAGAAAGAGCAAGGTCAGGAAGTCTAGCCTGCTTGACTGTGTGTCGGCAGAAATACTAAATATTGAAAAATTGAAAATAGTCAGATTAATCATTAAGGAGATTTAAGTCATGTCAATTACTAAAGAAGATGTCATCCAGTTTATTGAAAATATGTCAGTTCTGGAACTTTCCGAACTGGTTAAGGAGCTTGAAGAAAAATTCGGTGTTTCTGCAGCCGCTCCGATGGCGGTTGCCGCCATGCCTGCCGCTGGTGGTGACGCTGGTGACGCTGCTGCCGAGCAGACTGAGTTTGATGTTGTCCTTGTCTCTTTTGGCGAAAAGAAGATCCAGGTCATCAAAACCGTTCGTGAGATTACCGGACTTGGGCTGAAAGAGGCCAAGGCTGAAGTCGAAGGCGCACCGAAAGCTATTAAAGAGGCCGTAAGCAAGGATGAAGCCGAGGAACTGGTTAAAAAACTTGAAGAAGCTGGTGCCACTGCTGAAGTCAAGTAAAGTCTCTTAAATGATAATAGCTAATCGTTTGTAACTGCCGTTTAAAGCGTAAGGGATAGGGTTGAAAGACCCTATCCCTTACGCTGTTTATTGTTCTCCTTTTTTTGTAGAAGGGAAACAATTGGTTTTGTAAAGCAAAATTGCCAACCTTTCCCACCCTCTTGCAAATTATTCATCACACTAACTCTGATAAAATGAGGTTAAAGTTCTATGGTAGTCCGGAATAGCCGTAACCTACCTCGTCTGCGCTGTAACTTTGCGACCATCAAAGAGGTCGTAGAAGTGCCTTTTTTGCTTGACCTGCAGCTTGACTCCTTTAAACGTTTCCTTCAGGATGATGTTCCTCCTGAGGAGAGGGAAGATATTGGTATCCAGGGTGTGTTCAAGAGTGTCTTTCCGATTAAGGACTTCTATGGCACATCTTCAATTGAGTATGTCAGTTATAACTTTGGTACACCTCGTTATGATGATCGCGAATGCATGCTCAAAGGCCTGACCTATGCGGTCCCCATTCGGGTTCGGATTCGCCTGATTATCTGGGATATCGAAGAGGGAAGCGAGCAACGTTCAATCCGTGATATCAAGGAGCAAGAGGTCTATTTTGGCGAGATTCCACTGATGAGTGAGCGCGGAACCTTCATCATCAATGGCACCGAGAGGGTTATTGTCAGCCAGCTGCATCGTTCACCAGGGGTCTTTTTCTCCCTGGAAAAGTCGAAAAGTACAGTCAGTGGAATGATGTTATTCAGTGCTCGGGTGATACCTTATCGGGGTTCCTGGATCGATTTTGAATTTGATAATAAAGACCTCATTCATGTCCGTATAGACCGGCGCCGCAAATTACCAGCGACAGTGTTGTTGCGGGCTTTGGGCTATTCAACTGAGGAGTTATTAAATCTTTTTTACGACAGTGTCGTGATTAACCGCTTGCCGGATGGCACTTTTACACGCGCAATTGATTATGATAATACAGATTTAGTCGCCAGTTTTAAGGCCCGTGAGGATGTTGTTGATATCGAAAGCGGAGAAGTCTTGCTGCTTAAGGGACGTAAAATTACCAAGACTGCTCTACGGCGCATGAAAGCTGCCGGGCTTGAAACCCTGCCCATGATGGATGACGAGCTGGTCAACTCTTATGTTTCACATGATGTTGTCGATCCGCAAACCGGTGAGGTTCTGCTTGAGTGTAATGAAGAAATTACCGCAGAAAAATTGGAGGCACTGCAGGAGAGCGGTGTTGAAAACCTTGAAATTCTCTATATTGACAATGTAAATGTCGGATCATATCTGCGGGACACCCTGTTGGTCGACAAGATAGTCTTGAGTGATGAAGAGAGGGAACTTGTTGCCAAGGGCGAAAAGAGTGAGAAGGAGATTGAGGTTGATAAAGCCAAGCTCGAGATTTATCGGCGTCTGCGCCCTGGTGAGCCGCCGACCATTGAGATTGCCGATGCCCTTTTTCAGAATCTCTTTTTTAACCCGGAGCGTTACGATCTTTCCAGGGTGGGTCGGCTCAAGATAAACCATAAGCTCGGAACCGACCAGCCGCTTGATTGTAAAACGCTTACTGCGGAAGACATACTGGCCATTGTCCGATATTTGATCTCCTTAAGAACCGATAAAGGTGTTATCGATGATATCGACCACCTCGGTAATCGCCGGGTTCGTACTGTTGGCGAACTTATTGAAAATCAGTATCGTATTGGTTTGGTGCGGATGGAGAAATCGATTCGTGAACGTATGAGCCTGCAGGAGATCGATACGGCGATGCCGCATGATCTGATCAACTCCAAGCCGGTCAGTGCAGCTATTAAGGAGTTTTTTGGCAGCAGTCAGCTCTCGCAGTTTATGGATCAGACCAACCCGCTTTCCGAGATTACCCATAAACGTCGTTTAAGTGCCTTGGGACCAGGTGGTTTAACCCGTGAACGGGCCGGTTTTGAAGTTCGAGATGTTCACTTGACTCACTATGGTCGTCTCTGTCCGATCGAAACTCCGGAAGGTCCCAACATCGGTCTAATCGCCTCTCTGGCAAGTTATGCCCGGGTCAATGAGTTCGGTTTTATTGAAACTCCCTATCGGGTTGTAAAGGATGGTGTGGTCAGCAATGAAGTACGCTATCTCTATGCTATGGATGAGGATGATAAGATTATCGCCCAGGCCAGTGCTCCTCTTAATCCGGACGGGGGGTTTGCTAATGAACTGGTGACCTGTCGTAATGCTGGTGAATACACTATTGAGCGGCGCGATAATATTGATTATATGGATGTTTCCCCGCGGCAGTTGGTCAGTGTCGCAGCTTCTCTGATTCCTTTTCTCGAACATGATGATGCTAACCGCGCTCTGATGGGTTCAAATATGCAGCGCCAGGCCGTACCTTTGTTGCGGACTGAAGCCCCGATGGTCGGGACCGGTATGGAAGGTCGCGTGGCTCTCGATTCCGGGATTGCGGTAGTCGCTAAAAGAAGTGGCTTTGTCGAATATGTTGATTCGGGCAAGGTCATTATTCGTCATGAAGGTGAAGAGGGAGATGCCGAGTTTGGTATTGACAGCTATCCTTTGGCGAAATTCATGCGCTCCAATCAGAATACCTGTTTTAACCATATTCCCCTGGTCAAAAGTGGTACTTTTGTAGAAGCCGGAGAGATTCTGGCAGATGGACCTTCGATGGATCATGGCGAACTTGCCCTGGGCCATAATGTCAAGGTCGCTTTTATGCCTTGGGGTGGTTATAACTTTGAAGATTCAATTCTGATTAACGAAAGGCTTATCAAGGAAGATAAATTTACCTCTGTTCATATTGAAGTCTGCGAGGTTGTGGCTCGGGATACCAAATTAGGGCCCGAAGAGATCACTCGTGATATTCCCAATGTTGGTGATGAGGGACTCTCCCATCTTGATCAAGATGGGATCGTCCATATTGGTGCTCATGTAAGTCCTGGAGATATTCTGGTTGGTAAAATCACTCCGAAAGGGGAGACTCAGCTTTCACCGGAAGAGAAACTTTTACGTGCCATTTTCGGTGAAAAGGCCGGTGAAGTCAGAGATACCTCGCTTCGCGTATCACCCGGGATAAAAGGGGTGGTTATTAAGGCCAAAACCTTCTCTCGTAAAGGGTATGGGGGCGAAGGTGGAGCTGACGAACGAGAACGGGATATCAGGGGTGTCAAACGTGATGCTGATGAAGAGCTCTATTTTATCCGTCGCAGTGTCACGGCCAAGGTTCGAGAGTTGTTGCTTGACCAGGTTCTGGAAACCGACCTGAAGGGAGGCAAAGGAGCTGTTGTCTTAACGGCCGGGTGCCAGCTTAATAGTGATGATGTTGCCAAGATAACTTTGAAAATGTGTAGTAATCTGGTGTTGCGCGAGGCTCCTGAAATTGAGGAGAAGGTTGGCGGTCTGCTTACTTACATGGACCAGAATATCGAGCGCGTAGAGGCCTCTATCGAAGAGAAGATTGAAACTCTGCGGCGTGGTGATGAATTGCAACCCGGCGTCAACCAGATGGTGAAAATATATATCGCTATCAAACGCAAATTGTCGGTCGGCGATAAGATGTCTGGTCGACATGGTAATAAAGGTGTACTCTCCCGCATTGTGCCGGAAGAGGATATGCCCTATCTGGCCGATGGCTCGACCGTGGATATCGTTCTTAATCCGCTGGGGGTTCCTTCGCGCATGAACGTTGGACAGGTACTGGAAACTCATCTTGGATGGGCCGCCCAGAGTCTGGGACGACAGATTGAAGAGATGATTGAAGCTGAGTATGGGCCTGAGCCTTTGCGTGAAAAGCTTAATCAAGTCTTTACCCATGATCAGGGTTCTCTTGACTGGTTGGCCGCAGCAACAGACGATGAAGTTCGCGAACAGGCGGGTAAATTATCTGCTTATGTACCGATGGCGACGCCGGTATTTGATGGTGTCGGTGAGGAGCGCATCAAGGAATGCCTTGAAAATGCCGGACTCCCGCGTAGCGGCCAGGTGACGCTCCATGACGGTCGTACCGGGGAGCCTTTTGAGCGACCTGTAACCGTGGGTTATATGTACATTCTCAAACTTCATCATCTGGTTGATGATAAGATGCATGCCCGTTCGATTGGACCTTACTCGTTAGTAACCCAGCAGCCCTTAGGTGGTAAGGCTCAGTTTGGCGGCCAGCGTCTCGGGGAGATGGAGGTCTGGGCGCTTGAAGCCTACGGCGCTGCCTACACCCTGCAGGAGTTCTTAACGGTTAAATCAGATGATGTTGCCGGTCGAACTAGAATGTATGAAGCAATTGTCAAAGGAAAGCAGACCTTGGAGTCGGGCTTGCCTGAATCCTTCAATGTCTTGATTAAGGAACTCCAGAGTCTCTGTCTGGATGTCGAGTTGGCTGAGGAGAAGTTATGAGAGATGTCTTAAGTTTTTTTCAGAAACCCAAAGATGCCTTAAAGTTTAGTTCCCTGCAGATCAAACTGGCGTCGCCGGAAAAGATTCGCAGCTGGTCCTTTGGTGAGGTGAAAAAACCGGAGACGGTTAATTACCGTACGTTTAAACCGGAACGGGATGGTCTCTTTTGTGCCAAAATTTTTGGGCCGGTAAAAGATTTCGAGTGTAACTGCGGCAAATATAAACGCATGAAACACAGAGGTATAGTCTGTGAGAAATGTGGTGTTGAGGTCATTCAGTCGAAGGTCAGGCGGGTACGCATGGCCCACATTGAGCTCGCTTCTCCGGTTGCTCATATCTGGTTTCTGAAAAGTTTGCCAAGTCGAATTTCCCTGATGCTTGATAAAACCTTAAAGGATGTTGAGCGTATTCTCTATTTTGAGAACTATGTTGTTCTGGATGCCGGTGATGCTGATGAGATAGTTTTGGGGCAGCTGGTTTCAGAGGATGAGTACCTACTCCTCGAAGAAAAATATGGTGACAGCATTCGTTGCGGAATTGGAGCCGAAGCGGTTAAAGAGATGCTGCAAAAGATCGATCTTGACAGCGAGCGACTTAAACTGCGTCAGGATATGGTGGAGACCGGCTCCGAAGCCAAAAAGAAGAAGATCGCCAAGCGTCTCAAAATAATCGATGATTTTCGCAAATCCGGGAATTTGCCGGAGTGGATGATCATGGATGTAATCCCGGTTCTGCCGCCTGATTTGCGTCCTTTGGTCCCCCTTGATGGTGGTCGTTTCGCGACCTCTGATCTCAATGATCTCTATCGTCGGGTCATCAATCGAAATAATCGTCTCAAAAGATTGATCGAACTTAAAGCCCCCTGGATTATTATCTGTAATGAAAAGAGGATGCTCCAGGAGTCGGTTGATGCCCTCTTTGACAATGGTCGAAGAGGTCGAGCGATCAGCGGCGCCAATAAACGTCCCTTAAAATCTTTAAGCGATATGCTGAAAGGTAAACAGGGACGTTTCCGTCAGAATCTGCTCGGTAAACGGGTCGATTACTCGGGTCGTTCAGTGATTGTCGTCGGACCTGAGTTGCGTCTGCATCAGTGCGGCTTGCCCAAGAAGATGGCACTCGAACTTTTTAAACCTTTTATCTATAACAAATTGCTCGAGCGTGGTTATGTGACAACTATAAAAAGTGCCAAGAAGATGGTTGAGCAGGAGAAATCAGAGGTCTGGGATCTCTTAGAAGAGATCATTACCGAGCATCCGGTTCTTCTCAACCGAGCTCCGACATTGCATCGCCTTGGGATTCAGGCCTTTGAACCGATTTTGACGGAAGGTAAGGCGATTCGCCTGCATCCTCTGGTCTGTAGCGCCTACAATGCTGACTTTGACGGCGACCAGATGGCCGTGCATGTGCCGTTGTCGATTGAGGCTCAGACTGAAGCCCGGGTTTTGATGATGTCAACCAATAATATTCTCTCGCCGGCCAATGGCCGTCCGGTGATTATTCCGACCCAGGATATCGTTTTAGGTATCTACTGGCTGACCAGAGACCGACCTTTTGCACTCGGCACGGGTAGCATCTACTGCTCTCCAGATGAGGTGCGGATAGCTTATGATGCCGGATGTGTGGATCTGCAGGCCGTTATTAAGGTGATGATTGAAGGTCAACTGACCGAAACTACGGTCGGCAGAGTTCTTTTGCATGCGATCGTTCCGGCCGAGATGCCGTTCTCTTCTTATAATGAAACCTTGACCAAAAAGAGCATCTCCCAGCTTTTTGAGAAGATCTATCTCAAAGCCGGTGACAAAAAATCGGTTATCTTTGCCGACCAGATCAAGGATCTGGGCTACAAGATTGCAACCCAGGCAGCAATTTCTATCTGCATTGATGATCTGGAGATACCGGAGTCTAAACAAGCACTGATTGAGGATGCTAACGAGAAGGTCCTCGAGATTGAACGCCAGATCAATAATGGTCTGATCACCTCCGGCGAACGTTACAATAAACTGGTTGACATCTGGTCCAAAGCCACCGATCTGGTGGCCAATGCAATGATGGATACCATCAGCAAAGAGATGGTTGAGGATGATAAAGGCGTGCCACAAGAGGTTAAATCTTTTAATTCAGTCTACATGATGGCCGATTCGGGTGCCCGTGGTAGCCAGCAGCAGATCCGACAATTAGCCGGGATGCGCGGGCTGATGGCCAAACCTTCCGGTGAGATCATCGAAAATCCCATCATCGCCAACTTCCGTGAAGGTCTTAACGTTCTCCAGTATTTTGTTTCGACCCATGGTGCCCGTAAAGGTCTCGCCGATACGGCGTTGAAAACCGCGAATTCAGGTTACCTGACCCGGCGTCTGGTTGACGTTGCTCAGGATGCGGTTGTCTCAGAAATTGATTGCGGCACCCTTGACGGTATCTATGTGACCCCGCTGACTGAAGGTGGTGAGATTATTGAAAGTGTTGCGGCCCGCGTTCTTGGACGGGTGGCTCAAGATGATGTTGTTTCCCCGATTACTGGTGAGATCATTGTTGAAGCCGATCATGAGATTACTGAAGAGCTAGCTGAGCAGATTGATGTTTCCGGTATCGATCGGATACGGATTCGCTCGGTTTTAACCTGTCAGTCTAAACAAGGTATCTGCGCCTATTGCTATGGTCGTGATCTGGCTCGTGGACGGGTCGTTAATATCGGTGAGTCAGTCGGGGTTATTGCAGCCCAGTCGATTGGTGAACCTGGTACCCAGTTGACGATGCGGACCTTTCATATTGGTGGCACCGCCTCAAGTGCGGTTGAACAATCCTCGCTGGAGTCGAAACTGGGTGGTCAGATTCAGTTTCTCAAACTCGATACGGTTCGCAATCGTCACGGAAAATTGGTGGCCATGAACCGAAACGGTGAGATTGCGGTGGTTGATGAGAAGGGTAATATTAAAGAACGTAACAAGATTGTTTTCGGTGCTATTCTGCATGTCGAAGAGGGGGTGGAAATCAAGCCCGGACAACTCCTTTCCGAGTGGGATCCTTTCTCTATCCCGACCCTTACTGCGGTTAGTGGTAAGGTTAAATATGGTGACTTGATTGAAGGTTTAACTTTTACCGAGCAGGTCGACCAACAGACTCGGATGTCAAGGCGAGTTGTGACCGAAACCAGAAATGTTGATTTGCGTCCCCGGCTCTCAATCAAGGATGAGAAAAATCGAACCATGAAAGTTGGCGATCGAGGTGAGGCGCGCTATAACTTCTCTCCCGGGATCCATGTTATGGTATCTGACGGTGAAGAGGTTCTGGCCGGTGATATCGTGGCGACCAAACCCCGTGATACAACAAAAACCAAAGATATTACTGGTGGTTTGCCCCGGGTTGCGGAGCTTTTTGAGGCTCGTAAACCGAAAGAGATTGCAGTTATTGCCGAGATCGACGGGATTGTTTCTCTGGGTAAAGTTGTCAAAGGTAAACAGAAGGTTATTGTGACGCCGGAGATCGGCGATCCGATTGAACATCTGATTCCTAAGGGAAAATATCTGATTATTCATGAAGGTGATATGGTGGCCGCCGGGGAACCCATGGTTGATGGTTCCGTTGATCCTCACGATATCCTGCGGGTCCTCGGGGTTAAGGAGCTGGCCAAATATATTGTCAACGAAGTCCAGGAGGTCTATCGACTACAGGGGGTTGGCATCAATGATAAACACATTGAGGTTATTGTTCGCCAGATGCTGCGGCGTATCAAGGTGGTGGAATCCGGTGAAACAGGCTTTTTGGTAGATGAGACGGTTGAAAAGCAAGTCTTTGAAGAGGAAAATCGCAAAGCGGTGGCCGAGGGTTTGGAACCGGCTGTCGGCGAGCCTCTTTTTCTGGGTATTACCAAGGCATCCTTGAGTACCGATAGCTTTATTTCAGCAGCTTCATTCCAGGAGACGACAAAAGTTCTGACTCAGGCCAGTGTGGCGGGCAAGGTTGATCATCTGCTCGGACTCAAAGAGAATGTTATTATGGGTCGTCTGATCCCGGCCGGATCCGGCCAACGCTGTTATCGTGATCTTAAGGTTGGCATGAGTGAAGAGGATCAGCTTTATATCAAAGAGGCTATGGCCGCTGATGCCGAAGCTGAGGAAACTGCATCGTTGATAAATGAAGGAGTTCCATTGGTTCCTGCAGAAGTAAATGAGGATTTATCCTCTATTGTTGAGGATGCCGTTTAGTGGGCAGTCGGCATTAAGCCACTGTCCTTAGAGTTTAACCCAATATCGGCGTCTCATTGAGGCCGGATTCTTACAAAAAGAGGGTTTGTACCATGGCATTAGATGAAGTAATCATTACCCGGGCAATAGTTGACCGTTATCACGAAAAACTTGTTAATCATCTTGATAACGATGTCATCATCGTCGGTGGGGGACCGGCTGGCTTAGTTGCTGCGTACTACCTTGCCAAAGCTGGTAAAAAAGTAGCTCTTTTTGAACGTAAACTGAGCCTCGGTGGTGGTATGTGGGGCGGCGGTATGATGTTCAACGAAATTGTTGTGCAGGAAGAGGGGGTAAGGATTCTCGATGAATTCGGGATACGTTACCGAGAATTTCAGCCGGGCTACTATACCGCCGGTTCGGTTGAGTCGGTTGCCATGCTGATAGGCAAAGCAGTGCAGGCCGGGACTGAAGTCTTTAATCTTTTCTCGGTCGAAGACGTTATGGTTCGGGATGATCGGGTCTGTGGCCTGGTGATCAACTGGACCCCGGTAGAAACGGCCGGCCTGCATATCGATCCACTGGTGGTAAAAAGTTCTTATGTCGTTGACGCTACCGGCCATGACTCCGAGGTTATTGACGTTATTCAGCGCAAAGCTGGTTCCGAATTGATGACTGAAACCGGTAAGATCATGGGTGAGAAATCACTATTGGCAGAAGTTGCCGAAAAGGCGACGGTAGACTGTACTAAAGAGATTTACGCCGGGGTCTATGTTGCCGGTATGTCGGCCAACGCGACCTTTGGAGCTAATCGTATGGGACCGGTTTTCGGTGGCATGTTACTCTCCGGTGAACGGGTTGCCAAGCTTATATTGGCGCGTCTTGAAGAAGACAATAAATAGGATTTTACTTCCTGATGATCGAAGAACGTCGCGTCTATCGCGTTCTTGATGTAAACTTTAATCGCCTGCGGGAAGGTCTGCGCGTGGTTGAAGATTATTGCCGTTTGGTTTGTGACAATGAACTGGCTTTGCACATTAAGGATTTGCGCCATCGTTTGCGCCTATTGCTTGATGAAAAGCTGCTTTTTTCCTGTCTTAAGGAGAGGCAAGCGGCAACAGATATCGGCCGTCTGACCTTTACCGATTCTGAAGCCGAACGATGCGATTGGCAGGCAATTCTTCAAGCCAATCTGAAAAGAGCGCAAGAAGCGGCCCGAGTCATTGAAGAGTGTAGTAAACTGTTACAGAAGCCGCAACTCTCTCAAGGGATTAAAGCTTTACGCTTTGAACTCTATGAACTGGAGAGGGCTATAATTGGTTCAAGGCTTGCCAATGTCAGAGAGTGGTTTGGCTTATCTGATAAAAAGGCGGCAGCTCTCTATCTGGTTGTTGATGAAGATTTCTATTCCGGTTCTGATCTGATCACCGATCTTAAAGCTGTGCTTGAGGTTGGAGTTGATTTTATCCAATGGCGTCAGAAACGTGGCAGTGACGACGTTTTTCTCGAGCGAGCTCGGGGAATAAAGGCTCTTTGCCGAGAATTTAAAACCCCTTTTGTAGTTAATGACCGGCCTGATATTGCAATCTTGGTTGAGGCTGATGCTTTACATTTGGGTCAGGATGATTTGCCCATCGCAGAGGCTCGCCACCTGGTGGGTCCGGAAATGCCGATAGGCCGCTCAACCCACTCTTTGGCTCAAGCCCTGAAAGCTGAGGCCGAAGGGGCCGATTATCTTGGTTTTGGCCCGATTTTTACGACACCGAGCAAAGCCAAGCCTGATCCCGAAGTCGGAATTACAGGTCTTGTCGAGATGTTGCATCAAGTCTCCCTGCCGGTGGTGGCTATCGGAGGTCTTGATGAAAATAACATTGCTGAAGTCGCGCGTAGTAAAGTTGCTGCCGTAGCTGTTATCCGGGCGATTCTCAAGGCCGACCGCCCGGCTGAAAAGGTTAGTCTGTTACGGTCGTTGACAGATTTTTAAGTTTATGTTGACTGTCTACTACCCACTGCGCCCTGAGCGTTAGTGAGGAAGTACTCTTGGACAGACTACTTTAACTAAAGGACATTAGATTTTATGACTCAGATGCTTGCCGCCCGTCGTGGCGATACTACTCCTGCTATGGAACAGGTTCTCGCAACTGAAACAATTTCAGCTGCTGAGCTGCTGTCTGGTGTTGCGACTGGAACTATTGCCATTCCTGCAAACTGCAACCATAAAAACCTTACTGCTTATGGTATAGGTCAGGGCCTGAAAGTTAAAGTTAATGCTAATATTGGGACATCATCCGATGCCTCTGATCTCGATAGTGAACTTGTCAAGTTAAAGGCCGCGATCGACTACGGAGCCCATGCGGTGATGGATTTAAGTACCGGTGGTGATCTCGATATGGTGATGAAAACCATATTTGCTCACTGTTCAGTTCCTTTGGGTACCGTACCGATCTACCGTGTGGCTCAGGAAGGTGTGCAGAAACACGGTTTTTTTGGTGATGTGACTGTTGATGAGATGTTTTCGGTCATTGAGCGCCAGGCTCAGATCGGGGTCGATTTCATGACGATTCATTGTGGCGTCAATCTACGCACTTTAGAGAGTCTAAGAGAGTGCGGCCGGATTACCGATGTGGTCAGCCGGGGCGGCGCTTTTATGGTCGAATGGATGGTCTATAACGAGCAAGAAAATCCTTTCTTCGAATACTACGATCGTCTTTTGGAGATCGCCTTGAAATATGATGTGACCATGAGTCTGGGCGATGGCTTACGGCCTGGTTGTTTGGCCGATGCAACTGACCGGCCGCAGCTTCAGGAGCTTATTTATCTTGGTGAACTGACTGATCGGGCCTGGAATGCCGGAGTCCAGGTGATGATTGAAGGTCCCGGCCATGTACCGATCAATCAAGTTGAGACCAATATGAAGCTTCAGAAAACTCTCTGTAAAGGAGCTCCATTTTATGTTCTTGGTCCCCTGGTTACCGATATTGCCCCGGGGTATGATCATATTACTGCGGCCATTGGTGGAGCCGTGGCGGCAGCTGCTGGTGCCGATTTCCTCTGCTACGTGACTCCTTCCGAGCATCTCTGCCTGCCCACGGTAGAGGATGTTAAAGAGGGCGTTATTGCCACTCGGATAGCCGCTCATGTTGGTGATATTGCTCGCGGTCTGCCGGGAGCCTTGGATTGGGATCGGCAGATGGCGGAAAAACGTAAAAAACTTGATTGGCAGGGTCAGATTGATCTGGCTATTGATCCGGTGCGAGCCCGGGCTCGGCGCGCAGAGAGCATGCCGGCAGATGAAGAGGTCTGCACAATGTGTGGCGAGTTTTGCGCCATCAAAAAAGTAGATGCTTACTTGCACCCTAAAGATGAGACGATTAGAGGTTAATAGATGAAACCGTTAGATTTTACAAAACTTGACGGCCTGATAACGGCTGTGGCTCAAGACTATCAGACCAACGAGGTTTTAATGCTTGCTTTTATGAACCCTGAAGCCTGGGAGGAGACCGTAAAAACCGGTCGGGTCTGCTACTTCAGTCGCAGCCGCAAACGGCTTTGGCGTAAAGGGGAGGAGTCAGGCAATGTTCAGATAGTCAAGGAAATATTTATTGATTGTGATCGTGATGCCGTGGTTCTGAAAGTCGATCAGATTGGCGGTGCCGCCTGTCATGTTGGTTACAATAGCTGTTTCTATACCCAAATAGAATCGGATGGCAGCGAGAAAATTATTAAAGCTGAAAAGGTTTTCGACCCTGAACAGGTCTACGGAAAAAAATAGAGGATGGCTAAAAAATGAAATTAAGAGTAGGAATTCCTAAGGGGTCGTTGCAAGATGCGACTATTGATCTCTTCAAGAATGCTGGCTACAAAATAACCACCAGTTCACGGTCATATTTTCCGACTATTGATGATCCTGAAATTGAATGTATGTTGATCCGCGCTCAAGAGATGGCGCGTTATGTGGAGAGCGGTATCCTGGATATCGGCATCACCGGCCATGACTGGGTTGTGGAAAACGGTGCTGATGTTGTTGAAATGACCGAACTTCAATATGCCAAGGCGACCTTCAATAAGGTTCGTTGGGTGCTGGCCGCCAAGCAGGGTGGGGATATTCGCTCTGTAAAAGATCTCGAAGGCAAAACAATTGCTACCGAGGTCGTCAATCTCTCGAAAAAGTATCTGGCTGAGCAAGGGGTTTCTGCTAAGGTTGAATACTCTTATGGGGCCACCGAGGTTAAGGTTCCTCATCTTGCCGACGCGATTATCGAGATCACCGAAACTGGTTCCTCTCTTCGAGCTAATAACCTTGAAATCCTCGATACGGTACTCGAAACCACAACCGTTCTCATCGCCAATCACAAGATGCAGGACGATAGCTGGAAAACGGAGAAAGTCGAGCGCCTTATCATGCTTTTGCAGAGCGCTCTTGAGTCCCGCAATCGGGTCGGTGTGATGTTTAATGTTAAACGCGATAAGCTTGAAGAGGCGATTAAGATTTTGCCGCCGGCTAAGGTTCCGACGATCTCCAATCTGATGGATAGCGAGTGGGCCGATGTCTTTGTAGTTTTGAGAAAATCGGTAGTTCGTGAGATCATCCCGGCTCTCAAGGATCTCGGAGCCCAGAGTATTGTTGAGTTCTCCTTGAGTAAGTTCATCGAATAAACTGAATGTTATAGCTCGTAACTGATAAAGAACTTGACAGTAAAGAGCTTTTCTGTTACCTGCTCCCTTCTCTTCAAAAGAGACCTGCTAGGATCCAGGTTGGAGGGATAAAATAAATCAAATAGCTGCAGGGTCTCTGCGGCAATATTGGAGGATAAGTTTTGGCTAATCATAAATCGGCACTTAAGAGAATAAAACAGAGTGAAAAACGACGCTTGCGTAACCGGCAGGTCAATTCGCAATTAAAAACGGCACTTAAGTCATTCTATAGTGCGGTAGAAGAGAAAACTGAAGGTCCTGATCTGGTCGAAGTGCACCGTAAAACAGTTTCTGAGATAGGTCGGGCCGCAACTCAAGGGATCCTGCATAAGAAGACCGCATCCCGTAAGATTTCCCGGATTACTACCTTTATGCAGAAATCACAGACCCAAGCTGAGGTGGCGGCTGGCTAGATCGAGAGATTTCCGTCTGGTGTTGTTATAAATCGTCCAGGCAGCTCCCAGATGTTTCTAGCAATGCAAAAGAGCATCATCCCGATAAGGGTTGATGCTCTTTTTGGTTTCGGCTCAGTTGGGTTTACAGTTTTCTGAAATCCCAGTGTTTATTTTTTACTTTATGGAAATCTGATGGAATCTCTTTTTCCCGGCCCGTATAATAATCTTTTGTTTGCTTAAATCA
Source organism: Candidatus Tharpella sp. (assembly GCA_021161425.1). Taxonomy (GTDB): domain Bacteria; phylum Desulfobacterota; class Anaeroferrophillalia; order Anaeroferrophillales; family Tharpellaceae; genus Tharpella. Next base: position 12,408 of record JAGHAQ010000073.1, on the reverse strand, counting down.
ACTTGGCTGAGAGGTCGATCCTCATTTATACGTTGTTCATCTAGGTAGGCTCCGCCTTGTTCGATCAGGCGCCGGGTTTGGCCTTTTGATTTTGTCAGGCCGGACTGGATAAAGAGATCGACCAAGGTGATGCCAGCGAGTTGGTCACTATCAAGTACCAGGGTTGGTAATTCCTCTTTCGATTGCTGTGGTTTGAGATCGCAAATAGCAGATGAGGTTTTGATCTTAAGTTCGGGGTCAGCACTGCCGAAGCGGTTGACCGCGGTCTGATAAGCTGTGGCCGCAGCCTCGGGGCTATGAACTAAGGCTGTAACCTCGTAAGCAAGAATCTCTTTGGCGCGATTAATACCCTGACCCTGGAGAGTGCTTAAGTGCTTGATTTCGGCCATTGGCAAGAAGGTGAAGAAGCTTAGAAGATGCTCAATTTCAGAATCTTCACAATTACGCCAGAACTGGTAAAAGTCGAGAACCGAAGTTCGTTCAGGCGAAAGCCAGACGGCGCCGGCAGCGGTTTTGCCGAATTTTTCGCCGTTGCTGGTGGTCAGTAGTGGGAACGTAACTCCGTACGCTTCAGTAGATTGGGTTCGACGAATAAGATCTATACCGGCGACGATATTGCCCCACTGATCCTGGCCCCCCATCTGGATTCGACACCCTTGTTCCTTACACAAGACGTGAAAATCGTAGGCCTGAAGTATCATGTAGTTAAATTCGATGAACGAGAGTCCGGTCTCAAGGCGCTGTTTATAGGATTCCGCCGTCAACATCCGGTTGACACTGAAATGGCGACCGATATCCCTTAAAAAATCGACATATTTAAGGGTTGAAAGCCAGTCAGCATTATTGATCAGCTGGCAGCGATTATCATTGAAATCGAGAAAACGGGCGAGCTGGGCGGCGATGCCCTGACCGTTTTCGACAATTTTTTCCGGAGTCAACATCAGCCGCATTTCAGTCTTGCCGCTGGGATCACCAACCATAGCCGTGCCGCCGCCTAAGATGGCGATCGGGCGATGCCCTGCCTTTTGCAGATGCATCATGACGATAATTGGAATCAGACTGCCGACATGGAGGCTGTCAGCTGTAGGGTCGAAACCGATATAGAAAGTCTGTGGGGCTTTTTGTAATAGCTGTTGCAGACCTTCGGCGTCGGTACTCTGATAGATCAGTCCCCGCTCTTCAAGTTCCTGGTATACCTGGCAACTCATTATAAAATTCTACTCCCACCCTTAATCCATGGTCATGATCTGCTGAGCCTGGCGCAGGCGTTGGTTGCCTTCCTGGAAAAGCTGCATCGCTTCCAGGATCTTGCCGACGACTTCTTCATGGCCTTCTTCTTTGGCTTGGGCGGCCCATTTCTTGTAATCTGTCTGGTGGCTGTCGTTGTGGTCAATCCAGTGATTCAAAAGCATGGTCAGTTTTTCGGCAAAGCTCATCTTTTCCTGATGGTTATCGCATCCGTGGCAGTGGCTGTCGTTTCCACCGGGGCCGTGGTCATGATGTTCATGCATTTTCATTACTCCTTTGTTTTTTAGGGTTACGCTGTGTTTTTTTTGCTTTCAGCAATTTTCAGATATGAGACCCCGACATCATCGCCGTCGGAGAGACGGTCGATGCGGCGCAGGTACTGATGTGGTATTGAGATGCTTTCTGTTTTGGCAAACTCCTTGCGCAGAGCTTCGTCTTCCGGGGAGATGATCAGGCGGTTGATATCTTCAAAGATGATTTCCGAGACCTCAATAAAACCAAAGAACTCAGACTCTTTTACTGAACTGGCCAAAAGTGAGTAGTTACGATCTTCGGTCCGAAAATGGACGCGGTAGATGGGGTTTTTGCCAGGGCTCATAAGCTTATTTGTTACCGCCTTGAAAAATGCCAACGATCTTTCCCAAAATTCCCTTTTTCTTTTTCGCCTGCTTTTCTGGAGTATGTGTTTTTGCCGGGGGGGGTAGGGGCCGTGCGTTCAATTTTTTTGTCAACTGCCGGGGTTGATTTTACGGGTGCTTGCTTCCGATCTGTACCCTTTGCCCCCATATTTTTACTGGTTTGCTCCCCGCCGGTCTGTTTGCGAGGCGGGCGACGGCGTGAACGGTTTCCCGATGATTTTTGACCTTCTTTTTTATCGCTGACGGTCGAACTGTCGCGTCGAGGGGACGGTTGTTTGCTTTCTCGATCAGGACGCTCATCTGAACTTGGACGCTGTTTTTTGGGTTCAGGTTTTGAATCTGCCGGTCTTGCCGGTTTTCTTCGGGATGCACTTGAGCTGCCGCCTCGTCCTCTTTTATCGCTTGATCTGCCTCTCTCGGGTGTCCGCGAACGACTGCTTTGGGGACGTCGTTGGGGACGTTTGAAGTCACGCTCAAAATCTTCATCTTCAGCCCAGATGACCGGAATTTTTCCGGCCAGTTTTTCGATCGCTTCGAGGTAGAAGGCATCCTCTTCGCCGGCCAGGGCGATGGCGTTACCGGTGGCCCCGATGCGAGCCGTGCGGCCGATACGATGGACATAGTCTTCGGCATCCTGGGGCAGGTCGTAGTTGAAAACATGGGTGACCGCTTCAATATGCAGACCTCGGGAGGCGACATCGGTGGCGATCAAGATATTGAGTCTCTTGTTTTTGAAGCGTTCCAGAGTGGCCAGTCGTTTCTTTTGCGGGACATCACCAGTCAAACAGGCAGCCGCAAAACCATTGGCCTTAAGATACTCTTCAAGGATTTCGGCCATTCTTTTGGTGTTGGTGAAAATCAGGCTGCGTTCAGGTTTTTCCCGCGTTAAAAGGCCAAAAAGCAGGGCCATTTTCTCGTGTTTACCGACATGGTAGAGGCTCTGGTCGATTTTATCAACCGTAATCTGTCCTGGATTGATGTTGGTCGCTTCGCTGATATTAAGATGTTCATAGGCGAGTTCCATGACTTTTTCTGAGAGCGTCGCGGAAAAAAGCAGGGACTGGCGTTTTTCGGTCGGGGGGCAGCGTCTGAGCAGCCAACGGACGTCAGGGATAAAGCCCATATCAAACATCCGGTCAGCCTCGTCAATGACCAGTACTTCAAGATCGTCTAAGAAGATAACCTTCTGTTTCATGTAGTCGATTAAACGGCCCGGGGTTGCGACCACGACATCAACCTGCTCATATTGCAAGGCCAGTCGCTGTTTTTCATAGTCAACGCCACCGTAAATTGCTTGAAAACGGATGCCGGAAGCTTCGCTTAAGATTTCAGCTTCATGTCCGATCTGGACTGCCAGTTCACGGGTCGGGGCCAGGATAAGAGCTCGGGGTCGGGAGGCACTATCATTGGTTCGGGCTTTCTTGTCGTTTTTTTCGGCCCGGATCAGGCGCGTCAGCAGGGTTATAAGAAAAGTTGCGGTCTTGCCGGTTCCGGTTTGTGACTGGGCGGCGATATTATCGCCTTTTAAGGTTTGAGGCAGAACCTCGGCCTGAACCGGGGTACAGAATTCATAGCCGGCGGTGGCGATTCCTTCGAGAACTTCTGCCGGAATGTCGAGTTGGGAAAAATTGGTATCGCTGAAGACTTGTTGCACGTTTTTAATTGTCCTTATATGATTTTAGAGAGAAAATTTTATCCCGGTTTTGCCGGGTTTCTATGGTGGGGGCAGGATAGTGTTTTGAGCTCTCTCTGCGGCGCGTCTAATAGCAGGTAACGGTTGAAAATTCAAACTTTTAATTTGTTTTCCGATAGAGGGCGCGGGCTCTTTGCAGGTCGTCTGGAGAATTGATGTTCAGGAAGGTGTTGTCCGGGTAGATGTCAGGAAAATCGGAGCAAATTAGAATGTTGACCCGGACATCATCAAAAAAACCTCTGATTTTAAAGTTTTTCTCTTTTAATTGGGCGGCGATGGCGGGAATACAGCTCTGTTTGTAGATGGCGGCCAGGGGTTGCAGGCCATCCGGTGTTTTTGGAATAATGACATCGAAGTTCTTCTTTTCCTGCCATAGTTTAGTGAGTGCCAGAATTGTAATAAAAGGCATGTCGCCGGCGACGATCAGCAGGTAGGGGTTGTCAGCCGCCAGCAGGCAGCTGTAGATCGCACCCAAAGGACCCTGATTTCTTTCTTGGTCGGGGACGATGCGTCCTTCGTGATGTTGCTGCAGGGTGTTGCTGCTGATCAGGGTCTCTGCACAAAAAGAATTAAGAATGCCAAGGGTTCGGTTGAGCAGGCTTTCCCCGCCTAATCTGAGTCTGGTTTTGTCATGTCCGTCAAAGCGTTGGGCCCGGCCACCAGCTAGCACTGCTCCGCTTAAAGGAAGTTTGACTGAAGCTTGTCGGATCATTGTTGGGGAGGAAGAACAAGGCTGAAATGACGGCAGATAAAAGTGCTGATCGCGGAGATGTCATGCGGGTCAAAGAGCGGAACATCAAGGACTTGTACCTGGTCGCTGATAACCGCGATCAGGTTGGGGTCGTAATAATCCCCACGGCTTAACAGCGGCAGATCGAGAGCTTGTCGCTGGACCTCAATCTTGGGCATTTGACTCTGTTTGAAACCCTCCACCAGAATCAGGTCAAGATCTTGCAGGTAGGCTGCGGCTAAATCATCCAGCGGGAGCTGTGTTGAAGTTTGTTCTATCAGGGCCGTTTGTTCAGGCCCGGTGATAATTGTTTTCCGGGCCCCGGCTGCCGTGAAACGCTGACTGTCCTTGCCCTTATGGTCAATTGTGAAAGAGCGATGATGATGTTTGACGGCCCCGACCTTAAGGCCTGAGCCAGTCAGGTGGGTAATCAGCGTGGTCAGCAGGGTCGTTTTACCACTGTTGCTGTTACCGATAAAACCTAAGAGGGGAACTTTTTTCATTGTTTAGCTTTTTCCTGAACTGTTTGAATATTTGCGGTATCTTTTGGTGCCGGTTAAAAGCGGTCATCAATATAACATTAATGTCGAGCTGTCACCAAAAGAATTTATCGATCTTTACAACGGAAAAATTTTCACTGAAAACTATCTTGTATCCTGTCGTTTTGCTACTGACTTGCATCTCATTTTTGCTTTTTGGCCAGGGTGTAGAGCAGGGAGATCTCCTTGGGCCAGAGCTTGTCGTCGATGGTTTCCAGGATCAGGGGGATATTGTCGAGGCGGGAGTCTTGCATCAGGAGGCGGAAGGGTTCGAGGCCGAGGTGGCCTTGGCCGATGCTGTGATGGCGATCGAGTCGACTACCGAGGGTGATCTTGGCGTCATTTAGGTGCATTCCCTTGAGGTATGAAAAACCGACGATACGGTCGAACTCCTGCATAGTTAGTTCGTAGGTTTCGGGAGTACGTAGATCGTAGCCGGCAGCAAAGGTGTGGCAGGTGTCGAGACAGACGCCGATTCGGGATTTATCTTCAACCTGATCAATGATGGCCTTAAGATGTTCAAAGCGGTGGCCGAGATTACTACCCTGGCCGGCCGTATTTTCGATGACTGCAGTTACGGTAGTGGTTTTCGCCAAGGCTGTATTGACCGCTTGTGCGATCATCTCAAGCCCCTCTTCATCGCTGATTTGTAGCAAAGTACTGCCGGGATGAAAATTGAGTAAGGTCAGGTCGAGTTGTTCGCAGCGTTCAAATTCATCAATGAAGGCAGATAGTGATTTCTGCCGTTTATCGGCTTCGGGATGGGCCAGGTTTATAAGGTAGCTGTCATGTGGCAGAATATGTTCCGGTCTGAAACCGCACTCGTTAAGATTCTTTCTAAAGGCGGCAATCTCTTTTTTGGTTAACGTTTTGGCTCGCCACCGGCGCTGGTTTTTGGTGAAGAGGGCAAAGGCTTTGGCCCCGATTTCCCGAGCCCTGAGTGGGGCGTTGGCGACGCCGCCGGCGGTGCTGACATGGGCTCCGATATACTTCATCTCTTTTCTCCTTTTCTATTTTACCCTTTGATGACTGCCAGCGGCCTAAGTTCTATTATAACCTCAACCAAATCTTTCTGATTGTCGAGAACCTGGTCAATATTTTTATAGGCCCCGGCGGCTTCATCGAGATCTTTGTTGCGGTGCAGGGAGTGAAGGATGCCCTGATCTTCAAGGCGTTTCTGTTCAAATTTAAGATCGAGGCGGCGTTGGGCCTGTTTGCGGCCCATGATGCGGCCGGCACCGTGGGCGCAGGAGAGAAAGCTTTCCGGATTGCCCAGGCCTTTAACGATATAGCTCGGGGTGCCTTGCGAGCCCGGGACAATACCGACTTCGCCGTTTTGGGCCCGGGTCGCTCCTTTACGATGGACGATGACATTTTTGCCGAAATGTTTCTCCCGGGCGGCGTAGTTGTGGGCGATATTGATGGGCTCGGCAAAGGTTACAGCAGGCACGATCATGCGCAGGGATTCCTGGATGCGGGCCATCATTAAGAGGCGGTTAGCGTAGGCGAATTCGATGCAAAAGGTCATCTCTGCTAGATATTTTTGTCCCAGTTCGCTGTTTATATCAAGGCAGGCGAGCTGCCATTTCGTTGGTATTGTTGACCCCTGGCGGCGATTGAGGTCGATTGCCAGGCGATTGTAATGGTTGGCAACCTTAAAACCTAAATTGCGGCTGCCGGAGTGGAGCATGAGCCAGAGAAAACCGTCACTGCCTTTCTGAATTTCTATGAAGTGGTTGCCGCCACCCAGGGTACCAAGCTGGGTCTGGGCGTTTCGGTATTCACGGCTGACCATCGGTAGCTCTTTGAGGCGAAAGCCATCCGGAGGGATCGGCATAAGGGCGGGGTCTTGACGTCGTTGATGATGACGAAAACCGACCGGAACTCTTTTTCTGATTTCGTTTAGGGTGTCTTGCAGGGCGGTTGTTGACAGCGAATGTAATGAAGTTTTGACAGCACACATGCCGCAGCCGATATCGACCCCGACCGCGTTGGGAATTACCATTCCCAGAGTTGCCATAACCCCGCCGATCGGCATGCCGTAACCTAAGTGGGCATCCGGCATCACCGCCACATGCGAAAAGAGAAAGGGCAGGTTGGCCAGGTTCTGCGCCTGGGCCAGGGCTTGAGGCTCAATGTTATCGAGCCAGAGCTTGATCGGTTTTTTTTCGCTGGTGATAATCTGTTTCATTTTTCAGGTAGTGAGCCAAGATAATTTGTACGAATTCCGCAGAATTTTATTTCGTTTTCAAGGCACGAGGAGGGCGCATAATGTATTATGTAACCGACGAGTAACGTAGAAGACGGAAGAAAAGGCAAGTAAGATGTATATATTATTTTGACTTACTGTCTTAACCGAGAAAGCGGTTAAAATAGCCGATGTGGAGGTGTGGAAAGTTATTTTTTAACCGCTCTAGAAGGTTGACTATGCCGATCGGGTTGGCAAAATCATCGGCAAAAATATCGTAGTACTGACGTGGGTCGATGCAGAGGTTACGCATCTGGACTTGGTCGATTTGATATTTGTCAATCAGTTCAAGTAAAGCTGCAACCTCGGCTTCGGCATCGGTAAGCCCCGGCATGACGAGAAGGTTTATGGCCAGATGGAGGCCGCCCTCCTTGGCATTTCGCAGTGAGTCAAGGACGTCGGCAAAGGAATAGTTGCGGGGGCGGTAGTAAGGCAGATAGGTGTCGACTCGGGCCGAGTTGAGGCTGACCCTGATGGCATCCATGCCGGCTGCTGCCATGGCTGTAACCTTTTTCGGCAGGCTGGCGTTGGTGTTGACGTTGAGGGTGCCGGCCGAGGTTGTTTTGCGTACCTCCAGGGCAAACTCGCAGATGCGGTCGGCCTGGAGAATAGGATCACCTTCGCAGCCCTGGCCAAAGCTTAAGACTGGATTCTCGGCGATCTCGATATGGGGTAAAGCAACTTCGAGGAGTTCCGTGACTGTTGGTACAAAGTTGATGCGCTCATGTGAGGCAGGACAGCTTTCACCTTTTTTAATCTCTACTTCATCTTGATGGGAGAGACAGCCGATACAGTTGGCGTTGCAGGTCGGCGAGACCGGCAGCGGACACTCCCAGCGTTCAAGAAAGAAGTTTTTTGCGGCAAAGCAATGGTAGTCGACGGCGCAGCGGCTCATATGGTCGATCAGCCGGTTTTCGGGGTAGCGGGCCAATTTTTTGTCAACCCCGGCAACGACTTCGTGATCGTCAAAATATTCCGGTTCCCACTGTCGGTTTTCATCAACCCGGCAAGCGCAAGTCACATAGCCGATCTCTTCCGACCAACCGACGGCGGTGTAGGCCCAGAGTGGCAGGGTGTACTCTTTGTTTTTGTAGGAGACGGCTGGCAGTAAAAAACGGCTGTAGGCTGGTGGCAGGAAGGCGGCAACTCCCTGTAGGCCGGAATTGCCGACGCCGTTAAGGTGGCTTATCGGGCGTTTTTTGCGGGTTTCTCTATCCCAGCCCAGAGGCGGGCAGTCCGGCAGGAAAAAGAGGCGGCTACCGGACGGCAGGGGAATTAACTCTTTACTTTCCGGTCGGCGGTGGTTGAGGCCTGCGGCTCCGAGCATGAGCCATTCGGGATGATCAAAGATTTCACCTTCACGGTTGGCGACCAAGGCGTGGACGGAATCGGGATCAATATGTTTTGGCGTTGACATAGTTATCTATCTGTAATATTGAAAAGGGTTCGTGTTTGGTTGTTAAAGAGTGATGCACTCGTAAAAAAATCACAACGACGCAGTAGAGCGGATTTTTCACGACATCATCAAAGAGTAATCTAACAATTTTATTAAATCAAGGAATATCCCGAGTGATGCTTCAGTGTTGCGGAAAAAGCTCTGCCCGGCAGTGCTTTTTTAATTTTAAGCTCCTTTTTATGGTTCTCCTGCTGATGGTTATCTTGTTTGGGGCCTCCTGCGCTTTTCGTGAGATAGTTGCTGATAATCCGAAGATCCTTTTTCAGAAGGCCGAGAAGGCCTATCAGAAAAAGAGTTACAGACGGGCGAATGAGCTGTTTCAGGTGGTCCAGAATGAATTTCCCGAGAGCGAATATGCAAAACTGGCTCTTTTGCGGAATGCCGATATCGCCTATTGCCGTAAAGAGCTTGAGGATGCGGCCCGGACCTATAATGATTTTATCAACTTCAATGAGGATCACTCTAAGGCTCCCTACGCCTTTTACCAAGTCGGGATGACCTACTATGTGGCTCTGAAAACCATTGATCTTGATCTTGAAGCGTTACGTCAGGCTCTGGAAACTTTTCAGGAGGCCTTGGCTCGTTATCCCGATCATCCTCCCTATACAGCTAAAATTATTCAGCGCATAAATGACTGCAAGCGGCGTTTCGCAAAACGTGAGTTTTATGTCGGGTTCTACTATTACAAGCTGAGTAAATTTCACTCAGCTATCGCTCGTTTTGAATACCTTCTCAAAACCTATCCTGGTTTTATCGATGACAAGGTGCTCTATTATATTGGCATGGCTCACCTCAATAAAGGTGATGCCGATGCCGGACATCGGGCTCTGCTGACTTTGACCAAAGCTTTTCCCGAGAGCCCTTTTACGGTCGAGGCCCGGCCCTGGCTGGAAAAAGATGAAGGGCCTGGACTCCCTCTGCTCTTTATGGCCCGAGACTATTTCTTAGTTAAAGATTATGACATTGGTGATCGCTATCTGACAACCACCTTTATGCCGGAGAAATATTCTCCCCGGCTCTTCAATATGTTGAGTGGCCAGAAAAGTGGGGGAGAACAGGCCAAAGAGGTGACCTTCTCCTCTCTCTATCGGCCCGTGCCCCCAACAAAGCGAGGCAAGGCGGAAAGTAAAAGTGAGGTATCTGAGTCGCTGTTTAAGAGCGGTCCCTCGCGCTCCCCGCAGACCGCGTTCGAGGCGGCCCCGGGCGTAGCTGGTGTCGGCCAGAGTGGATCTGATGGTTCCCCTGTGATCAGAGATCCGCGTCCTCAGACGCGTTTGGGGCAGCAGGATGATCCCTTGGAGATTATCTCCGACTGGACCGAAGCCGACCGCCAGAAAGGGATTATCACTTTTGGTGGTAAAGTTGTTGCCCAGCAGAAGGATATGGTTCTTTACGCCGATAAGGTGGTCAATTATTTTGATATGCAGAGTCAGAAACTGCTTAAGGCGGTCGCTGTCGGCAATGTTAAATTGAATCAGGCCGACAAGTTTGTTACTTGTGAGCGGGCCGAGTTGATTCAGGCCGAAAGAAAGGTTACAATGACCGGAAATGCGGTTATGTGGCAGGGTGAAAACCGGGTAACCGGCGAGCGCATTATCATCTATCTGAATCAGAATCAGGCGGAAGTTTTCGGTGGCAAAGAGGGCAAGGCTAAGGTCAAGATCATGCCTTCCAAGTAGATTAGCGGACGCCGGAGAGTTGGTTGGGGGTAAAGATACCTTTTTCGGTGATGATAGCGTTGATCAGAGTCGCCGGGGTGATGTCAAAGGCGGGGTTGTAGACCGCAACCTCTGCCGGGGCGGTGCGTTTTTCGCCAAAAAAACGCACTTCATCGGGGTCGCGCTCTTCGATTGGGATCGCCGCACCATCAGCCAGTGAAAAATCGATGGTTGAGGTCGGGGCCGCTACATAGAAAGGTAGGTTGTGGGCTTTGGCCGCCAAGGCGACGCTGTAGGTGCCGATCTTATTGGCGGTATCGCCATTAGCGGCGATCCGGTCGGCTCCGACGATAACCAGATCGATCATCCCTTTGGCCATGCAATGGGCCGCCATATTGTCACAGATCAGAGTGACCGGGATCTTTTCTTTAAGTAATTCCCATGTCGTCAGGCGCGATCCCTGTAACAGGGGTCGGGTTTCATCGGCGTAGACTTTGATATTTTTACCCGCCGCCTGCGCTGCCCGCATAACCCCCAAAGCCGTACCATACTCAGCACAAGCTAGAGCGCCGGCGTTGCAGTGGGTCAGGATTCTGGCTCCGGCCGGAATCAGTTGAATTCCGAATTCTCCTAATTGATGATGAGCCTGATCGTCTTCAGCATAAATTCGGTCAGCTTCGGCGAGCAGGAGATCCCTTAAGTCGTCTTTATCAAAATCATTCTTCAGGCTCTTTTCCCCGGCCTTTTTCATTCTTTCCAGAGCCCAGAAAAGATTGATCGCTGTCGGCCGGGTGGCGGCTAGTTTTTCGATAATGTCGGCCAACGTTTGCGCGTTGATGCTGTTTCCGGCTGCAACCGCTTCCTGAATTCCAATAACCACGCCATAGGCGGCCGCTACGCCAATTGCCGGAGCCCCGCGAACCGTCAGGGTCTTGATCGCCTCAGCCACCTGCTGTAGATCTCTACACTCAAGAAAAAACTCTTCGGTTGGCAGGCGACGTTGGTCAAGTAGGCGCAGAGATCTTTTTTCTCTTAACCAGGTTAAGGTCTGAAAAGTACTCATGACGACGGTACAACTTTCATTTATTCAATAACCTGAGGAACCTTGAAGAAGCGTTCCTCCCGTTGCGGTGCATTATTAAGTACTCTCTCTCCCAGACCCTCAGTCAGGCGGTCTTCCCGCATCGGGGTTGCGCTGGCCGTGACATGGGCCATCGGCGGCACATCCGTGGTGTCGAGTTCCTGCAATTTATCGACATAACCGAGAATCTCGTTTAATTGATTGCCATACTGCGCCAGCTCATCCTCGTTCATCTCGATCCGCGCCAGCGCGGCGACATGTTTTACGGTTTTCAGGTCAATCCTTTCTTGTGACATAATTTTATTGAATCCTTTCCGGTTCTGATGCTGAATGTGGGTTAAGCGCATCCTATTGCAGATATCTCGGTATGTCAAATAAAAGAATATTTAAACCAGTTTCGCCCTGAGCGATAGTGAGGAAGTACTCTTGGAGCACGTAAAAATTCACAACTTAAGAAAGAAACTGATTTCTACATTCTCGCTCTATAATGTTAAGTTCGGAGAGTTTTGTTACAATTTGATCTTATCTTTGTAACTGTATCCAGCCGTAGATAGTTGTCAATAATAAAGTATAGACAATAAGTACATAAAACCATTTTCCGGCAAATTTAGGTGTTCGTATCGGGGCTAAATTAAACCCCAGAGAGACCATTAATAGTGCATAAAGGATAATTGAAAAAACTGTGTGATTAATAAAACCTTCAAACAAAAACACAAAAGCAAGAATAATAACATTGTTGTCTAATGCCAGCCCCATATAGGTTTTATCATTAACTAAACCGAAAATGTTGAAATAACTCAATCTTATAGCGCAGGTGGCGAGAATAAGAAATGCTCCGGGCAAGAACCATAGACTGAACTTGCCATAGCTTAAGAGGAAAACGGCAGGGAAGACACCAAAGCTTACAATATCTATCAGCGAATCAAGTTGCCCCCCAAAAGCCCGGTGGTGATCTGTTCGCCCCTTCATTTGGCGAGCCACAATTCCGTCAGCCCAGTCAAATAAAACAGCCCACAGAACTCCAATTATCGCCGCCGGGAAATTACCTAAAATAGCGTAGTAAATGCCTAACGAATAAGGATAGATTGTGTGAGCGAAGCGAACCACAATCTTATCC
>JAGHAQ010000072.1 GCA_021161425.1 Candidatus Tharpella sp. | reverse complement strand
TGATCTCGGTAGCACGCTCAACATTCAGTCGACTGGTTGCCAGGTAATCAAGAAAGAAAAGAGGCTCGGCCCCCTGAACCACAATATCGTTAACCACCATGGCCACCAGGTCGATACCTATAGTATCATGTTTATCTGCTAAAAAAGCGAGTTTCAGCTTGGTTCCAACACCATCGGTGGAAGAGACCAGCACGGGATCACGATATTTTTCCACCCGCAGAGAGAAAAGCGCTCCGAAACCACCGATATCGGCCAGTACTTCAGGTCGAAAAGTCTCCTTCACCAAAGGAGCGATATTTTTAACCAAGCGGTTACCAGCTTTGATATCGACCCCAGCGTCCTTATAGGTCATTCCATTATTTAATTTAGCCATAAAAGTTTTCCTTTCAATATAATTTCCAACCTGGCCACAGATTTAAGAAGTGGCCTTGATGACTTCGTAAAAATCACAGTCTTTGATTGTAACGAAATGAGAGTGAAAAAGTCAAACTTTATCTTCCTATGACACCCCAAAAGATTGTTCCAAAAAGGCTAGAGTTAGGCTCACCGCTCCACGATGCCGATGCACGGTGGCGGCCGCCTTAAGGCCCTCATCTTGAGCATAGCGGGGCTCCCGCAAGCATCGATTGAAAAAATCACCCAACTCCCCCTGGCTGGAGGCCAACAGCCCCCCGCCCTGATCATCAAGATAACCAAAACCATCTTTGAAATTAGCAGTATAGGGGCCATGAACGACCGCTTTGGCAAAAACCGCTGCCTCTAAGGGGTTATGGCCACCGATCCCGGGAACCAGGGTGCCACCAATAATCGCAAAACGGGCCAGACGATAAAAGTAAATCAGGTCACCAAGGGTATCGAGCAACAAAACCGACGGTATTTTCGGCAAAGTGACGGATGGCGATCTCTCTTTAAGGGATGAAAAACGCAGAAAATCGACCTCCCCTAAGGTCAGAAAATCCGCCACCTCGGCAAAACGCTGCGGATGACGAGGAGCCAACACCAGGCAAGCGGACTTGAAAATTTCAGGAGATTGTAAAGCACATTTTTCCCAGACGTTAAGAATCATCTCCTCTTCCCCGGGATGCGTAGACCCGGCCACGACAACCGGAATTTCGTCAGCAAAGAGATTCTGATAGAGGGTTTGCTCCTCACTATTTTCGTGGGGAAGCAGATCAAATTTCATATTGCCGCTTAAAACAATCCGTTCAGGAGATGTGCCGAGTTCTGCGAAACGTTGACCCGAAACTCGATCCTGAACCACAACGACGACAGGGCTTGCAAACATGGACCTGGTAAAAAACCGGCAAAACTGGTAATGGGTGAAGCTTTGCAAAGAGAGTCGGGCATTGACCAGAGCCAAAGGCAGTCCTTGACGACCGGCATAATGGAACAGATTGGGCCAGAGTTCGGTCTCGGCGATAATCAGACATGTGGGTTGGAAATGGCGAAAAAAAAGGGTCCATAAACCCGGCAAATCAAGCGGCAACAACACAACTCGGGCTTCAGGAAAAAGCCTTTTGGCGGTTTGGCGACCGGTCAAGGTCATCGTCGTCAGTAATAGCTCGGTTTCCGGATGCCGTTTCTGCCAGGCCCGAATCAGCGGCACCAACATCTGTACTTCACCAACCGATGCCCCATGAAACCAGACGGTTCGGGATTCTCCTCCAGACTTAGATTGCTGCTGCGGCCAGCCGCGGCCCAAACGCTCTCTTAAGCCCTCTAAACTCCCCTGTCGCCGATGCATATACCACAACAAACCCGGCCAGAGCAGCAGCAGTAAAGTGCAAAGTACAATATTATAGATAACGTACAAAACTAAATAATTCCCAATCTGGCAGCAAGGCCTGTGTCATTGCTTAAATCATGCTCAATTGCAATAAGATCGTCCGGGGTTCCAACATCCCGCCAATAATAGTCGCTCTGCGTATCCACAACATGGCCTAAGATATCAAGCCGGCCGGCCACCAGAAGGCGATTGTAAAAAGTGATCAGAGAAAACGGACGGTCGGATTCCCGCTCCATCAAATCAAGTAGCAAAGGAGAACAGATCTGAATACCTGTATAGGCTAAAATCCGATTTCCGGAGGCTACCTGGGAACGGCCAAAGCCCATGATTCGTCCCTTAGGGTCAACTTCAACCTGATTATAGCGGGCCCGATCATGGAGCAGCATAGTCACCAGGGCCCGACGCTTAAGATGTTGAGCAACGGCCTCATGCAGAGGAATATCACTGACAATATCAGCATTTGCCGTCACAAAGAAAGGGCCGCGCAGATAGCGTGAAGCGTTGCGGACAGCCCCTCCGGTATCCAGGATCAAAGGCTCATAAAGATACTCGGTTTGCTGAAAACCATAAGATGATTGCCGCAAAAAAGTCTCTAGTTGCCCAGAGAGATGATGCCCGTTAACCACCAGAATCCGTGGTTTAAGTTTTCTGAAACGCTTAAGAGAGAGCGCCAACAGCGGCATCCCCGCAACTGGGATCAGGGGTTTCGGCATCCACTCGGTCAGGGGTTTTAAACGAGTGCCAAAGCCGGCTGCCAAGATCATGGCCCGCCATTCCGAAAGCAAAAAAGGGTTTGCTTGAGACATAAATAAATCGAGCCCTTGATATAAAAGCAAAAACAAGGTTAAGAAGAGGTAAATTACCGGCCCACAAGTAAAATAACTACATTTTTCTTGCCAAAAGCTACTACCATAGTTTATGCTGGCGATCACGCTTAACCAATAATGGAAACTACTAACCATGTCAACCGAACAACCTGGTTTGACTGCAAATCTCAAGGTAATCCAGCATGCACCCAGAAAACGAAAAAACAGCCCCCAAACATCCCATTGAAAAAGAGATTCCGGAATTGCGAATGATCGCCTGGGAAACCACCAGAAGTTGCAACCTCTCTTGTATCCACTGTCGGGCCTCAGCTGAAAAAGGCCCTTACCCGGGTGAACTGGACACCAAACAAGCTCTCTCTTTCCTGGATACCGTTGCCTCCTTCAGCAAACCGGTCATCATCCTGACCGGCGGTGAACCGATGCTGCGAGATGATATCTATGAACTGGCCGCCTACGGTACTAAACTGGGACTGCGCATGGTTATGGCGACCAACGGCACCTTAGTTGACCAGGGTAGTATCAAATGCATGATCGCCAGCGGTATCCAACGAATAAGTGTCAGCCTGGATGGTGCTAATGCCGAGACCCATGATAATTTCCGTCAGGTCAAAGGCGCATTCGCCAATTCTCTGAGAGCCTTGGACTATGCCCGCGATAACGGCCTTGAATTTCAAATCAACACGACCATTACCAAACTCAATCTTACGGAAATTCCGGCGATTCTCGATCTCGCGGTCAAACTGGGAGCTGTTGCTCATCACATCTTTCTGTTGGTCCCCACAGGTCGTGGTAAAGAGCTCGAAGAGCAGGAGATCCCGGCTGAAGAGTATGAGAGAACCTTAAACTGGTTTTACGACCAGCGCGACAAGGTTTCCCTCCAGCTCAAAGCGACCTGTGCTCCCCACTACATGCGTATCTTACGGCAACGCAGCAAGGCTGATGGTAAGAAAGTAACCTTCAAGACCCATGGCCTGGATGCCGTCACCCGCGGCTGTTTGGGAGGTATCGGCTTCTGTTTTGTCTCCCATACCGGTGATGCCCAACCCTGCGGCTATCTCGAAGCCAAGGCCGGCAACATTCTTGAAACCAACTTCCAGAAGATCTGGGAGGAGTCTCAGGTTTTCACTCGCTTGCGGGATTACGACGCCCTCGAGGGAAAATGCGGCATTTGTGAATACAAAAGGGTTTGCGGCGGCTGCCGGGCCCGGGCTTTTGAGGCAACCGGTAACTACATGGCTGAAGAACCCTACTGCGTCTATGAACCAAAAAAGTTAACCAAGTAAAGCAATTTGAGTCTTAGTCAATTTACCAACTATTAACTATAAATCTATAGAACTGAAAAAACCATGGGTTCAAAAAACGACAAGCGCAAAGAATTAACCCTTGAAAGCCATCCCCAAATTACGATATTTTCCGACTGGTGCAAAAGTTGCGGCATCTGTGTCGCCTTCTGCCCCAAAGAGGTGCTGTCCATGGATGAAAACAGCCGAGTCTTTGCCAAAGCCCCTGAAAAGTGCATCGCCTGTCACATGTGCGAAATCCGTTGCCCCGACTTTGCCATCAACGTCGAGGAAGCCAGACCGGTTGCTGACTCCAGGGAGGAGAAACAATGAGTAAAAAAACCTCCTACCAATTAATGCAGGGCAACGAGGCCGTCGCGGAAGGAGCCTTAGCCGCCGGAGTCAGTTTTTTCGCCGGCTACCCGATCACCCCATCGACGGAGATAGCCGAGATTCTATCTGATCGTCTACCGGAGACCGGAGGCAAGTTCATCCAGATGGAGGACGAAATCGGCAGTATCGCCGCCATCATCGGAGCCTCCATCGGAGGCCGAAAAACCCTGACCGCAACCTCTGGACCGGGATTTTCCCTGATGCAGGAGAACTTAGGCTTTGCCTGCCTGACCGAGATCCCTCTGGTAATTGTCAATGTCATGCGGGTCGGCCCCTCAACTGGTCTACCGACGAGCCCTTCACAAGGGGATGTCATGCAGGCGCGCTGGGGCACCCACGGCGACCATCCTATCATTGTCCTGACCCCATCCAGTGTTGAAGAGGCCTTTCACTACACCATTAAAGCGGTCAATTTCTCCGAAAAATACCGCAATCCGGTCATCGTCTTGATGGACGAGGTCATCGGCCATATGCGTGCCCGAGTCAATCTGCCGCCCCGATCCATGGTCGAACGAGTCAACCGGGTTCAACCTAACATGCCACCGGAATGGTATCTGCCTTACGAACGTTCCGCCACCGGGGTTGCACCAATGGCCAGTTTCGGCGACGGCTACCGCTACCACATTACCGGCTTGGTGCATGATGCCAAAGGCTTTCCCACCACCAACCCCAGCGAAGCCCGCGATAATATTCGCGGCCTTTTCAGCAAGATCGAACGCGGTTTTCGTGAAATCTGCTTGGTTGATTACGAATTAATGGAGGACGCCGAACATGCTATTATCGCCTACGGTTGCATGGTTCTGTCTGCCCGTTCGGCATTGGAGCAGTTACGTAAATCAGGCATCAAGGTAGGCCTGATCAAACTCGGCACGCTCTGGCCTTTTCCACGCTTCGCTATAGAGCATTATCTGCCGCAACTCAAAACCATTCTCGTCCCGGAACTCAATATGGGCCAAATCTATCGTGAAGTATTGCGAGTCAACGCCGGCAAGGCGGTAATTGAGAAACTCAATCGGGTCAACGGCACAATCATCGCCCCGGATGAAATCGTTAAAACAGTCAAAGGAATGGTACGATGATCAGCAACAGTCAACTGG
Organism: Candidatus Tharpella sp.; assembly: GCA_021161425.1. Classification (GTDB taxonomy): domain Bacteria; phylum Desulfobacterota; class Anaeroferrophillalia; order Anaeroferrophillales; family Tharpellaceae; genus Tharpella. Next base: position 36,593 of record JAGHAQ010000072.1, on the reverse strand, counting down.
TCAACAAATATTTTCGCCACAGCAAGAAATTCCCCCATATCTGGTGCCCCGGTTGCGGCATCGGAACGATCCTGGGAAATATGCTGCGGGCTATCGACGATCTAGCTATCGACAAAAATGATATCGCTTTCGTCTCAGGCATCGGCTGTACTGGACGAGCCCCGGTCTACGTCGACTTCAACACCCTGCATACGACCCATGGCCGAGCTTTGCCCTTTGCAACCGGCCTGAAATTGGCCCGACCGGAACTAAAAGTGCTGGTCGCCACCGGTGACGGTGACGCCACCGCAATCGGTGGCAACCACTTAATCCATGCCTGCCGCCGTAATATTGACATTACCACCATAATCGTCAACAATTATATTTACGGCATGACCGGAGGCCAGTACAGCCCAACCACACCCCATGGCGATAAAGCCTACACCTGCAAACTCGGCAATATCGAGAGACCATTCAATATCTCAGCCCTGGTTGAAGCAGCCGGTGCCACCTTTGTCGGCCGTACAACCAGCTACCACGTCCTGCAACTCCAGAATATCATCAAAAAAGCGATCCTGCACAAAGGGTTCTCCGTAGTCGAGGTCATCACTCACTGCCCAACCACATACGGCCGCATCAACCACAAAGGCAGTGCCGTAGAAATGTTGAAATGGCAAAAGGAGGTGGCCGTGGATAAAAGTCGGGCCGACAAGATGAGCCCCAAAGAACTCGAAGGACGGATTGTCACTGGTGTTCTCATAGAAAAAGATCTGCCGGAGTTCTGCGAACAGTACGACACTATTATAGAACAGGCGCAAAACCAAGCCAAAGGGAAACCGGAGTGAAGCAGACTCAAACCGAAATAAGACTAGCAGGCAGCGGTGGTCAGGGATTGATTACCGCCGGCATCATTCTCGCTGAAGCCGCGATTTTAGATAATAAAAATGTCGTCCAGAGCCAATCATATGGTCCTGAGGCGCGGGGCGGCGCGAGCCGGGCCGAAATCATCATCGCCGATGGCCCAATCTATTTTCCGAAAGCGACCTGGGTTGACATTCTGCTGGCGATGAGTCAAAAAGCCAGTGACCAATACTCCTTCGACTTGAAAGCCGGGGGCATTTTCATCGTCGACACAACCTATGTAAACCAGATTCCGACGAGTAGCGCCCTGGCAATTCCCATATCCTCACGCACTCGCGAGAAGTTCGGCAAAGAGCTTTTCAGTAATATAGTTGCACTGGGGGTTATTTGCGAGACGACCAAGGTGGTCTCCATCCAAGCTTTGCAGGCTGCGGTCAGCGCCAGGGTGCCGGATGGCACTGAAAAACTGAATAAGGAGGCACTGGCTTTCGGCAGGAAACTGGCAAAAGAAGCGATCAAGAAAAATAATGGCTTAGAGGCGGAAGTGATCGAAGCCGACAGCTAATGACTTTGTAAAGGGCCCAGCTATATAGCATCCCAGGGGCACATCCTTGTAAAACTCGAGGAGTTGTCACGACATTAAGAACTTTTACTAAGCCATTACGGCTGGCGCGCGGAAACGGCGGACAAGTTCAATTTCACGCGCCCGAACATAGCTACAGATCTCCTTGCGCATGGCCGTATCAAGGTCAACAAACTCAACACTAAAAGTCTTCTCTCCCTTGTTCACAAAGCGTATTTTAACATGGATCGGAGCACTCTTTCCGGGCAAACACAGATCCAGAATATCATAATCAGAGAGCTTTGAGTGGACAGCAATCGGCAAACGACAGCCCCCGCCACTGATTTCAATCAGAGGAAAGGCTCCGGCGGCAATCTTGATAACAATCGGTTCTTCGACAGATGGTGCCACCCGGTAAAATTGACGCCGATCACCACCCATAAGGTCATTAATGTTTAGCTCAGTCATAACATTTTGATACCTTCAAACAAAAAATAGGCCGGAGCAGGCCTGTAAGCCGAATTCTGTGCTTCCGCCAAGCGGAAGTGATGACCATTCATCTAGGGTTACAATTGCTCGCAACCTCAAGCAGCCTACCCGCTTCGCCGAATCTGCTGTCACCAGCAAATCACTTGAGACGAGCCGCCTCAATCTCCATAAAGAAGACAACGAAACCTATTTGGCCTTGCACCGGATGGGGTTTACCAAGCTACCGATGTCACCATCGGCACTGGTGAGCTCTTACCTCACCGTTTCACCCTTACCCTCGGCTAACACCGAGGGCGGTCTATTTTCTGTGGCACTTGCCTGCCTGTCACCAGGACTTCGCGTTACGAAGCATCCTGCTCTGTGGTGTTCGGACTTTCCTCCCGCGCCTCTCCTCACGCCTGCGGGGAGAGTCACCAGCGATCATCCAGCCTACTCCGGCCTACTTTTCAGTCTTGCTATCTTTGTTATTTTTCACTGTCAACATCGTTACGATTAACCATAATGCGTTGACAGTTGGGACAATTCATCAACTCCAGGCCTTTCAAAAGATCGATGTAGACCTGAGGAGGAACATTCACATTACAACCTCGACAAGTTCCATTTTCGACCGGCACTACGGCATTATTAAAGCGCCTACGGATACGCTGATAACGGCGTAGGAAAATCTCATCAATTTCTTTGGCTTTGGCCTGACGACCCTTCTCTCCAGCCTTGATCTTCCTTTCAAGAGTAGCTGTTTTATTAGAAATTGCCTTTTCTTCTTTAGCCATAGCATCGTGCTTTGCCGTCAACTCATTCTCATTATCGGCAATCTGCTCTTTGATAGAATCAATCTCCTCAATTAATCCGAGAAGCTCAACCTCCTGTTTTTCGACTGATTTCTGATTATGTTCGAGCTCTTTCAATACTGCAAAATACTCTTTATTATTTGAGATCTGGGTAATTTTCTCTTTTGATTGCGCAATCAGACCTTTAAGACGCTCCACCACATCCCGAATATCCCGACGCTCTACCTCTTTAGCTGCCAGCTCCTGCTGATACTCCTGAGCGGCATCTTCCAGCAACGCAATGTCCTCTTTTATATTGTCAAGTTTAGGGGCAAAACTCTCCTGAGCATCACGAATCTTGTCCAGTCCTGCATCGATCTCTTGAAGCTCCCAAAGCAGCTGCATCTGTTTTTCCAACGTTTTCTCCTCCTGTAAAATCTGATTTTTTACCTGTCAACAAAAATATAAACGAACTTTATAAAGATACCCAGGGTTCCCGCTCAGATTGAGAGATAGTGACCGCCATCGACACATTATAATCTGACATAAATTCACGGCACCAGGCGGCGCAAACCTCCAGCACAGGTTTTTCCGTCGCAAAATGGCCGGCATCAAGAATCGGAATTCCATCCTGCTCGAAAACCTCACGGGCCTCATGATATTTCAAATCTCCGGTAATAAAGAGATCAGCTCCAGCCGCGCGTGCTTGCTTGTAAAGGGAAAAACCACTGCCGCCACAAAAAGCTATCTTTTTGACCTTACGCACAGGTTCATTACCAACCAGCCGCAGGGAATCGATCCCAAGCTGCCGCTTAACAAAACCGGCAAATTCCGCCAAGGTCATATCATCTTCCAATATACCAACCCGGCCCGACCCACAAGTACCTTTTGGAAGCTGCATGGGATAGAGATCATAAGCCGGAACCTCATAAGGATGAGCCTGATACAAAGCTCCCAACACGCTTACCAGCAAGCTCTTGTCAAGCACAGTTTCAAGACGAATCTCATCAACTAGATTAATTCTGCCTACTTCACCGACTTTGGGCGATGACCCGGGAGCAGGCTTAAAACTCCCGACCCCGGGGGAACGGAATGAACATTCACTATAGCGACCAGCGCCCAACCGCCCGGCCCCAGCGGCAAACAGAGCATTTCCAACCCGTTCAGCATCGACGGGAGGAACAAAGGTCACCAACTTGTAGAGTTCCTCGAAATGCGATATCAAAGGCGAACAGTCGGTCACGCCAAGCAACCTGGCTAAATGATCATTAACCCCTCCAGCCACAATGTCAAGATTGGTATGAGCGCTGAAGAGGGTTATACCGGCGGTCAAAACCTGATGGAGAAGGTTACCTGGAAAGAGATCAATATCCAATCTTTTTAAAGGCTTAAAGAGGAGTGGATGATGACTTAAAATGAAGTTGGCGCCGACAGCAAGCGCCTCGGTAACTACGGCCGGAGAGAAGTCAAGACAACAGAGTATCCCCTTAAGCGGCCACTGTCGACTACCGGCCTGCAGGCCGCAATTATCCCAAGACTCACACAATTCAGGCGGGATCTTCGCGTTAAGATAATCGATCAAGGTACCGTGACTGATCTGATTATAGACGCCCGCAACAGGACTCATAAGAGGGAACCCCAACAACAAAAAAAGTGCACCTTCTTGGGGTGCACTTTCATCTTTCCGTTCGCCTGAGACTCAACCTTAGTGGCAAAGTCACGACCGGCATATATATAGTAGATAGATAAATTTCCGACAATCGGCATCTCTTCTCAAAAACCCTGGAGGAAATATCCTTTCACAGTCAATGGGCCCACCTGGGTTCGAACCAGGGACCTACCGGTTATGAGCCGGTGGCTCTTCCAGCTGAGCTATGGGCCCGCAACAGCTTAGACAAGCCGCGTTTTGTACATTATCAAGCACCTCTTTGTCAAGCAGAAAATAGCCCCGGGATATTCTTTACAAATCATTTTACATCTTGCATCAACTCCATCATTGTGCCATAATATTTTATCAATCAAACACAAACAACACCCGACCTGACCCAATTCTCGTTAATTAACCAGCAAAAATCTCGCAAATTGCGCCCAGAAAGTCGGGTTCGCCCGAAAAACACTCTATTTCTTGACTTTAAACTGATAACTATGACCAAAAACAGCCTCGACAACGAACCGGCAAAAACCTTCAGTGCCAGAACAAAAAAACTTGACAACATTCTTGCAAAGCTTGAAACCGACTGGCCGCAAGGCAATAACCACCTGCAACGCTGGCGCCAGACCCTTACGACTTTGGCTGACTTACGCACCAGCTTTAGCTTACCCGTCACCTGCATAGGTCCGGTCAAATCGGGCAAAAGCACCCTCATAAACACCCTGGCCGGAGCCGACCTATTGCCAACCGGAGCCGGCATAACCACCAGTTTCCCCACAACCGTAAGTACCGGCAAAAACTTTTCCGCTCACATTGAACTGCAGCCCGAAACCACCATCAATGAAATGTTTGCCCAGGCCGTCAACCTACTCTTCAGTGATGATTTAGGTGAGCGCCAACTCTCTCTTTTCAAAGCGGGCGACCGCTTGCAAATTGATGCCCTGCTCAATAATTACCAACACCGTAGCACTCTTACCCGACACGGCATTTTCAACGAATCCTATCGCCTCTTACGTAACCTCATCAATGGCGCGGAGAAGGTTGCCGAGCATTACCTTAACCAACAACTTGATTTCATAATCAACAACCCCGACGATCATCGTTATCGACTATTCATCCGCGATGAGACCCTATCCCCTTACCTGCTCGGCATCCAGATCAAGGCCGCCCTTAAACTACTACCCCCATACCTGGCTTTACGAGACCTGCCCGGCCTAGACACCCCCAACCCCAGTCATCAGAGCGTTATCGTCCAGCAGCTTGGTGAAAGCCCGGCCCTTATCTATGTTATCAGCAGCCGTATCGGTCTGCGTCAGGCCGACTATCAATTGCTCGAACATCTGCGAGAACTAGGCCTGGAAGAACGCCTGCTCTTCGTTATAAACCTCGACCTTGATGAACATCCCAACAAAAAAGAACTTGGAACCATAATTGATCGCTGCACTGAAGAGCTGCGGGAACTGGGCTTCACCCAACCGCTCTATGCTTTCTCAGCACTTGCCCTTTTCTGGTCCCGGCCGGAAATCTTTGCCCAATTAAATAAAGCCTGTCAACAACGTTTTGCGCGATGGCAGGAGGAAGGCGAAAAACTTGCAACCTCAACCAAAGGTGCGGAAGATTTTCTGAACCGCCTGATTGATCTGGGGGAAAATGAGGCCACCACTGCGCTGCTACAACACAGTGAAAAACGCCTACAACAGATTGTCGGCAGCACACAACGCCTGATTGCAAACCAACTCACCCGACTCTCAACAGAGGATGATACGTTAAGCTCAGACCAAACCTGCCAACATGCCAACCGTCATAAAATCGATGCTATCCTCAAAGAGACCGAGCGTATCATTACCGGAATCTGTACCGATATCGAGAAATACAGCTATATTAGAATCACGAATTGGCTAAATGATAAGGGAGGCAACAGCCTGCACAGATATTTGAGCCGGATAATTGACAGTTATCATCCTCCTCTTGAGCTCTTGCCGGAAAAAAGCCGCAACCCATTAACCCCGGTTCGAATCATCGACAACCACTTTCAGATCACCATTCCACCTCAACTCAGAGAGAGGGTGGTTATCGAGACCGTAAAATTCTTGGCATCTTTACACCAGGAGATCAATGAGCGCCTGTTAAATGGCTGTGCTCCGCTTTTTATTCTCTGCGACAACCTTATCGGAAAGGAGAGTGCCACTCAGGAGGAGCTCCCGTTACCGGTTAAAATCGACGGAGAGATGCCAGAGTTTACGATGATCAGTCAAGCCGAAGAACGTTTCGCCATTATCGACAAGATTCACGACCTGGCCGTGCTCTGGAGCAAAAAAATAACCCGCCTTAAAAATCGCCGACCACTTGGCGAAGAGTATGGACAACAACTGAAAAAGGCAACTCTTAAAGAGTTACCTCGCTGGCTGGGAAACTTTCGAGAGCAACTCAAATACGCCTTCCTGCGTCACCATATTGAAGAATGTCGTGAGCTGACAAGCACCTTTTTTATCGACCTTTTGACAAGTACGGAAATGGCTCTGGAACACTCCGAACAACTTGCCGGCGACGACCGACTGACAACTGCCATAAAAACAGAAGAGCTTAAAAGAATAGAGACACTGCTTGATGAGCTTCGTGACTAGGAGATCATACCCTGATATCTATATGCTTTCCGGCTTGGCCAGGAAGCATATCGGACTCTGGCTTTGTTTCTCCCCCGGCTCCAGAATCGGCACCCGGTTCATCATTATCACTTTGATCTTTATCATCCCGACGTGTCTCACGATCCCTGATCAAAACCGTATCGGCCGACTCCATGGATTGAACCTGCTTCTCTTTCTCCTTCGCTTCGGCCAGTTGCTGAGCCGCAAGTTTACTTTGCTCAACCTCAGCCCCATGCGCCCCCTGCTGCTGGACTTTGCCTACCGTATCTGTCTGCAACATGATTTGCTGTAAATCACCTACTCGCATCGGTCAACCTCGCCATCGCAATCAACACATTAAAAAAGGACGGTACAGAAACCGTCCTTTTTTAATACATGATCAAGCAGGAATTTGCAAACGCTGCAGAGATCTCGCCTGCCCGCTGTCTTCGTCAATCTCAGCGATGATCGCCGACAACCAGGGCTCTTTCTTTTCAACCTCGTAACGTTGCGGTTTACCATTAAGAAACTTCTCTATTACACGATCAGGTTTCATGCCGATCACCGAGTTTCGGCCACCTACCATCCCGACATCAGTTATGTAGCCGGTACCTCGGGGTAAGATTCTCTCATCAGCAGTCTGCACATGGGTGTGTGTCCCCACAAAAAGAGAGACCTGCCCATCAAGGAAAGTAGCAAGAGCAGTTTTCTCAGAGCTTGCTTCAGCATGGAAATCAACCACAATAATAGAAGTCTCGGTTTTTAGTCGCGCCACCAGGTCACGTCCTGTGCGAAAAGGACAATCAGCCGGCCCCAAAAAAACCCGGCCAGCCAGATTTATAATCCCGACTTTAATCTGCGGCCGTCGCTCAAGCTCAACCACAATTGCACCCTTGCCAAGATCATCGACCGGATAATTAGCTGGCCGCAAGAGCCGATAATTCTGTCGCAGGTAAGGTTCGATCTCCTTCTGATCCCAAATATGGTTGCCACTGGTAATGACATCAATGCCCAACCCGAAAATCTCATCTGCTATTTTTGGGGTCAGACCAAAACCGCCGGCAGCATTTTCACCGTTGGCGATCACCAGGTCAAAAGCATGCTCGTTCTTGAGGCCGGGCAATAGCGAAGCGACCGCCTGACGACCGGGCCGACCGATTATATCACCAATAAAAAGTAACTTGATCACTAACCTGATCCCCGCCTATTTGGCCACACCGAAAGCCCTGGTCTCACGAATCACAGTCACCCGAATCTGTCCGGGATAGGTCAGCTCTTTCTCGATTTTTCCGGCAATATCACGCGACAAAACGACCGCGTCTGCATCGCTGATATCCTCATGATTGACCATCACCCGCACATCACGACCGGCCTGAATGGCAAAAGTTTTTTCAACCCCTTTAAAGGAGTTACCAATATCTTCAAGGGCCTCAAGACGTTTAATGTAGGCATCAAGCATCTCTTTACGAGCTCCCGGCCGGGCCCCGGAGAGGGCATCGGCGGCCTGCACCAGAACATCAAGGGGATGCTTGATCTCAACATCACCATGATGAGCCTCGATCGCCTGGACAATCTCTGGAGCTTCGCCATGACGCCTGGCAAAATCGGCTCCGATAACCGCATGGGAGCCCTCAATCTCATGATCCATGGCTTTACCAATGTCATGGAGAAGACCGGCCCGCCGAGCCGTCTTGTTGGGGAGTTTTAATTCATCAGCCATCATGCCGCAGATAAAAGCAACCTCTAAAGAGTGCTCATAGATATTTTGGGTGTAGCTGGTTCGATACTTCAAACGCCCGATCATGCGAATCAATTCAGGGTTCATACCGTGCATACCTAAATCAAAGATCGCTTTTTCACCAGCATCTTTAATGGTCAAATCGATCTCACCCTGAACCTTATTGACAACTTCTTCAATCCGGGCCGGATGAATACGACCATCACAAATTAGACGTTCAAGAGCATTTTTGGCCACAGCCCGGCGTACCGGATCAAAAGATGATATAATAACCGCTTCAGGAGTATCGTCAATAATCAGGTCAACCCCGGTAGCTGCTTCAATGGCCCGGATATTACGACCCTCACGACCAATGATTCGACCTTTCATATCATCACCAGGCAGATGCACAACCGAAACCGTCCGCTCAGTAGCATAGTCACCGGCATAACGCTGAACCGCCTGGGCAATAATCTTTACCGCCCGTTTTTCGGATGTTTCCTTGGCTTCATCCTCAATCTGCTTAACTCGTTTGGCCGATTCATGCTTGGCCGCATCCTCCATCAACTTCATCAAGGTCTCTTTAGCTTCGGTCTGAGTCAGGCCAGCGATGCTTTCAAGCTCATCCCTCTCTTGCTGCAAAACCCCTTGAACCTCTTTCTCCTTAACTTGAACATTTTTATCTCGCTGAATCAGACTCTGTTCCCGACGACCAAGATCATCATCTTTCTTGTCGACATTCTCAACCCGTCTTTCCAGGCTTTCCTCTTTACTGAGCAAACGTTTCTCCAGCCCTTGCATCTCTTTACGGCGCTCGACCATATCCGATTCAAAATCAGACTTGGCCTTCAAGACAACATCCTTAGCCTGCAAGGCCGCCTCTTTACGCAACAGATCAGCCTCTTTACGAGCTTCATTAATCAGCAAATCAGCTTCCTTACGGGATACTTCATTACTTTTTTCGGAGACCTTACGATTGACCAGAAAACCTGCGACCATTGCTACCAATGCGACAATGACATATGTAAGCATTAATTCCATATTAAAAAACTCCCCTTTATAGCTATCATCAAAGATGGCTTAAGCCATACACTAACAACAGCTTCCTGTCGGTTACAACAGAAAATTATCCGCCCTGCGAAACAGTGCGGCTTATAGCTAAAACCTGCCCGGAGAAAGAGAAAAGAAGAGATCAGAAAGGAGAGGAGAGGAACAAAGGTCAAAAAAGAAGGGCTGGCCGAAAAGAGTTACCCACCCATCAACTAACCTTTTGCCAGTCTCGGTTCGGAGGAGACCCGACAACGATCTTAGGCCCCACAAACCTATTTAAAATCAGCTTTTAACAGTATCGCAGTAGTGCCAGAGGAAACATCAACTTTGAACCAGAGTCGTCAAGGGTTTTTTAAATTCGTTCGAGATAATAGGTGATAAAACCATATACTATAGTCTCGTTCATAACTAACCCTTGAACTTAATGTCACCATATCGAAGCTTCAACCTGAACTGTCATCGGCTTAAAAAAGACTTTTTTACTCATCTGCACCCTTATTATTATGATAAAGGAACAGCTCTTCGATTCTCTATCTATCTCAATCGGGCAATTGGAGTAACAAAAAATCATTGCTCCTAGCAACCCGCTTAATACATTCAAAAACGAACCGTCAGGTCATGCTCAACGCACAGCCTGACGGCGTTACCGGGAGTCGCCTTTCGGCAGACCCATCGATCCCCCCCAGGTTACCGTGTAGGTGCTTTCTTTGAACCTTAAATTTTAATATTGGTGATCATAAATCCTTCAGGACTGTCCCCAAGGGGTAGTTCACACCGGATTTAAAAGACCACCCTGTAAATAAAAGGTGTTGGCTCAAAAAAATGTTCACTTATCACGTATAACTCAGGGGAGCAAACTATATATTACCTCACTAGGATTACACAAACACTTTTTCACAATTCAAGAGAAGATATCTCGGCCAGCAAGTCTTCCGATCGCTCTTTTATCTCGCCAAGATTCTGTTGATGAGTAAGACACTCATCCGCGATATTCAAAAGAGCCAGCATCACCAATCTGATATCAGAAACTCCGGTCTTGTGCTTTATGCCGACTTGATGATCGAGCTCATCAAGTCGGTGATTTACAAACTCAACCACCTGCTGCACACGCTGACTGTCAGCTTCAGTACGAAGTGGATATTTCTTGCCACGAATAGTTATCGTAACGCTATTTTTCTCAGCTACCATGCATTCCAGGTAAAACCTGCTCGTTCCCAGGGTCCTGACTCTCTTCAGGAAGATAGTTGTCTATCTGCCGCAACAACTCGACCATCTTTGCATCAACTGCCGCAAAAACATCATCCTGACTGTTTATTTTGGCCTCAAACTCAGCCAGGGACTGGGCCTGTTTTTCAACCACTTGCTGCAAATGATCCCGTTCTGCAAGAACCTCCCGATAACACTGACCTAAAGCCAAAGTCCTTTTTTCCAAACGGACAAAACTTTCCATACCATTTTCCATAAATAACTTCTCTGAACTTAATGACCGGGACGACCCTGCGGCAAAATCTACAAGCCCGCTCACATCCCTAACTGGTCCTCGATCTCTCTTATCCGAGCCTCGATTTGTTGGCGCTCCCTCTGGCCACTCACCAAGAGTTCTCTCTTTTTGAGCTGCAGGAGCTGCATCTCGAGGGAATAATCCCGGCAACCATAACGTCGGGGCTGCTCCCCGGCTCGATATCTGGTCTTGTCCGTCAATCCTGAAGACTCCATCACCAACTATTTCCGTTTGTTCTTAAATAAAAACTACCATACGGTTATTTCAGCTGTCAATGTTTTTTGCGAAAAAATCTTTCCCCACCCGAGAAAACCTCACCGATTCCCAAAAAAGCATCGGTTTCACAGCAAAAACCTGGAACTACCCTTAGTATATTAATCACTCAGACCACATTCTGCCCTGACAACTACCATGTTCCTTCTGGTAACGGTCCAGATGCTGCAAAACCTGCAACTTGTTGCGAGCCCAGTCAGGAGCGACAAAAATATCCCGATAACCTTCGGCCGTCAACCTCTGGATCACGACTTCCGGTGACAATCGTTCGAGAAAACCGGCCACCCGGCTGACATACTCGGCCCGATCCAGCAAAGAAAAAGGTTGGGCCTGAAAATCTGTATAGAGAGGGGTTCCCTTAAGGAGCAGAAGAGAGTGAATCTTAACCCCGTCAACCGGCAGACCAGCGACAAAGTCGGCGGTCTGAAAAATCATCTCCCGGCTTTCCCATGGGAGGCCGATTATCAAGTGCACACAAAGTTTAATGCCGCTGCCGGAAAGCATCTCGACCGCCTTAACAAACTCTTCCAGAGAGTGTCCTCGGTTGATTCTCTCAAGACTTTCGGCATGCATCGACTGCAGACCATATTCGATCCAGACATCATAATCGGAGCTGAACCCGGCCAGCAACTCAACCACCTCCTCGGTTATGGCATCGGGCCGGGTACCAACCGACAAACCGACTACCTCGTCGACCGAAAGAGCCTCTTCATAGAGTTGCCGAAGCTTTGGTAACTCCGCATAGGTATTGGTAAACGTCTGGAAATAAGCGACAAAACGGGTCGCCTGACGTAATCTTTTATAGAGTCGTTTACCCTCTTCAAGCTGTTCACGGACACTCGGCAACGGTCCCTGCTGACGCAATTGAGAGCCCCGTCCATCGCAGTAGCTACAGCCACCCCACCCACGACTGCCATCCCGGTTAGGACAGGTAAAACCGGCATCAATCTGAACCTTGTAGACCCGTTCGGCAAAATGGTTCAGATAGTAACTCTTTAAATCGTAATAGGGTTTGCCCATCACCCACAACGGATGTCTCAACTTTTCAGAAGGCATTGTAAGCAACCATTTTCATTTCCCCCTTAAAGCCCCGGCCAGCAATTCGGCAGCAATATAGCCCGAACTTATTGTCCTTTTCTCCCCATGAACCAGAACCAGAGCAACCGCTACCTCACGGTCGTTTTTTAGATCCCTGCCAAAACCGGCAAACCACTCGCAACGCCGGTCACTATTAGGCATATCAAGACTACCAGTCTTACCACCAACCTCCCAGTTCTGATAAGACCTTTTTTTCTTCAGATGCTTAAAAGCTTTACTTGCAGTTCCATATTTGACCGTCGCCTGCATCATCGCAACAAGCTCGGCGCAAGCCTTTTCATCAACCAGCTGAAACTTCGATTGACGCTCCTGGCGATAGAAGAGCTCGGCCCCGTTTTCAGCTATTACCCGATCAATAACAAAGGGCCGCATTAATTTCCCGGGAGACAATGGCGCACCGGCAATCAAAGCCGCATGCAGAGGTGAAAGAGTCGTCGTACCAATAAATCCGCTGGCCGTCTCGGCCCGTTGATACGCCGTATCTGAGGCCCGCACAACACTTGATGAAACCGACAAGTCAAAACTTAGCGGACGGTTGAAAGCGAAGATTTCCGCGAGCTGCAAAAGTTCATGCGCAGGGAAATAGTCAATTCCGAATTTGCCGAATACCGGGTTGACACTACAGGCGAAAGCCTTCTCGAAAGAGACCTCGGAAGGCTGGTAACGATAGCGAGACTTACCCAGTCCAAGCTGATATTTGTAAAGGGTATGATACCTACCGATTACCGGAAACCTGGTATTCCGGGTCAGGCCCTCTCTCTCCAGCACCCCATAAGCGGTCACAATTTTGAATAATGATGCTGCCGGAAACGAAGAATTTAAACAGAGGTTACCGGACTCTTGCGGCAGGATACTCCCATTCTCATCGGCATGACGATAATAGGCCATCGCCTCTATCGCCCCGGTCTTCAAGTTCACCAACACACCGGCCCCGAGCTGGGGATGATAGCGCCGCAACAACTTCAGCAAGTTAAGCTGTGACTTTTCATCAATGGTTGTAAAAACTTTCAGCGCCGGACCGGTTTCAAAAGTTGAGCTGATCACCGATGTGGGTGGCAGAGCAGAAAAGAAGTTGTCGGAAAGCAGTCCGGAGAGCTTTCCTGGCTTAAGAGACTGCTGCCATGTTGCCGGCTCAAGGGGAGAAATGAAGTTTTTGGCAAACAGCATGGGCACCGATTTACTTTGTCGTCCGGGAAAAAGGAAGACAAACCCTGCCAGCACCAGGAAAACCGCCCCCGCAAGTAGAATGCGCGTCCAAGGCACACTGCCCCTAGAAAGACGGGCCCACCAAATTAACCATAGATTATTTCGCAAGAGAGTTCAAATTCCATATTATTCTAACCCAACAAAACCAGAACCAAAAAGACTAATAAAATATATTCCGGCATCTCCCTTTAACTATGAAAATCACGAAACGCACAAAAGATTTTTCGTGATTTTCATGTGTTTCGTGGCTAAAAAGATATTTTGACAATTTGAGTTAAGCTTTATCGGCCAGCCTTCTTCTCGGAGCCAGTGTAAACCGCAAACTCCTTAACAACCTTCTCCGCCCGCCAGCCCGGCAGCCAGAAAGGATAATAAGACTGAGAAGAGAGGGCCGGGTATTTACCCTCTTCTGGAGCCAAGAGATCAAGCGAAAACTCTTCCCCCGCTCCCCGAACGACGACTCGATAAAAAGGATCACTGAACGCTGCCGCCTGACGATCCTCGATAAAACCTTCACACTGCAGGTCAGAGAGGTTTTTGAGGAGCTCGGCAACCGCATCAGCCGCTACCGGCACCCCATTCTCCTGCTGCCAGCCGGCAACCGGAGCTTGATCTGTTTTTGCACCATTGACCGGTTCAAGATTGACCTTGACCATGCTAAGTATTTGGTTATTCCCATCCACCTGCCGCTGCAAAACAATTTTTTCAAGACCTGCCAGCTTTTCTCCGGCAATCTTAAGAACCTTTTTATCACGCAATTCAGCAATGGTTGTAAAAAAATTACTCTTCAAGTTACCCAAAGCTTGATAGACTTTAGGATCACCCTTGAACATCACATAAGTCTGCTGTAATGAAGCACTGTTTTTCCCGATCTGAAGTTCCCGCAGGAGTTGATCGGCGCTATAGAGCGCAACCTTAAGTTTTTTTTCAGGGGTCAGCTCATAAAGCTGATAATTTTCCTTCTCCGAGATCAAAGCGGTCAGTTTGAGACCTTTGATCTCAGCAATCATCTTTTCAACGCGAACGGTATTGGCCCGATATTGTTGCGACCCGACCACCCATTTGCCGTCAGCTAAGCGAAGCTCTATAAGCTGTCCATCCTTCTCAAGAACGAGCCGGTCCGCAGCCTCTTCCAGAACCGACAATTCCGGCAATTGATAGTTTGTGCGCCCTTTTTTCTGATAGAAAAGCAGGGCTCCAAGACCGAGAATTGCGACCACTAACAGAATATACTCTTTTTTCATAAGCTTACCATCCAGTTATTAATTACGAATTATGACTTACAAATTGTGAACTGAGAGCTCGTAATTTTCATTTTCTCTCCGCAAACATTTGTTTGAGTTTGCGGCGGCGGGCACCACGCCTCAACCAAGCAAGCAAGCCGACGAAAATGACCAACAACGGCAACCCCACCAGATTAGCACCTTTGATCAGACTACGGCTCTCCGGGGCGATATCGACCAGCGGATTAAAACGCTGCGTTTTACTGCGCAAGACCGCCTGATCCTGGCGGTCGTTAAGATAATCCACCATATTCATCAAAAGCTGAGCATTGGGGGTTACCCCCCCCTCATCGACAATATTATTACGCAGGATATCGGCCGATCCAACCACAATCAAACGGCCGGGCTTGCCTTTGTCAAGACGTACGCCGCGACTCTCAAGTCCGCCCTCCTCGACAAGTGAAGTCAGGGTTTTACTCTCTTTTTCATCCCCATCCTTGATATCCTCCTCATCAAAATCCTCCGAAACTTCGGGCACCTGTGGTTTTTCCGGTAGCGGACGGCCGCTAAAGTAGCTCGTAAAAGATCCTTCCAAGAGATAGGCCAGAGCGTGACGGCTGAATTTAGTACTATCACCCGGAGGTTGCATCTGCATCGGGTTAAAGTCTATACGATCCTGCATCAACCAGGATTTCCCAGAAGAGGAAAAAAGTTCTGTAGCCTTAATATCGGCCACCGCCAATCTTTCACTATCAATCGTAAGCGGTGCCGCCTTGATCATCACCAAACCTTTGATATCCTGGATAAAAGGATATTCTTTATTAATATTCCGGTTTTCAATCAAAGGCGCGAAATAGAGGGCCCGTTCGCCGCCACCCTGGGTTTGAGGAAGCTGCTGTTTAAAACACTCTTGATCCATGACATAGGCTTGCCCGATCTCAACACCATAGTGGAGAAGCAACTTCTCCAGCCCAGTAGATAAAGGTTCGTAGCTGGGCCCCTGGCCCATCATCATCATATTCTGGGACGGCATTTTCTCCTGAAAAGGATCATGGAAAACAGCCAGGTTATTGCCCTGAAGAAGGAATTGATCGAGCAGGTAGAGTTCGTAATCGTTAAATGTTTCCGTCGGCCGAACAATGATTAAGGTTTTAACCCCAGACAGTAAACTCATCTGCTCCAAAGTTACCATATCAGGGGTATACTCTTGGGCCAGCAATCGATGAAAATTGGAGGCCGCTTCGGGTTGGGGCTGTCCCGGCATTGCCTGCTCCACCTGTAGAGGTAGGGTTCCATGAGTACCCAGATAGGCTATCTTCTCATTGATACCAATAACATTCTCAATCGCAATATTGAGCATCACCTCAAGGTCTTCAAGCGGAGTCAACATGTACTGGGTACCAAAAATCGGCACTTTGACCACTGAAATCAAATGCATATCCTGACGCTGGCCAGAAAAAGAGACCGTCAAACCGGCATAACCATGATCCCCGGTGATATTCTGCCCCTGACGGTTACTAAAATCATTCCATTTAAGTTCCATAATCTGACCCTCAACCGCTTTTTTCGCCGCCTCGAGATCCTTTGAAGGGTCGTAAAAAGAGAACTCCAGTCGATTATAAAGCTGACCGTTAAGACGCTCAACCACAGTGCTGATCGAATCCGGCAACAAGTCTAAATTATCAAGGTTCATATAGGGCCCGACAAACTCCAGGGATGAGGAAAGAAAGAGGTCGACCTTGATTTTTTCTGGTAAAGCCAACAGTCGGCTGATCTTGTTATTCATCCGTCGGATAGCTGTTGTCAGCTGATATTCGAGCCCTTCGGTTGTCGTAATCGCGGGAATACTTTCAACCAGGTCACCATGAATTATAACCAACCCCATATAGGCTTTTTGAAATTTCACCTCATCCTGTTCAATGGCCCTGATCTGAACCGGCTGAATACCGTAACTGCGGGCCATTTCCTGGTTTTGGACCGCAGTTTCATCATCGCCCCCGGGATTATGGAACTGATAATTAAAATATTTATTACCGGCCAGAGCATACTCCTGCAAAAGATCATGCACATAACGCTCAACTCCATTATAGGGAGCCGGCAGATTGGCCGAAAAGAAGACTTTAAAGGTCAGGGGTTCAGAAAGAGTGGCAACCACCTCTTTACTGGCCGGCGAAAGTGAGTAGACGCGGTTGGCGGTCAAATCAAAACGGGTAAAGAGGCTGACCCCGACAAGATTGATCAGCACCACCACTACAACATAAAGCAAAAGTTTGCCATAACGACCAAAAAGACCGCTTTTTACCATACTATTATCCGTCTTCACGGTAAAAACCTCCTATCTCTTCTCTTTCAGCACAAAGGTGGTGGCATAAAGGGCAAGAAACATTATACTTAAGAAATAGAGCAGATCCCGGGTATCGATAATCCCGCGCGAGATATTCTGAAAATGAGTTGTTGAACCAAGATAGGCAAAGACTGATAGAACACTCTCCGGCACAAAGAAGAGCATGCGATCAAAAATCGTCAGCATAAAGCAGATCGCCATCCCGACAATAAAGGCAACAATCTGGTTTTTAGTCAGGGATGAGGCCAAAAGACCGATCCCGGCATAAGCTCCAGCCAACAACAAGGCCCCGAAATACCCTCCGAATACCGGGCCCCAGTCGAGATCACCGAGCAGAGCTGCACTGAAAGCGTAGGCTATCGTCGGCAGGAGCATCAAGGCGATAAAGGTCAGAGCTGCCAGAAATTTACCCATAACAATACCGGAATCAGTGACCGGTAAGGTCGAGAGCAACTCAAAAGAGCCGCTGTTGAGCTCCTCGGAAAAAAGACGCATAGTTACAGCTGGCACAATGAATGCGAAAATGATCGGCAACTGACTAAAAAAATTTCTCAACTCGGCCTGATTATAGAGAAAGAAAGTCGAAAAGAAAAACCATCCCGAGAGTAACAGAAATGTCGTAATCACGATATAGGCGATCGGAGAGAAGAAAAAACCTCTGAGCTCCTTTCTAAAAACCGTTAAAGCACCACTCATAATTAATTCTCCCGTGTCAGTTGGGCAAAGACATTCTCCAAGGTTTCGGTACGCCGGTGAAAATCGAGCAGATCCCAACCTTGTTCGCGAATCACCCGGTAAAGGGCTGACCGGATATCCTCGTCTTCCTTACCGAAAATTGCCATTTTGACCAACCCTTCTCCAACTTCCGAAAAATCTTCAAGGCGTTCAACCCCGACAACCCGCCGCAACTCAGCCGTAACCAGCTGAGCATCCGGAAAGTGCAGGGTTACATCAACAACCGCGCCGCCGCCAAACTCACGAACCAGACGATCGGTCGCCCCATCGGCCACAATAGCTCCGCGATTAATGATCACGACGCGATCACAAGTAGCCTCTGCCTCACTTAAGATATGGGTTGAGAAAACCACGGTTTTCTCTTTACCAATTTCCTTGATCAGTTGCCTGATCTCAACAATCTGGTTGGGATCAAGGCCTGAAGTCGGTTCATCAAGAACCAGAATCTCGGGATCTCCCATCATCGCATGGGCCAGACCAACGCGCTGCTTATAACCTTTGGAGAGTTCATGAATCGCTTTATGAACCACCTCTTTAAGACCGCAGAGTTCAACCAGTTCAGCAATCCGCCTAACCATAAGCCCGCCATCAAGACCCCGCATGGCCGCAACATAGGCAAGGTAGTCGTAAACCAACATATCACCGTAGAGGGGCGCAGACTCAGGCAGATATCCGATCATATTCTTGATCGCAAGTGGATGATCAAGAATATTATAATTTTTGACCTTGATGGTCCCCGATGAAGGCTGCAAAAAACAGGTCAAAATCCGCATGGTTGTCGTCTTGCCAGCACCATTAGGACCGAGCAAACCTAAAATCTCGCCCTTGTTAATGGTAAAATCAAGCTCTTTCAAGACCTGAAAATCACCATAAAATTTATTCAAACCCTGTACTTCAATCACGTTCAAACTCTCCTGCCTAAAATTAGTTACGACTGATTACAGTTACCCTTCGCCAAGAGAGCAAAATAATCGAGGTCTCCGAAAAACTGCACGGAAACCCCGCAAGCTACCCTCGATGCTCTCTCCACTATCAACAAACGGCCAAATTTTAAACTAAAAAAGATAAAAGTCAAGCCTCTTTCGAATAACCATAAATTATTTTTCCCTAACCCGATCAAGCCCCAGCAGCTTGGCCGATTCCACTGTCGGCAACTCCTCAACATCCCGCAATTTTCGCTCCATCGCCCGGGTCCGAACCCCGGTCATTTCAATAGTGCTGGATACCGTGTCGAGCTGTTTTTTGACTTTTGACAAAACCTCTTCAAACTTGCCAAACTCCGTTTTTACTGCCGAAAGAACCGTCCAGACCTCGCTCGACCGCTTCTCGATAGCCAAGGTTCGAAAACCCATCCGCAAACTGTTCAGAATAGCGGCCAGGGTCGTGGGACCCGCCACGACAACCCGGTACTGCTGCTGTAACTTCTCAACCATACCCGGCTGCCGCAAGACTTCTGAGTAGAGGCCCTCGGTCGGCAGAAACATGATCGCAAAATCAGTTGTATGGGGCGGATCAATATACTTGTCGGCAATATCTTTCGCCGAACTTTGCATTGATCGAAGCAAGGCAGCGGTTGATTTTGCGACGGCATCGGAATCCGCAATTTCAGCTGCATCCAAGAGTCTCTGGTAATCTTCTTGGGGAAATTTTGAGTCTATCGGCAACCAGATTGACGATAAATCATCCAACCCCGGAAGACGTATGGCAAACTCTACGATTTCACCCGAGTCAGCTTTCGGCTGGACATTCTTAGCAAACTGATCCGGAGTCAATATCTGCCCCAGGATATCTCCGAGCTGAAATTCACCCCAAGTACCACGCGCTTTGACATTGGTCAGCATACGTTTGAGGTCACCGACACCATTGGCAAGCTTCTGCATATCCCCGAGGCCGCGCTGCACCGCCTCAAGCCGTTCGCTGACCAGTTTAAAGGATTCTCCAAGCCGTTTTTCCAATGTGCTTTGCAGCTTTTCATCAACGGTCTGCCGCATTTGGTCAAGTTTCTTCTCATTGTTTTCCCACAATGACTTTAGCTGCGTATCAACAATCTCCCTAAGTTTATCCAGACGGCCCTCATTGGAATCGACCAATGATCTAACCCTCGTCTCAACCATAACTAAACTATCCTGTTGCGCCTTACCAATCTCGTTAACAGTCTTAACCAAAGTCTCATTAGCGGTTTTCTGCACCCTCGCCACTTCTTCACGCAGCCGGCGTGAATCTTCCGCACTTTCACTGCGACTGAAACGACACTCTTCCCGCACAACTTCACCAACATCCGTCCTGCTAACACCGGTTATTTTTTTCAAAACAAGAACCAGCAGAACCACACTTAATCCTGAAAAAACAACCGCCAACCAGCCTAAAATCACTTCCATCGTTCTTGCCCATCCTTATCTATCGCAGGTTACGAGGTGAATTCACATGACTCCACCACCCTGGTTTCAACCGTAATCAACAGAGCGTAAGATAAGACCATGGGCCGGGGCAGTGATACCGGCGGCGGTGCGGAGGCGGGCACTGATGATGGAGTCCATCTTTTGGGGATGGTATTTACCGCGACCAAAATCTACGAGAGTGCCGACGATGATACGAACCATGTTTTTCAGAAAGCCATCTCCTTTGATAAAGAAGAGAAGGTAAGAACCGCGTCGACACCAGCGCACCTGAAGTATGGTACGCAAACTGGAAGCAGTTTTCCCGTCAGCCGCTTTAAAGGTTAGAAAATCTTGACGGCCGACAAGTAAGGCGGCCGCCTGGTTCAGGGCCTCCAGATTCAAAGGTTGACGAATATGCCAGGCGTAGCGGCGCAGCAAGGGGTTGGCAAAGGGAGAGTTATCAATAATGTAGAGGTAGGTTTTGGTACGGGCCGATTTACGGGCATGGAAAGATGGATACATCTCCTCGACCCGACGAATCGCGATATCGGCGGGCAAGAGACTATTAAAAGCCGCTTGTATCCGCTCTTCGGGAAGTTCTCCGGCATACGACCATGAAGCAACCTGACCCCACGCATGAACCCCGGCATCAGTACGACCGGAGCCGGATACCGGGTTGTGCACCCCGGAGAAACGCAAGGCCGCGACTTCCAACTGCTCTTGGATCGTCATACCATTGGGCTGAACCTGCCAGCCATGATATTCGGTGCCATCATAGGCAATCGTCAACTTAAGGGTGCGGGAGCGAGGACTCAAAAGAGACGGTCAGGGCGCAGTCGCGCTGATATCGAGAACAAGATAGTTCTTCTGACCGGCTGGAATTTGAAAAAAGATATCGTCATCAACCTCTTTACCGAGCAAAGCTCGAGCCAGCGGGGCGGCAATCGAGAGGCGACCCTGTTCGACATCGGCCTCATCTTCACCGACCAGCTGATAGGTCACCTCTTCTCCACTATCTTCATCAGAAAGAGTAACAAACACCCCAAACATAACCTGATCGAGACCGGTAATCTGGGTTGGATCGATAATTTCAGCCCGGGTCAAACGGTCACCAAGATAATTAATACGCCCTTCGATAAAGGACTGGCGGTTTTTAGCAGCATCATATTCAGCATTTTCACTTAAGTCACCATGGTCTCGGGCCTCGGAGATATCACGGATAATTTGTTGACGTTCAATCGTTTTTAACTGATTCAGCTCTTCTTTAAGTTTTTTGTAGCCGTCCGGCGTGAACGGCACTTTGGCCATACTACACATCAAAAAAACTCCGTCTTAATTTCTTCAAAAGGGTTAATGCCTTCGCAAAAAATCGTCACTCCGGTGAAAAACAGAGTGCCGACGATTACAACTATTTAAATATTCTGAATTCCGGCTTCCGCAAGAATGAAAAATGCAATCCCCAGAAGCCATCAACCAGCAAGATAATCCTGAATAGCTTGCAGATTGACTTCACGACAACTTAGAGCGGCGATTGCGGAAGCGGCGGCCTGAGCTCCGGGTGAAGTGGTAAAATAAGGGATACCATTATCAAGGGCAACCCGTCTGATATAGAGAGAATCCTCACGCGAACGAGCATCACCGGGGAGGTTTATAACCATATCGATCTCACCATTGAGAACCAGATCGATAGCATTAGGACGACCCTCTTTCTGTTTTTTGATCATCCGGTTGGCAATCCCCAATTCACTTAAAGCTCGTGACGTACCGGCCGTAGCAACAAAACTGAAACCCGCCTTCGCCAGAGGTTCGACGATACTTTTCAAACCGATTTTATCACTCATACTTAAGAAAACTGAGCCGCTCTGCGGCAGCGGGTTACCGGCCGCCTCCTGGGCTTTGGCAAAAGCTAGAGGGAAATCTCGATCAATGCCCATGACCTCACCGGTCGATTTCATCTCCGGGCCAAGCAAGGTATCGACGCCGGGGAATTTCAAGAAGGGGAAAACCGCCTCCTTAACGGCGCTCCAAGCCGGCAAGTAGCTCTCTTTAACACCCAATTCATCGAGGCTTTTACCAGCCATCACCCGGGCGGCGATGGCCGCCAGGGGCAGACCTGTCGCCTTACCAACAAAAGGAACGGTGCGGGATGCTCGCGGATTAACTTCGATGATATAGACTTCATTATCCTGCACTGCGAACTGAACGTTCATCAAGCCTTTAACTTTGAGTTCAAAAGCCATCGCCCTGGTTTGGCGGGCGATCTCCGCAATAATCTCGTCCGAAAGCGAGTAAGGCGGCAGAGAACAGGCTGAGTCTCCGGAGTGAATACCGGCTTTCTCAATATGCTCCATAATGCCGCCGATCACCACCCTTTCTCCGTCACAAACGGCATCGACATCAACCTCAACCGCATTGTTGAGGAATTTATCGATTAAAACCGGATGATCAAAAGAGACGTCAACCGCTTTTTGCATGTAACCTTTAAGCCTTTCACTCTCAAACACAATCTCCATGCCCCGCCCGCCCAGAACATATGAGGGGCGCACCAGGATCGGGTAGCCGATGCGCTCGGCAATGGCCACAGCTTCATCGACCGAGGTTGCGGTATCGTTGGCAGGTTGCTTGAGCTCAAGTTTTTCGAGAAACTCTTTAAAACAACGCCGATCTTCGGCGCGATCGATACTGTCGGGAGAGGTACCGAGAATCAGCACGCCGGCTTTTTCCAGGCCGGCCGCCAGTTTCAGCGGCGTCTGACCACCAAACTGAACAATTACGCCATACGGTTTTTCAACTTCAACAATCTGTAAAACATCTTCGTGGGTCAATGGTTCAAAATAGAGGCGACCCGAGGTGTCGTAGTCGGTACTGACGGTCTCAGGATTGCAGTTGACCATGATGGTCTCATAGCCATCTTTAGTCAGAGCAAAGGCACAGTGAACACAGCAGTAGTCAAATTCGATCCCCTGACCGATACGGTTGGGACCACCGCCTAAGATAATAACTTTCTTACGATCCGTGGGCCGGGTCTCATCTTCTGATTCATAGGTTGAATAGAAATAGGGGGTGTAGGCCTCAAACTCAGCGGCACAGGTATCAACCCTTTTATAGACCGGAATCACTTTTTTGGCAATACGCCGCTCTCTGATATCATTCTCTGAACAGTTGAACAGATCAGCCAGAAATCTATCGGCAAACCCCATCTCCTTGGCCCGCCGCAGATCACTTTCAGAAAGTTCGTTCAATGACAAGCCCGAAAGCTTCCCCTCGAACTCAACAATCTCGCGGATATTATTGAGAAACCAGGGATCAATACCGGTCATCTCGTAGATTTTTTCAATATCAAATCCGAGACGCAGAGCATCGCCGACATACCAGAGCCGTTCCGGCCCGGGTATCCGTAAACGTTCCTCAAGCAAGTCGATAATAGCACCATCAACAACAGTATTGAGGTAGGCCTCAGCCGGCAACTGCCGTTCAAAACCATAAGCGTCGATCTCCATCGAACGCATCGCTTTCTGCAGCGACTCCTTAAAGGTCCGGCCGATAGCCATCGCCTCACCGACCGATTTCATCTGGGTCGTCAGGGTGGCATCGGCCTGAGGAAATTTCTCAAACGTAAAGCGCGGGATCTTGGTAACCACATAGTCGATGGAAGGCTCAAAACAGGCCGGAGTTTCGCGGGTAATGTCGTTGGGAATCTCATCAAGGGTGAAACCGACTGCGAGTTTGGCAGCGATCTTGGCGATCGGGAAACCGGTCGCTTTGGAAGCCAAAGCCGAACTCCGTGAAACCCGGGGATTCATCTCGATCACAACCAGGCGACCGTTTTTGGGATCAACCCCAAACTGGACATTGGAGCCCCCGGTGTCAACCCCGATTTCACGCATGATGGCGAGCGCCGCATCCCGCATAATTTGGTACTCTTTGTCGGTCAGGGTCTGGGCCGGAGCCACCGTAATACTGTCACCGGTATGGATTCCCATAGCATCGAAGTTCTCAATTGAGCAGACAATAACAACATTGTCCTTATGGTCTCGCATAACTTCGAGTTCATACTCTTTCCACCCGACAATCGACTCTTCGATGAGAATTTCATGCACCGGGCTGATCTCCAAACCGCGCTTGACATACTTCTCAAAATCCTCAACGTTATAGGCTATATTACCGCCGCTGCCACCCATCGTAAAGGAGGGCCGCAAGATCGCCGGGAAACCGGTATTTTCAAGGATTTCCCACGCATCGTCTAGACTTTTAGCAACCCCGCTACATGGTTGATCGAGACCGATACTGTCCATCGCATTCTTAAAGAGCTGACGATCTTCAGCCTTTTTGATCGAGTTAAGGGTCGCTCCGATCATCTCGACCCCATATTTTTCCAGAGTCCCGTTCTCGGCCAGTGCAATACCAATGTTCAAAGCGGTCTGGCCGCCCAGGGTCGGGAGTAATGCATCCGGCCGTTCCTTGGCAATAATGCGCCCGACCGTTTCGGGGGTCAGAGGTTCTATATATGTACGATCGGCAAATTCGGGATCGGTCATGATGGTTGCTGGGTTACTGTTAACCAGTACGACCTCGTACCCCTCCTCTTTAAGCGCTTTACAGGCCTGGGTTCCGGAGTAGTCGAACTCACAGGCCTGACCGATCACAATCGGCCCCGAGCCTATCAGCATTATCTTTTTTAAATCAGTACGTTTCGGCAATTTGTAAACCTTGAAAACAATCATCAGTGTTTTACTGTTAACTGACGACTGACTGCGGTAAAAAAGTTGGCGGTTGACAATGAAATTGTTTTACGGTTATAAACTCAACCATGAAATCAATTTTTCTGGCTGATGCCCATTTAAGAAATCCCAAGGATAAAGCTTACCGGGATCTAATTACTTTCTTCCACAATCTCCCCGACGATCTTGACAACCTCTTTATCTTAGGCGATTTCTTTGATTTTTGGCACGGTTACCAAGATGTCGTTTTCAGCGCCTATATCCCGATCCTGGCAGCCCTTGAAAAACTTTCCGCCAAAGGTATCAAAATCAGTTTTTTCGCCGGCAACCATGAAATCTCCTGGGGCCCTTATCTCGAAAATATTGGATGTTGCTATGGCAAAGAGACTATCATCAAGCTCGACGGCCGGGAAATTTATCTGGGCCACGGCGACCGGCTCAATCCCGATGACCGCATCTACCGCCTCTGGTGTGCCTTCATTCGCCATCCCTGGACCTTAAGAATAATCGACAACCTGCCCGGCTCCCTGGTCTGGAAAATTGCGGGCCGGCTTTCCCATGGCAGTCGTAGCTACAATGGCACTAAAAAGATAATTCCGGCCCAGGTTTTGAGTAGCAGCGCGAAACTTCTTGAAGGAAATATCTCGATCATGATTATCGGCCATTTTCATCAGGCCCACCGAGAAATCTTTACCACCGCCCACGGCCCCAAACCCCTCTACCTCCTCGGCGACTGGATTAACGACCGCTCCTATCTTATTTTGGAAAATGGTAAATTCAATTTCCACAATTTTCATCAATTAATTGCCGGAAACGCTTGAACAGGTAGGCAGAATCGTGCGGACCGGGAGAACTCTCTGGGTGATACTGGAAAGAGAAAAGCGGATAGCGTCGATGCCGTAAACCTTCAACCGTCTGATCATTAAGATTGACATGGGTCACTTCGACCTCATCTCCTAATGAGTCAATATCGACACAAAAACCGTGATTCTGTGACGTAATCTCGACCTTTTTGGTCGTCAGATCCATAACCGGATGATTACTCCCGTGATGTCCGAATTTCAGCTTGTAGGTTTTGCCGCCCAGGGCCTGTCCTAAAATCTGATGACCAAGACAGATACCGCAGATCGGCAAACGCCCGACCAGGCGTTGAACTTCATTTACAATCCCTCCCAAAGCTGAGGGATCACCGGGACCATTTGAGAGAAAAAGGCCATCCGGATTAAGCTCCAGGATCTCAGCTGCCGGAGTTCCGGCCGGCACTACCGTAACCTGGCAACCAACCTCTTTTAAGAGTCGTAAAATGTTGTATTTAATACCAAAATCATAAACCACCACCCGGCGCTCGGCCCGGTTCTCATCCCGATAGCCATGTTCAAGGCTCCAGGTCTTCTGGTGCCACTCATAACCTTTATCAACGGTAACCCCATCAACCAGATTGACCCCTTCAATACCGGGCCATTTTTTAAGTTTCGCAAGTAGCGATACGGGATCAAAATCTTCAGTACTGATAATTCCGGGCAGGGCTCCAGCCTCTCTTATATGACGGGTCAGAGCCCTCGTGTCGACACCTTCGAAACCGATTACCCCATCGCGAGCCATAAGCTCGGCAACCTCTCCCTGGCTACGCCAGCTGCTGGGGTAAGAGCAGTACTCTTTCACTATAAAAGCCGAGAGAAAACATCTTCGTGACTCGACATCCTCATCATTGAAACCATAGTTACCAATATGAGGATAGGTCATGAGCACCATCTGACCGTAATAGGAGGGATCGCTCAAAACCTCCTGATAACCGCTCAGGCTGGTATTAAAAACTACCTCACCCATAACTTCACCTGCCGCGCCAAAAGCTCGGCCCGTAAAGATGGTGCCATCTTCAAGCAACAAAACCGCTTTGCTACCCCGCTTGATCATCTTTGTCATTACTTATGGTACCTTAAATTAAATTCGAGAACGCCGACGACTTCGGCTTCGTCCTTGGCTTTCTCGATCTTCTTAACTTGACATACTGACTATTGCCTTACGAACTAAAAACCACCCGGCCATCGACGATGGTCTTTATGACCCGACCTTTAAGACGCCAACCGGTAAATGGAGTATTGCGAGCCTTGGATTGAAACTTTGCGGGATCAACCACCCACTCACGTTCGGGATCAACAATCATCAGGTCAGCCGCCATACCGGGAGCAAGCGTGCCTCGATCATCAAGTCCTAAAATTGCGGCCGGAGCCAAACTCATCCGGGCAACCATCTGCAACAACGTCAGATCTCCCTCCTGAACCAGGCGCAGAGCCAGAGCTAGGGCCGTTTCAAGACCAATAACACCAAAGGGGGCCAAACTATACTCTACCGCTTTTTCAGTTGCCTCATGCGGGGCGTGATCGGTGGCGACAACATCGATCGTCCCTTCGGCCAGAGCTTGCCTT
The DNA here is from genome assembly GCA_021161425.1 of Candidatus Tharpella sp. Classification (GTDB taxonomy): domain Bacteria; phylum Desulfobacterota; class Anaeroferrophillalia; order Anaeroferrophillales; family Tharpellaceae; genus Tharpella. Next base: position 8,988 of record JAGHAQ010000072.1, on the reverse strand, counting down.
AAGGCTGCGACATCTTCGGCCGCACGCAACGGAGGACTCATTTTGGAATTGGTATTGTAACAGAGCATCGATGGTTTGACAGTCTCATCAAGGGCTTCCCGATACGCCAGATCGACGACCGCACGTTCATCAAGAAAAAGATGATGCGGCGTCGCTTCGGCCGTAACTCTGACACCACGCGCTTTCGCAGCCCGAACCAGTTCAACCCCACCCCTTGAACTCAAATGACAGATATGAACTGAAACCTTCAGATATTCGGCCAGCATAATGGTTCGTGCAATATCGATCTCTTCGGCCAAAGAGGGAATTCCAGCCAGACCATGACCGGCAGAGATCATCCCTTCATGAATAACGCCATCGGCAAAAAGAGCGTCATCCTGACAGTGGCAGAGCAGGGGTTTATCAAAAAGCGAGGCATACTCCAGAGCGTGCCGCAAAAGTTTGGAGTTGGGCACGGTTTTGCCGTCATCAGAGAAAGCCACGGCCCCGGCTTCTACAAGATCACCCATCTCAACCAAAACTTCACCCTGCATACCTTTACTGATTGCAGCTATAGGCAAAACCTTGGCCGGTGCCGAGCGCGCTTGTTCGAGAATAAAACGAGTTACGGCCGCGTTGTCATTGATCGGATAAGTATTAGCCATACAGGCAATCGAGGTAAAACCACCAGCCACAGCAGCCTCGGCCCCGCTTAAAATCGTCTCCTTATATTCATAACCCGGTTCCCGCAGATGAACATGGAGATCAATAGCTCCGGGCAGAACCCATAATCCATCCAGATCAATAACCTGATCGGCAACAACGTCCAAATCTGATGCGACCTCTTTGACTTTACCGTCGACCAGAAAAATATCAAACTTGCCATCAAGATTCTGACCGGCATCGATGAGGCGGCCGTTTTTCAATAAAAGAGAGGATTTTTTTTCACTCACGACCTTGACCTCCCAGTAAAAAGAGAACCGCCATCCGCAAAGCGACGCCATTACTAACCTGATTAAGAATCACTGAGTGTTTACCATCAGCCACCTCAGAGGTGATCTCGACCCCGCGGTTCATCGGCCCGGGGTGCATAACGATAGCATCGGGGCAAGCGAGCTCCAGTCGTTGACGGTTGAGGCCAAAGATTCTGGCATAATCTCGAACTGAGGGAAAGAGAAGACGATCCTGTCGTTCAAGCTGAATTCTCAGCATCATCACAACATCGGCACCTTCCAAAGCCTCTTCCGGCCTGCGGCAAACCCGAACCCCGGCAATCTCTTCCAGACCTCTCGGAAGCATCGTTGGCGGCGCGCAGACCCTGACCGTAATCCCTAAAGTAGTTAAGGCCCAAATATTGGAACGGGCGACCCGGCTATGGGCAATATCACCGATAATGGCTACAGTCAAACCGGGTTCCAATTTTTTATGTTCCGAGATGGTCAAAAGATCGAGCAAGGCCTGGGTCGGGTGCTCATTGGCACCATCACCGGCGTTGACAACACTGGCACCAATCCGCTCGGCGATAAGATGGGCCGCACCCACAAATTTATGCCGTACGACAATAATATCGGGAGCCATCGCCTGAATATTGTCAACCGTATCGACAAGACTCTCGCCTTTGACCACACTACTTGTCGAAGCACTAATGTTAACAGCATCAGCACTTAGACGTTTGGCCGCAATCTCAAAAGAGGTCCGGGTTCTGGTACTCGGTTCAAAAAATAGATTTACAACCGTTTTCCCACGTAGAGCCGGCACTTTTTTCAAGGGCCGCTCGGCAATTTCCTTAAACGATTCGGCACTTTCAAGCAGGGTTCTGATCTCGACGGCCGACAGGTCTCGAGTACCCAGCAGATCTTTACGTCTAAATCCCATCTCGCCTACTCCCCCTGAAAAGCAGAGCGTGGAGTGACCGTCACAAGATCAAAACCATCACTCTCTGCCACCCGCACCATAACTCGATCCTGCGGGGATGCCGGAACCTCAACCCCTATATAATCTGCTGAGATCGGCAACTCTCGACAACCGCGATCGACCAACACCGCCAATTGAATGCTCTGGGGGCGACCAAAGTCGATCAGGCCATCCATGGCCGCCCGTACCGTGCGCCCCGTATAAAGGACATCGTCGACCAAAACAACCGTTGCCCCATCAAGGGAAAAGGGAATTTCGGTTTTTCGCAAAACCGGATGATGAGTGGCGCGTGAGAGATCATCTCGGTAGAGGGTAATATCAAGTACCCCTAAAGACAGCTCCTGACCAAAAGTTTCACGGATAATTTCCTGTAAACGCCGAGCCAGACAAACCCCACGGGTCAGGATTCCAACCAGAGCCAGTTTTTGACAACCTTTATTGCGGGCCACAATTTCAGCCGCAATTCGAGCCAGTATCCGGCCCATTTCCTGAGATTCACATACCCTGTTTTCATTCATCTGCGGCATTGTCCTTCATCCGGTAATGGCCTCTAACGATTTCTCGATCTTGATGACTTTATCAAGTTGAGTCAGCTCGAGCAGGATACCAACATCATGGTTAGGCTTTGCTAGAGCCAAAGATGACTGACGTTCACTCAGATATTTGTAGAAACTAAAAATCGCCCCAAGTCCGGAGGAATCTATAGCCTTAACTTCGGAGAGATCGAAAACCAAATCACAATCCGGCCGTTTTTCCAGTTCCACCATCACCTGTTGACGCAACTGATCACGAACCAGCAGGTTAATCATACCTCTAAAACGCACAATCAACCAACTACCTCTTTCACTGAATTCAAGGTCAAGTTTTTCGGCCATGACATCTCTCCTGTAAAGCTAAACCTAAATTGAGCAATCAGCAAATAGATCAGGCCTAATGTATCAGTTGCCCAATCCTTTTGAAACGCACTTTTTCAGCAATGTTTTTACTCAATCTATCCCATGACCAATAGAGAATCAGAGCTTTTCCTTTAATCTGGTTAAAAGGCACAAAGCCCCAAAAACGGCTATCATAACTGCGGTCACGATTGTCCCCCATGACCAGAACATGCTCAGGAGGAACAACTACCGGCCCGAAATTATCACGAGGTACCAGGCCGGTGACCTCGGCATCACGGTAGACACCATGAGAATCATCCCAAATTTCCCCGTTAATATATATCTGTTTCCGACGAATTTCAACCGTGTCTCCGGGAACCCCAACCACTCGTTTGATAAAATCCTTCTTTTTATCTTTGGGAAAGATAAAGACAACGATATCACCACGTTGCGGCTCCTTATAGACAAGAAATTTGCGCTCGATAAAGGGTAGGTTGATCCCGTAAATAAATTTATTAACGAGCAGATGATCACCAACCAACAGAGTCGGTTCCATCGAACCGGAAGGAATCTTAAAGGCCTGAACGACAAAAGCTCGGATAAAAAGGGCAATCAGGATTGCGACAACAATCGATTCGGCATATTCGCGAATCACTCCGCCCTTGCTTTTCTTTAATTTAATCTCTTTTTTAGCCAAAATATTTTTCTCTTTTCTATATAAAAGTCGTAAAAAGTCAAAATTGTGATGGCAAAATAAAATGTTCAGATGCTAGGCGTCTGAAACCCGAGGAATGTGGCGTACAGACAGTACGCCACAGTGACGAGGGTTTCAGAGAACGACGCAGATGAATGTTTTATTTTTTCATCAGGAATCGATATTTAAAATTGCCAGGAAGGCGTCCTGAGGTAGTTCTACCTTACCGACCCGTTTCATCCGTTTTTTACCAGCCTTCTGTTTTTCCAGCAATTTCCGTTTTCTGCTAATGTCACCACCATAACATTTGGCGGTGACATTTTTGCGCAAGGCCTTGACCGTTGTCCGGGCCACCACCTTGGTTCCAATAGCAGCCTGAATCGCCACCTCGAACATCTGCCGAGGAATCAGTTCTTTCATCTTGACCGCAAGATCGCGGCCGCGATCGAAAGAGCACTCCTGGTGGACAATCATTGAAAGGGCATCAACCAGTTCTCCATTAATCATGATATCAAGTTTTACAAGATTGGCATGACGGTGGCCACAGGGTTCATAATCGAGAGAGGCATAACCCCGGGTCAACGATTTGAGACGATCATAAAAATCAAGAACGATCTCATTCAAAGGGAGATCGTAGATAATCATGGCCCGGGTCTCATCCAGATATCTGACCTCCTGTTGTTCTCCTCGTTTATCCTCACAAAGTTTCATAATGTTACCGATATACTCATTCGGAACATGGATCGAACAGCGCACCATGGGTTCGCCGATATGGGTAATATCACCGGATGGCGGCATACTGCTCGGATTATCAATCTCGACAGTCGTACCATCCTTCATCTCGATCTTGTAGACAACCGTCGGCGAAGTTGTGATCAGGTCAAGTTGATACTCTCGTTCAAGGCGCTCCTGAATAATCTCCATATGGAGCAGGCCTAAGAAACCGCAGCGAAAACCAAAGCCCAAGGCCACCGAAGTCTCCGGCTGAAAGGTGAAGGAGGCGTCATTGAGGCGCAGCTTGGCAAGGGCATCTCTTAAAGGTTCATACTGAATCGAATCAGTCGGATAAAGCCCGCTGAAAACCATCGGTTGAACTTCCTTAAAACCGGGAAAAGGATTCGCGGTCGCTTCAATAAGTCCGGTTATCGTATCCCCAACCTTACAATCAGCTACAGTTTTGATCCCGGCAACAACATAGCCGACCTCGCCAACTTCAAGAATTTTGGTGTCAACCATAGCGGGACGCATTTTCCCGACCCGCTGGACTTCAAATGAGCGATCGGTCGACATCATCTTGATCTTCATACCCGGAGTGATGGCACCATCAAAAATTCGAACCAGAGCAATCACACCCAGGTAGGGATCAAACCAGGAATCAAAAATCATCCCTTTTAAAGGGGCGTTACGCACACCTTCAGGAGCTGGAACCCGCTTAACAATCGCCTCGAGAAAATCCTTGATACCAAGACCGGTTTTAGCGCTGACCAGCAACGCATCTGAGGTATCTAGGCCAATCACATCCTCGATCTGACGTTTTATACGATCAGGTTCGGCAACCGGCAAATCGATCTTGTTCAAAACCGGGATAATCTCAAGGTCAGCATCGAGAGCGTGGTAAACATTGGCCAAGGTCTGGGCTTCAACCCCCTGGGCTGCATCGACAACCAGTACCGCCCCTTCAGTAGCCGCCAAGCTACGCGACACCTCATAGGAGAAATCGACATGTCCGGGAGTATCAATCAGATTTAATTGATAAAGCCGACCATCATCGGCTTTATATTCGAGACAAACTGATTGCGCTTTGATCGTAATTCCACGCTCACGTTCAATATCCATAGTGTCTAGAAGCTGCTCCTTCATCTCACGGGAGGTGACCGCTCCAGTCATCTCAAGAAGGCGATCGGCGAGCGTCGATTTACCGTGGTCGATATGAGCAATGATTGAAAAATTACGGATATTGTTCTGAGATAAAGCCATATATATTTACGCCACTACCAATATACAAAAAAAGACGCCACGCGCCTGATAAATTAAATTACGAATTATAAATTACAAGTCAAGAATGAAACAATGACAACTCATAAACCGTCATTGTTTGACAATCAAAGGCTTATAGTTATGGGTTTCAATGAGTTCCCGCTGGTAACGTTCAGCCACTCCCCGATCTTCAATATTACTGATTTTGACCCGATACCAAGTCCCTTTGCCAGCCACCTGAACTGCTTCAATCTCGACCCTCTGGTAGGTTTTCATCAGTTGGCTGCGAACCAGACGAGCTTTGATCTCCTGAGCCAAAGAACAGATTCTGAGCTCCCAACCTTCACCAGCTTTCGGTTCCTGACTTTTACTCTTCATAGTCACGGAAGCGGTTTTTTTCTTTTCGACCAACGGGGTTGTTTTGACCTTGATTGGCGAACCCCCACTCTCTGTCGGCCTATCACTGAGTTCTTTGTAGAAGGTCAGGTTGAGTTTGTTCTCCGGTGGTGCTTCAGGTTGGCTTGGCGCTTCATTGAGCGGCGGCAGCTTGCAGACCCCACCAGGGCAGGAATCGGAATGAGACCTTGAAAGCGGCAACCCGACCTTACCTTGGTCGCCACCAGATACCAATGAGCCAGGCATCTGCATCACGGCAACTTTTGTCGGCCTGGCCTTTTCGACCATCGCCTTATTGGCATTATTCCAACGTTTAAAGCTCTCATTCTCAGGCAGTTTATAACCAACAAGAACCCCAACCCCGAAAGCCACGAAAAGAACAATGAATAAGACAAAAATAGTTTTTAACTGTTCAAGCATAACCGTCACATTTTCTCAGGAGATGAAACCCCTAAAAGAGTCAGACAGATGTTGATCACCTGGCGAATTGCGGTAATCAACAAAAGACGATCACCAGAAACCTTCCTATCTTCGGTTATCACCCGGTTACGATTATAATAGGAGTGCAGCTGAGCCGCCAGATCATCAAGGAAATAAGTCACCCGGTGCGGCTCTAGAGCGCGCGCGGCACTCTCAAGCACAACCGTAAAATCATCAAGTTTTTTTATCAGCTCAAGCTCTTCGGGAAGTGTTAAGGAGGCCCCGGAAGAGGCTCTGCCACCATCAATCTCGAGCCCTTCTTCCTCAATCTTTCTCAGAATACTGCAGATCCTGGCGTGAGCATACTGGGCATAATAGACGGGATTATCATTATTTTTGGATTTAGCCAGTTCGAGATCAAATTCAAGATGGCTGTCGGATCTCCGGGTCAGAAAGAAATAGCGAGCCGCATCTTTGCCGACCTCTCTAACAACCTCCTCAAGGGTAATAAATTCACCCGCCCGGGTCGACATGGGAACTGGAGTTCCGCTGCGCGAGAGGCTGACCAACTGAACCAAAATTGCGGCAAAACTTTCAGGCTCATTCCCTAAAGCTTCAATTGCAGCTTTGAGACGGGGCACATAGCCATGATGATCCGCCCCCCAGACATCAATCAGGAAATCGTAACCACGTTCATATTTTTCCCGATGATAGGCTATATCGGATGCAAAATAGGTTTTTACACCATTAGCCCGAACCACAACCCGATCCTTTTCATCACCGAAACGAGAGGAGGCAAACCAGGTCGCTCCCTCCTCTTCGTAAAGCACATTTTGTTTCTTGAGGTCGGCCAGTGCGACATCGACCCGGCCCGAAGTAAAAAACTCCTTCTCGCTGGTCCAATGTTCAAACTCAACCCCGAAAAGATTGAGATCGTCACGAATGCCAAGGAGGATGGCATCGGCGGCAAATTTGGTGAAAAACTCCAGCCCGGAGTCATCTTCCTCGTCGATATTTTCGACAACCAGAGCATCGCCCTGATCGACGCGAAGCTCTTTCGCCATCTCTAAAAGATAGTCCCCCCGGTAGTAACCATCAGGGATCTCCCCTTGGCGGTGCCCCAACAACTCCAGGTAACGCCAACGCAATGAACGGCCGAGAACCATCATCTGGTTACCGGCATCATTAACGTAATACTCCCGATCCACGGTAAAACCGGCCCGGCTTAAGAGACGAGCCAAAACATCGCCGACCGCCGCCCCACGACCATGCCCGATATGTAGCGGCCCGGTCGGATTGGCACTAACAAACTCAACCAGAACCCGTCGGCCTTGACCATAATCAAGAATTGCAAAATCAGCACCCTGACCGATAATTTCCAGCAAACGACAGTGCCAGCAGGAAAGTTCCAGGGTCATATTGATAAAACCAGGGCCATCAATCGTGACCCGGGCCAGATCGGTCTCCTTGTCGAGTTCATCTTTAAGGGCTGCGCCAATCGCTCGGGGGTTATCCTTCCAACGCCGGGCCAGCTGCATGGCGATATTGGAAGAAAAATCACCAAAAACTTTTTCGCGCGGCAGCTCTATACCAATTTCCGGCAGGTCCACACCATTCAGACCACGCGCTGCCGCAACCGCAGCAACCGCCGTCTCTACATATTTAGAAACTCTTTTTTTCATCGACCGCCGGTCTCTTTCATCCGTTCTGAACACAAAAATACCCCCGACACGAACCAAGGGGTATCACCAATCTAACGAGCTCGAAGATAGTAGTCAGTCATACTATAATTGTCAAGCAAACATTGATGACGTCACAAAAAGTCCACCCGGCTCATTACACCTCCTGAACACTTCCTAACCGGCGCCCTTTCTCGAACCTAAAGCTTTACTCTACTCCCGATTTTTGACCCCAGACAAACAAATCATAAAACCTTGATGGGTTCGTAAAAGTCACGGAATGGCTAAGTAAAAAGCCTAAGGGCACTTCTCACAAAGCCCTCAATCATAGTAATTGAGTTAAGATCTCATCACTTATAAGCAAGCCCTTATCAGTTATCCAAAAATTACTACCGTCCCAATCAACTAAGCCGGCAGCCCGAAGCTTGCGAGCTCGGAGCATCACGACTTCAACTGCCTGTGAACCATACTCGGCCCTCAAGCCGGTCAGGCCAATCCCCTGGCGAAGCCTTAAACCCATCATTAGAGATTCGATAAAAGAGGTTTTACGATCGATAATCTCTTTTTCAAACCAGGAATCAGACCCAAGCACAAAACCACTGCCTCCGGCAAACGACAGGGTATTAACCCGCTCAAGCCGCTGCATATATGCAAAAGGATCAGGAATATTACAATAGCGTTGTGCCCAATGCCGAGGCTCTTTCCGGCAGCGCCAGCCCCCACAGGCGCCGGCCCCAAGCCCCTGAAAATCGTATAGATGCCAGTAGGCCAGATTATGCTGAGCCTGAAAATGATGGTTACGGGCAAAACTTGAGGTCTCATAACGGTGGAGTCCAGCCTCACCAAGACCCTCCTCAACCAAGCACATCATCTCGGCCTGAACATCCTCGGCGACCACCTGCAAATCTCCCGCAGCAACGATTTTCGCCAACCGGGTTCCAGGCTCCAGTGAAAGAGAATAAGCCGAAACATGTTCCGGTGCTAAAACCGCAAGTTTTCGCAAATCTTGAGTCAGACCGATTCGGCTCTGCCCTGGCCAGGCATAGATCAGATC
>JAGHAQ010000115.1 GCA_021161425.1 Candidatus Tharpella sp. | reverse complement strand
TCAGGCTGGATTGTTTTGCCGGGGATAGTTGTTTCTGGCTCATCGGTCATTCTCCTTTTCAAATGTGGATGACCGATGATACACTGCTCGGGAAAATCATTCATGCACGCTTACCGAAAGGACACCTCCCTACGCCCCTAATACGAGCCTCGCGTGGCGCGTCTATTTCGGCAATGGCTACGTCTACGGCAGCTATATGACGAATAGTTATTATGTGCGCGCAGTTAGGTCGGGACAGTGATCGAAAATTTGTTTATTCGGTAATTTTATTATTTTAACGGTTTACGATAATGGCTCGTTATGAACACCTGCCGATCTATAAAAAGGCTTTGGAGACCGCGGTCTATCTCCAGGGAGTGATTCGTAATTTCAGTCGTTACGATAAATACAGTGTCGGTTCTGACTTAAAGGATCTTTCCCGTCAGATTTTACGTTTAATCGTTCGTTCCAACTCGGCAGTCGATAAACGGGAATCACTGCGTGAACTGGTTGAAAATTGTGAAATGCTCAAGATTACACTGGTTTTCGCGGTAGAGCCGTAACCTGCGAACGCCCGCTTGATCGGGCAAAAATTTTTATTGAAAATATTATTAAGGCCGGTTTTTCCGTTGCCATGATTTGGGAAAGTGAAAAACCGGGGCCTTATCTTAAAGAACGTTATCTTAAAGAGATTTATCAGGTGATTAAGTGATGAAGAATGTGATCGGGGTTGTCGGTAAGGGCTTAAGCTTAAGTTTGTTGTTTCTGGTGTTGTCGGTCTCATTTACCTCTGCTGCCCTAGTTGATAACGGTGACGGCACCGTCAGCGATACCGAGACCGACCTGATGTGGCAGCAGGTCGCGGCCGGGAGCATGAACTGGCAAAATGCACTGGATTATTGTGAAGACCTGGTTTTACCGGTCGGCGGTTATGATGATTGGCGGCTGCCGGATCGGAATGAACTCCAGTCTCTGGTTGATTACAGTTATTATGCTCCTGCCATTTATGATCATAATATCAATAGCGCTAGCAAGTATTTTCCGGGGGTTTTGTCGTACATTTACTGGTCGTCTACTACCAGCGCTGGTGATACGAGCAGCGCGTGGCTCGTCGATTTCGGCTATGGCTACGTCGACCACTACGGCAGTAAGTCAAATAGTTATTATGTTCGTGCAGTCAGGTCGGGACAGTCTGGGCCATTGGGTGATTCAGTTATTTTGACCATTATCCCAAGCAGCCGAACGGTTGCGGCGGGGCATTAATTGGCATTAATTGGGCATTAATTGGGGTCACATTAATTGCACATCATTAATTGGCATTAATTGGTGGCATTAATTGGGGTCAGATTAAAATTAAATTGTCAACAAATTTATCGACAAGAAATCGCCGAACAAAAACATACAGACCGACCTGAAAACGGCGCGACATTTATTGATGATTTGAAAATCCCGTTGCCGTTTTCAGGCGGCTGATGCTGGCCGTTCGCTGCTCAACGCGAAAATTATTTATTGACTATCGTAACCCAATCGGTTACACTCTAGTCCATGATAAAGACATTCAAACACAAAGAATTGGAAAGGTTCTTTTTTACAGGCAACAAAAAGGGAATCAAACCAGAGCACGCTACCCGACTTGAAAGGATACTTGACCGTTTGAATTCAGCTGATGATATTCGTGACATGAATTACCCCGGTTCAAACCTACATAAATTGACAGGAGACAAACAAGGTCAATATTCTGTTAACGTTTCAGGTAATTGGAGAGTATTTTTCGACTTTATCAATGGGCATGCATATGTAGTTAATTATGACGACTATCATTAAAACAAGGAAAATCCCATGACAACAATGACGAGAAAACCAACACACCCTGGAAAAATTCTGAAAGAAGACTATCTTTCTCCTTTATCCATCACCATTACAGAGCTATCATCTATTTTAGACATATCAAGAAAAACATTGTCTAAAATTATTAATGGAAGGGGTTCGGTAACACCGGATTTAGCTCTCCGTTTATCACGCGCATTTGACACAACACCTGCCCTGTGGTTGAATCTACAGAAAAATTATGACCTCTGGCAAGCTGAGCACACTTCCACTAAATGGCGCTTAGTCAAACCATTTCCCCAGCAACTCTTACATACTAACGGGTAAAACTGCCAGGATGTTAGCGACTGCGTGAAAATGTATGAAAAGCGCCAGTTTGAAAATGTGGCTGTTTCAGACGTTTTTTATGGAACATTTTGTGCTTTAGGCAAACACGACCCCTCGCTATTGCTAGGTTTGAAGAATATAAAGAATTAAGAAAAGTTTTTCATGTCTTCTTTTTGAAGAAAATACAGCATTTTCATACCGCCAAAATTCATACAGTTTCGACCATCGGTGACAGCCAAGACGCCGCAGCGAACAAAAGCATACAGCCTGACCGCGAATAGCCGACCGTTTTTTTGTTCGAGCGTCACGGCGCGGCGGCTTATGCAGGTCGATAGGATGGACCGCAAGCGGCAGACAGCTCTCAAGAGCACAATCAATCCCGCCAGCAGAAATTCAAGGTTAATAAATTTTTGTTTCATCTAATCCCTGTAACGTTTTCAACAAACCACTGAAACGGTCTACCCGATGCCGACAGGCAGCTGCCAGAGGTGCTGCACAAGAAGCCTGGCCGGTCGCCTTCGGGAGCCATATCTCAATTCGTTTTGCGGCCCGAGTGACGGCGGTATAGAGCATCTCCCTAGTCAACAAGGCGTTCTCATGAGCGGGCCAGAGGAGCACAACTTTTTGAAAACCGGAACCTTGCGCCTTGTGCACAGTAACCGCAAAAGCACTTTCATGACTCGGCAAACGCAAAGGGGGATAATCAGCAAAACTTCCGTCGGAATGTCTAAACCAAGCCCTCAGACGACCCTCTGAATCAGGCCAGACCAGTCCGGTGTCACCATTATAGAGATTGAGTTGCGGGGCGTTACGAGTGATCATCAAAGGACGCCCCTTATAGTATTGCCGACTCGCCTGAAGGCCTAAGGCTCGCGGCATGAGGCGGTTGAGATTCTCAACCCCGAAACGGCCGCGACGTAATGGTGAAAGCAGGCGAAAACGCTGAAAGATGGCAAAGGCACTCGCCAGGTCATCAACCTCAGTGTACGACTTGAGCGCCACCATCCGGCCATCGACTTCAACCTCCTGACTAGTCAGCTCACTTAACAAAAAGGCATCAAAAGCAGGGTTTTCCGTCGGCAGGAGACGAATGCCGACTTCACCACTGGGATCGTTAGTACAAAGCTGTTCGAGGTCGGAATCGGCAGCGCTTGCCGGAACCATAATCGCCCTTTGCAAACGGGCGATACCGCCGTCAGGAGTAAAGCGATAACTTCTTTTCAGTTCGACAATATGGTCACCTAAAAGAGTTTTTTCCGGAGTCTCAGGCAACTTATGTGACGACGCCATCGTTAATCGAACAAAATCTTTTTGAAAGTCTGAAGAGAAACGGTTTTCAAACCCTAAAGAACAGAGATCACCAAGTACCGCTCCGGCCTCAACCGAGGCCAGCTGATTTTTGTCGCCTAAAAGAATAACTGCGCACGCTTTAGGCAAAGCGGCAAAGAGACTGGTCATTATCCAGAGCGGCACCATCGATGCTTCATCGACGATCAGTAAATCAACCGGCAATAGATTTTCAGCATGGTAACGAAAACCGGCTCCCGGCCGATAGCCGAGCAGACGATGAATGGTCGCCACCGAGAGTTTGAGGAGTTCCTCCCTGACCTTGTCCGAACAATTGAGAAAATCAACCTCATCAAGCAGAGCCTGGTGCAGGCGAGCCTGGGCCAGACCGGTTGGCGCACAAAGTACAATTCTGGCTTGCGGCCGATACTCCAGCCAGAGAGCAGCAACCGCCGCAACCACTGAGGTTTTACCGCAGCCGGGACCGCCACTGATGATCGTAAAACGGTTCCGTAAACCGGCACAGACAGCGGCTGCCTGAAAATTAAACGATCGCGTGTCACATGTTGTATCGCCATCATGGGCAGCGCATTTTTCTCCGGCAAAACGCGGGGCCACGACACTTAGAGATTTGACGGGTTCAGGAAAGGCAAAGATCGGAGCTTTGAGGCGCTCATTTATCATGCGGGCCAAACGCTGTTCATAGTCCCAATAACGCTGGAGATAGAGGCGACCATCATCAAGAACCAGCAGATGACGGCGTAAGGCCGCATTTTCCGGATTGGCCACAGCGATATGACCGGCAAGTTCGGCTTCCCACTCTGTGGGCCACTTAAGAGATGCAAGACGGGCCGCATTTTCAGCCTTGATTTCAGAACCGTTATCAGCCTGTAGCCACTCAGAGAAACTGTCCGCCAGATCCCTCAGCGGCAGACAGATCTGGCGACGGCTGTTAACCACATAACTGGCGAGCAGGGCGGCCAGGAAAAGCGGCCAGGAATCCCTATCACCGGCCAAGCGACAGACCAGCCGGGCAAAATAGATATCGATATAATGAAACGGGCCGGGGGTCGAAAGAGACTCCAGGAAAGCGATTTTTTCAGAATCTCCGCCGCCAGCCATTTTTTTCTTCTCCATAAAATCCACTATCCGCAAACTAACTCGGTGAGATTATTCACCAATTCCATGGACGGACGATCATAAAAAACCCCACTCTCGGCATCTTTGCCATTGATCCCACGAAGATAGAGATAGTAAACACCGCCAAAGTTGGTCTCGTAGTCATAATCGGCCAAACGGTTCTGTAAAAACCGGTGCAGGGCTATCAGGTAGAGATGGTACTGGAGAAGATAGTCTGAATCCAGCATGCTCTGTTGCAGGGCCTTAAGTTGATAATTTGCGTAGGCCGGACCGAGATTATTGGTTTTCCAGTCGAGCAGATAGTATCTGTTATTAACGCTGAAAACAAGGTCGATAAACCCGTTAAGATAGCCGCGATCCGGCAGATGGACCGGAAAGTCAAGCTGCCAGCCAGCAATTTTGTCGGGCTCGGTTTGCCGAAAAGCCGGCAGTCCCTGACTTTTGAGCACATCCGTCAACTTATCAGCATCAAGAGATCCCGGGATCGGCAGAGAGAACTCCATCTCCCGACGCAGGGCAAGCCCTTCCTGTGAAAGTTTTATCTGACCCTCAACCGAAGGTAACGGGGTATTTAAAACCTGGGCAACCATGACCAGAATTTTCTCTTCATACTCCAATAAAAGGGTCTCATAATCTGAATCTGAGGGTGAAATAAGTCCGTAGCGCACCAATGAATTACGCACCAACCCCCTAACCTGCACGTCGTTTTGCCAGCCACTTTGCCTGACTATAGCGAAGTCGAGTTTTTCAAAAATTGCATGGATGGCGTTACCGGTTGCCGCCCCGCCGGGAAAAGTCGCAAACGGAGGCGGTACCACCTGGGAAGAGGTTTCAGGCCGATCCGACTGCTCCAACTGTATGCCGGCAGTTGCCCCCTGATGGCGCTCGGACGTCAACCGGGAAAAACTCAAAAATCCTTTTTCGGACAGAAGGGAGCGTTTGAAGGTACGAGGCTTCGCAAAAACCGGCTCACGGAAACTTAAATCAACCTGTTCACGGCCCCAGAACGGAGCTTCACGGACAATCTCCGGAATCTCTTCCCAGAGCACCGCCTTTTCATCGTCAATCACCTTTAGACTCGGTGCAGGCCCACCTTTAGCGATAAATTCCTGCCGTTCACTCTCACTATCCGGCGGCCGACGCAGATACATCAACGCCGTATTGCCGCTGTCTCGAAGCTGCGGCCAGGCCAAATAGAGACGGAATTGGGCCCGGGTCAGAGCAACATAGAGTAGTCTTAAATTTTCCGCCAGCTCTTCACCGGCAGCAGCCTCAAGATGTGTTTTTGCGACTTCGGGATTCAAGTCAAGACAGCGAACATAGCCCGTACCCGTTGCCGCAGGTTTATGAAAAATTGTCAGGGGGCGTTTATGAGCTGCCGGCTTAAAACCTCGAGACCATAAAAACGGAGCAAAAACAATTGGAAACTCTAGACCCTTGCTTTTATGAACGGTCATGATCTGCAAAGCTTCAGCCTCACTCTCAAGACGGAGTTCATATTCATTTTCATCTTTTGCCACCCCTTCAAGATGTTCATGAAACCAATCAAAAAGGGCTTGTGGACCGAAAAGATGTTCGCATTCGGCCTGGTGCAAGACCTCTTGCAGGTGATAGAGGTTCGTCAAGGCCCGCTCTCCCTGCGGGCGACGGGCAAGGTTGAGGCGGATATCAAAGTCGGGATCAGGGGTCGAAGAGGCTGACGAAAAGTTGGGAAATCCGGAAAACATTGCCATCAGCCCCTGCTTCAACCAGCTCTCACGGGCCCAGTAAAAACTCTGGCGCCAGGTTTCATACTGCTTACGAGAAACCCCGGAAAATCCTTTATCAAGATCTTTAGAATCATGCACGGCCACCAAAAAAACCGCATCAAAACCCATCAGCGGAGTGGCTAAAGCGGTGTTCAAGATACGGTCATCATCCGGAGACAAAACCGCCTTGAGAAAAAAGAAGAGCTCTTTGGCCTCGGCCGTCTGCCAGAGATTACCGGCCGCAGCGATCACCGCCGGCACCCCGCGGGCATGACAAGCGGCCCAGACCTGGGCGGCCTCTTTATTGGTCGTCGTCAAAATCGCAATATCGGAAGCCCTGAGCGGCCTTCTGGCAGAATCATCGATGGCAACAAACTCTGCCTGCCAACCAGCCAGCCGAGGCTTTTGGGCCAGATCAAGGAGATGGGCACAGCAATTTGCGACTGCGTTTATCAACTGATAACGGGCCGTAGAGGCCGTCAAATTTTTACCGTTATCACCGACAAGGTGCCAGAAGTGAAACGGTACCCCTTCGCGCCCCTCAACCAGCAGTTTCTGCTGCGGGGGCCGTCCACTTCGCAGCGGCCGATAGTCAATACCATCAAGCAGAAAGGGAGCCGGAATTTGAAATATCCGATTAAGAGCCTGCAACAGTTGCGACGTCGAACGGAAATTCCGATCAAGGGTGGTCCGCAACTGGCCTTGTTCACGGGCCGCCTCGAGATAGGCATAGATGTCGGCGCCGCGAAAGCCGTAAATTGACTGTTTAGGATCGCCAATACGATAAAAAAGAGTCTCCGGCCGATCGAAAAGAGTATTGAAAATCGCGTACTGAACCGGATCGGTATCCTGAAATTCATCGACTAAGGCAACCTTGAAACGCTCTCCGGCCAAGCGCCGCAAGGCGCCGCCCGGCGCGCCGGCAAGAGCCTTGCGCAGACCGGTAAGGAAATCATTGTAACCCTGCTGGCGGGCCTTAAGTTTACAAGCCTCAACCCCATCTGGACCACTGGCAAAATCAAGAAAATCTCTCTTTACGACACAGACTAAAGCCTCGGCAACCTTTTTATAAAGTTCAAGATCGACAACCAGCCGCTCACAAATATCAAAAAGCGGATGCCGGGGAGTAGTCTGCTTAGCCTTGGTTTTGGTTTTGAGAGCAGATGTGGAAAACTTGGTTAAATTTTTGCCTTCCTCTGCCATCGGCCAGTCGGCGGCAACCAACGTCTCTTCTAAAAGATCGGCAACCTGATCAAATTTATCAGGAGCCCAAGCGCTCTTGTGCAATGGAGACCCGGCAAAAAGAACTCTTTTTATTTCGTCTCGCTCCCGGACAAGATAATCCAGACCATTTTGGCAGCTATCTTTAAAGCGCGCAGACAGCCTTTCAATCTCTGCTGAAAATAACGCAATATCCTCAGACCAGGAACCCTTTTCAGGTTTTTCAGGTAACACCACGAGTTCTGGATCTTGATCAAGCCGGGCCGCCAGAGCTATCAGGGTATCAAGCTGCAAGCCCTGATCAGCAGCGATTCTGACAATAATTTCAGAACCGTCATAAAAGGTCCGCCGCCAATAATCCTCAGCCACCACCTGAAGAAAAACACGACTTTCTTTAACCAGCTCAACCCCGGTTCGGACACCACACTCAAAGGCATAATCACTCAGAATACGGTTACAGAAACCGTGAATAGTAGCGATCACAACCTCATCAAAGCCGACCCTGGCAGCTTTAAGACGCTCTTTAAGAAGCGCCACCGACGCCCCTTGGTCAAGAGCTTGGGCCAGTACCCGGCCAAGATCGCCATCCTTTTCTGAATCAAGAGGACGGACTGGCGAGAGCGCGTTAAGGAGTACTGCAGCCGCCTTAAGAATCTCACGAATCCGTTCTTTAAGCTCTGCGGTCGCCGCCTCAGTAAAAGTTACAACCAGAATATTACCAGCCTTGAGATCAACCCGCTCAAGCACCAGGCGCAAAAAGAGATACTGAAGCGTATAGGTCTTGCCGGAACCAGCCGCAGCTTCAATCAAGACCCGTCCCCCGTCAAGGGGATAGTCGAGGATATCATATTCGCGAAATGGAGCAAGGGAGGTCATGTTCAAGTACCCAAAAAGATAGGGCTTAAATGTTGAAAGAGGTTTCCGAAAATCGTCATTTCCTTTGTTTAACCCCATTTAAATCTCATTATCGGGCAACGAATGCAAGATTTTATTCAAACGAAGAGAATACTGGAAAGACAAGCATAGCAGACAGTTTAATACGGCTCACCAAAGATTCATCTTTGCTTTGAGGTTGCCATTAGTGAATTAAACCTCATTGACTGACAAAGTAACGTTTGAGCGACCTCAAAATTTGGCTGCAAGAACTATTTGTTCACGGGCGGCGGGCAAAACGGGGGCACCATGATCAGGAGCGAAGGGCTGCTAAAAAGCTATGGGGCGATCAAGGTGTGGCACGGAATCGAAATGTAAGTTAACACTTTAACTGGTCAATTTTAGAGTATCTCAAACACTCCACCCCCCTACCTACCGGCCAAAAGTTCAGAGACATTTTTTATTAATCTAAGAGATCTGGAACCGGTAGGTAGAGAACAGGACAATGATGAACATATATCAAAATACCTCATTGTCCTGAAATATAAAATTTTACAACAAATTTTCCTGTTTCAAACAATTGACAATTCCCACCACTGATTGACTACGATCCATGGTATAAAAATGTAATCCCGGAACCCCTTTTTCCAACAATTCCCTGCACTGTTCAACCGCGAAATCTATACCGAACTGCATAATCGCATCCTTTCCACCCTCAGATGCCTCTTTCAGTCCTCTACGTAATTCCTCACTAATGGTAGCCCCACAAAGGGTAGCCAGATTTTCCGTCATTTTAACACCGTAGATCGGCATAATGCCAGGAATTATGGGAACAGAAATACCCGCTTTCCGACATTTGTCCACATATTCATAGAAAAGGTTGTTGTCATAAAAATACTGGGCAACAACATATTTAGCCCCATTGTCTACCTTGGTCTTCAGATATTCAATATCTTTTTCAAAGCTTTCCGACTGAACATGCCCTTCGGGGTATCCTGCACACCCAAGATCAAAATCATAATTCTCGTTGATGAAAGAGATCATATCCGATGCATAGTGCATGCAATCCGGATGGGAAACAAATTGACCATTATTACGAGGTTCATCTCCACGGATGACAAAAATCGTTTCAATACCTAGCTCTTGATACCTGTCCAGTACCGTGGTCATTTCATCCGGGCCCAGACCATAACCGGCTATATAGGCAACAGTCGGTTGATTTTTCTCTTCGATTGATTTTTTAACCGTCTGAAATGACCCATCTCTGGTTGATCCGCCAGCCCCAAAAGTCACAGACATATAATCAGGTTTCAGAGTCGCTAAATCATCTACAACTTTTTCGAATTCTTCTTCAGCCTCTTCATCTCTAGGCGGAAAGAATTCAAAAGAAACAACGGGATTCCCCCCATTTTCATATAATTTCGAAACTCGCATTCTTGTTTTCCTCCAGTCATTCATTTTTATTGTAATATCATTAAAAAAAAGACCACCTGCAGTCTACCTGCAACTGGCCATGTCCATCGTCTCCAGTAATCATACTATCAACATGGAAACTTTGATCCCATTTTCACTATCTTTTTAACACAGGAGCTCTCCATACGTCAAGGGGAATACCATAAGTAATGTGTGGTTTTAATAAATTCGGAGCCCGGACAACTTTTTGCAGGTTCGTTACCTAAATGATTTTACCGACGCCGGGAATAGTTTTGAGCATGCAACGTTAACATCAATTAATACCCAAAAAGATCGCTCCCAAACGCTGGGCCAGGCTTTCAAAATCGGCCCAGAAGGCTTTGTCGTCAAGACGATCCTGGAAACAGAAATTAAAAGCCTCATCCTGGGCATCGTAATTACGGTCACCGGCAAGCAGGGACCTGACTTTCTCACGAGCTATTGCACGCCCCCTCTCATCCCCTTCTTTTTCCACCTCTTTTAGCCAGGTTTTATACCAGGGCAGAGAAAGTGAAGGTAAAAAAGGCAGCGGCCGCCGTAAACCTTCAAGAAAAACCTCAAACAAAAGCTCAAGTTCAAGCCGGGCCGAGGCCGCCGCTTGCACAGGAATAACGATCTGCTCTTTTTCCGCCAGGGTATGAAAACGGGTCTCGATTGCCTGTACAGGTTCGCCACCTGAAAGATTGCCTCCAACCCCACCCTTCCATTCCGAGAGTTCTAAACCAAGGTGCAGGATTGCCGCTCTGATTTGATCCTTCTCTTTAACCTTGCTACCAGGACGATAGAGAACCTGCCTGATGACGCCGTCTTCTCCACAATAGAGGCTTTTGACCTTTATCTGAATCTCAAAGCTGTGATCATCAAGCGCTACGGTGACGGTCTCTTGCATAGGAGGCAGAAGCCGGTCACAAAAGGGTTGTAAAATTGTCGTCACAGCAACGGCAGTCTTGATTTTATCGGCAAAAACCACTTGGCCCAGCTGCCTTAG
The DNA here is from genome assembly GCA_021161425.1 of Candidatus Tharpella sp. Lineage (GTDB taxonomy): Bacteria > Desulfobacterota > Anaeroferrophillalia > Anaeroferrophillales > Tharpellaceae > Tharpella. Next base: position 4,177 of record JAGHAQ010000115.1, on the reverse strand, counting down.
CGGTAGTTTGCCGGCGGCAGCCAACTGGCTTTCCAAATTTTTAACGATTGCGGGATCAGTGCGCTCGCCGACCGGACGCTCCATCAACCAGTCAATCATATCGTCATAGAGTTGATAGGAACCGAGAGCATCAAGAGCAAATGGTTCACTATCATCAAAACGGTTGACCTCCCTGATCTCAGGGATAATATTAAGCCTCTCTTTAAGAAAATAGCGGGCCGGACTAGTGTAAAAACGAACCAGGTCAAGAAGCTCGATCCGGTCGGGCAATACCTGAGGCAAAGGCTTACCCAAAAAATCCGGCGACGCTCTCTCCTGCTGACTCAAACCAGCGGCAATCCCGGCCTGTATGAAATCGTAGGTAAAGAGACGGCAAGCTTTAGCGGAAGTTTTCGGAGCTGTTTCAAAATAACGCAAACTGAAAGGTTGGGGAGGATGGTCATAGAGCAGCAAATCACGTAAAACACCCGAACCGGCCTCAGACGAAACGGTAAAATACTCCTCAATATAGTCAAGCAGTTCACTAACTACTACCGACGGCGGACACAAGTGGTTATCCTTGGGATCACGCCCAATATAGCTTAAGATCAAGGACTTGCGTGCGGCCAGCAGGGTTTCCAGAAAAAGATAACGATCTTCGTCTCGGGCGGTCCGGTCTCCGGACCGAGGCAGGGCTGTGATTAGGTCATATGAGGGGGGACGATGGCTGCGGGGAAATTCGCCATCATTAAGACCGAGTAAGCAGATCATCCGGGCGGGCAGTGCCCGGAGCGGCAAAATTGAGGAAAAGGTGATCCCTCCGGCAAAAAAACCGTCTCCGCCGATGATATCTCCCAAACCCTTCTCCAAAGCGGCGATAATCGTCTCCGTACTCAAACAACCGTTTTCATTCTCATTCAAGCCGCGCCCCAGCGCGATTTCCAGCTGTTGATCAAGATTATTTATAGCCTGGTGCAAGCGCTCCAAACCACCATCGTTATCGGATAATGGCAGGATAAAATCGTCAATCAGGCTTTCCAACTCCAACCGCCAACGGGCGGCCGGCATAGCTTTCAGCAATCGTTGCCTAACCTTGCTCAACTCCGCCACGAAAGCACAAAAAGACCCTAGAACCAAGGCTTCAGAACCCTCAACGCCAGGCATCGGCAAAAAGCCGGACCCAGCTCCGTCAGGCCAAACCTCCACTGCCATCGACCCGAAATCGTCAAAACCATTGCCGGCCAAACCATAACCGGCCAGAAGTCGGTCGAGTCCCCATAAAAAAGAGTGTTCGGCAAAATCCACCCCGACGGTTTCTTTACGAAAATCACCATCAAGACCCCAATTGACCCCAGCTTTACGGAGCCATTCGCCAAGCAGTCCAAGACCCGATTCACTGACCGAGAAACGGCGTCGCACCACCTCCTGACTGAAAAGATCAAAGACCTCGCTTAAGCGATAACGACTCCGAGTCAGCCGCAAAAGATCGAGCAGGGCTCTGATTACCGGCAATTTAAGTGATGATTTCTGGCTAACTACCGAAAACGACAAGCGGCGACTTCCGGAAAATGGTCGTCGATTGGCAAAAAGGGCTTCAATATAGGAAACATAGAGACTAATATCAGGAGCCATGACAAGGATATCATCAGGCTCTAAAGCGGGGTCTCGTTCAAGGGCTGAGAGAATGTTATCGTAGAGGATTTCAACTTCACGCTTGAGGCCATGGCAACGGTGGACCTGCAATGAATAATCTTCATTTTCCAACTTTTTCGGTTCGACCGGAGGCTCTAAAAAGAGGATCTGACGTTGCAAAGAGGAGAGCAGGGAGTTTCCTTCAGGAATCACAAAATGTTCATTGTACTGATCGACTTCAAGGGATGCGGCAAGATCAAAAAAGGCCCTTCCTAAACGCCCCCAGGAGGCCAACAAAGGGTGGGCAGGCAGATCATCACGCTTTTCAGCCGGTGTTGGGGCCATCTGGAAGCGGCGTTTTTCGGCTCCCGTACGATATTGATCACCCCAGTATTCGGCACAAGGATTACTATGAAAAAGATGGACCTCGGTCAAACGCGAAAGCCCCTTAAAAAGGTCAAAATAGGTAAAAGGCAGGGCCGCAAAACCAAAAAGAAAGATGCGCGAAGGAAGGGCTGTGCTTAACTCCTTAAGTGAAAATGGGGCTGGCTCGGGGAAAAATTCGGGATAGATCATCTGGTTGGAAAGTTCATGCAGAGCCGCAAAATGAACTTTGGCTTGACCACGGCTAAGTCCTAGCCAGAGCTCTTTCTGCCATCTCGAAGTCGTAAATTGAGAGAGTGGGTTTTCGCCCCGTTCCCAAGCCCGAATCAGTTCCGGTCGAGCCAGCAAATAACGATCAAAGAGATCTGCTAAAGAGAGCGCCAGATGATAACGGGAAAGTTCATCCCCGGTTACGGCAAGATAACTGTCAAGCTCCGGCGACCGTCCAAAACCTTGGCCATTCCCCGGTTCGAGTGCAAAAAAAAGCTTCCAGGCCATTACCTCCTGGGTAAAAGGATTGGCGACACCCGGATCAATCCGACGCCGCAGATTGGCAAAAACCGCATCCTCAAGAAAGGCCTGAGGAAAAGGAAATTCAAGATTAGCTGAAATCCCGTTGACCCGAGCAAGATAGAGTTTCAACCAGCGTTCAAGCCCGCGACTCGGAACCACCACGACCTCGGGTTCCAAGATACCGGCAGATTTTTTCTCAACTAGAAAACCAGCCAACACTCGGGCCAACTCTTCCAAATGATTACTGGTGTGAATGAAAAAACCGGCCATTACATCCCTTGATAAAAATCATTACTGGAATCGACATTCCCTTGTCGACCGATTTACACTACAGATCTTTACAACTCAAGGCTATCTTTAAGAAAGATACCTGCATTAAGAATAAGCTTAAAAAGAGAGAAACCTTTTGACTCAATCCTATTGACAAAAGCAATCGAGTGCAACCCTGAAACTTTCACACAATCGGAAAATTGACTGGGAAAGCTGGCTTTCTGGCACATGAACAAACTCATGCTAAAATAACCGGATTAGGAGATAAACCAGATTCAAATCCTATCCAGATCATCCAGAGGACTTCTCAGTGTTTCAAAATTTGTCCTCATCACATGCTTATAAATCATGGTTGTCCGCAGGTCCGCATGCCCTAAGAGTTCCTGCACGCGCCGTATATCCTTGCCTGCTTCTAGCATATGCGTTGCAAACGAATGACGCAGTGTGTGAGGACTCACCCGTTTACTTATGTCGGCTTTTTTTGCGGCCTTTGCCACGGCTTTCTGTAAACCCGTTTCATGGGTGTGATGCCGTCGAACTTTTCCAGTTCTTGGATCTTTTGAACAATTTTTAGCAGGAAAAACCCATTGCCATATCCAAGTTTTTCCAGCCCCGGGATATTTCCTGGCCAATGCATGTGGCATATATACATCTGCACACCCCTCCGCCAAATCCTGTTCAAAAAGCTTTCGAACTCTCTTTAGATGATACCGTAAATCATCCTGTACGACTTTCGGTAAAACTGTAGCCCGATCCTTTCCACCCTTTCCGTCCCGCACAATAATTTGATGATTGTCAAAATCCACATCTTTTATCCGGAGCCGGACACATTCCATTAAACGCAAGCCGGCCCCGTACAAGAGCTTTGCCATTAGTTCATTGGTTCCGTTTATATATTGAAAAAAACGACTGATCTCGGACTGGCTCAATACTGTAGGTAAGTTCTTCGGCTTTTTCGAACGGGTTGCATCGATGTGATCGTCAAGCGGCATATCTAAAACATGCTTGTAAAGAAAAAGAATCGCATTAAGCGCCTGATTCTGGGTTGAAGACGCCATTTTCCGGTTAATTGCCAGATGACTTAAAAATCGTTCAACCTCCGGCTTGCCCATTTCCCGAGGATGCCGGGTCCCATTAAATCGGATATAATCCAATATCCATCTAATGTACGTTTGTTCTGTCCGAATTGCATAATCATGATACCGCATTACCTCTCGGACCTGATCCAAAAGTTCGCCAGGTTTTGGCCGAAATTTGTCCTTTACATACTCTTTCTTATATGCCATACCACATAATCTCTGTATTTTTCTCATTCAGGCTGTATTAAGTAGCAATATAGCATATTATAAAGAATGTATATAGTGTTAATATGCAGACTTTTTTCTGCTTAAACTCTTCG
>JAGHAQ010000079.1 GCA_021161425.1 Candidatus Tharpella sp. | reverse complement strand
GCATCTTATAGTTGGTTAGCAGAATATCGGGGGGATTTCGCAACTGCTCGGCATGGTTGCTGATGCCGTGAAATCTGCCCTCAACTTCGCCAAGTTTGTCCGTGCCGGAGGTTTTCCCGGCGCCGGGATCGGCCGGGTCATAACGGCCGGTATAGTTGCCGACCCGGATTCCGGCAGCTTGCAGAACCGGGTCAGTAAGTACCGCCTCGGCAAAACGTTTTTCCTGATCCGCAGCCAGGGCATTCATCGGATAAAGAATAATCGCCTTTATCCCTTGCTGCCCCTGCCGTCTGGCCCGCAAACAGTGGTCAAGAATCGGGTAGAGAAAACACTCGGTCTTGCCGGAACCGGTGCCGGTGGTGATTATGGTTGATTCAGGTTGCCTGTTTTTACTGGAAAGCCGGTTCCAGGCCAGATACTGATGCAGAAAAGGGTGGAAAGGAATGTTGATATCAAGTGGGAACACAGCCCCTGCAGGGGCCGGACGGAAAGGCCGGCGCAGCTGAATCCAGGGGCCTTTGAAAATCCCGGTTGCCGGATCTTCCAGAAACCGGTTAAAAGCTTTTTCTACCTCTTTATCCCGAAAAGAAAAAGTCGATTGCAGATAATAAAGAACCTGTTTTTTTATATTTTCAGCAATATGAGCCGGCAGCATATAATCTATTTCACCACTCTTGATCGGTTATATTTTGTATCCTCGCCAAGGGTCACCAGGGATCAAAACGATCAGGTTTGTCAAAATATAGGTGAAAGCCTGATCAAAATCCCAGTTATTATCGGCAATCAGGAGCGGTTCGATATCTTTTCGAAACTGGGCATCATCTCTTTTTTCAAAAAAGTTTTTTTCAAATATTGCTCGACTGATCTGGTGACCACCATCTTTCATGTACTGCAGAAAAACCGAAACCACCTGCTCAGGCTCTGGATTTTGGCCCGATCCAATAAATGCGTACCAGAGATCGAAAAGATCGCGACCTTTTTTACGTTGGTAAAGAGCCCGCATTTTAGTTCCGAGCAATTCATTCAGGGTGTAGGTTGCGATTCCAGCAGAACCGGAAAACCAACGGGAATCCAAGTTGAAATGAATTTTTTGTAAATCATATACGGTAAAGTGCTCCCTGGTATTGATCTCTATTTTTAAAGTCAACAATAAACCATCTTCTGACGGAAAACGATAACGAAAAGTCACTCGGCCATCGGTTTGTTTCCATTTTGGCTTTCCCAGCCAGGGGTTCAGCGCTTTACGAAGGCCATCCAGTAATTCTCCAATCGGGCCAGGCTTTATTTGCACCAGGTCAATATCCTCTGAATATCGAATCGGCGACAGATACAATTTATAAAGGGCCGTTCCTCCGCGAAAGGCGAGTTTATCGGCAAGATCTGGTTGGGAAAAAATTTCAACCAAAGCTCGACAAATAACCAGATCCTGTTCGATCTGGTGAACTTGCGACCATGGAGCACATCGGCTCCATTCTGTAATGAAATCACGGGGAATCAAAAATCAACCTCAACTTTACCATTAATCATAATCCGCCAATGCGGATCTTTGACCGTCCCTTTGAATGGTTTAGCTTTGAACAATGGGGTTGGTGCCGGATTGTTTTGCCTTATGTATTCAGCCAATTTTTCAGCTTTTCCATTTTCTCCAATAAGATTCAATAAATACCCCAATCTCTGCGCCCAGGCCATCGGAGATAGCTTCGCAATTGTAACAATTTTATTGCTGTTCAGATGCTCAGCTAATTGAACCAGAATGGTCGCGACATTATCAAGGCCCGCGGAATGTGCGGGGTAGCCAACCAGATCAAAGGCAGTAACTTCGGGCGTTGACACTTGGATAAATCCACGCGGAGTTTGTCTAGATATTGTCGGAATAGCGGTCAGGTTCTTTCGTGCAATAAATCCTATCCGAATCCTGCCGCATTTAATAGATGATCGATGTTTATTGAGAATAGTTTGAAAAATCTGAGGCCGCTGGTGTGCTGCCCCATAATACTCCGCCGCACTTAATAAACCTACATAGTATGGTTCTCCCAGGTGCTCCATTAGTTGAGGAATAAATTGATCTGGAGGTAGACACGAAAAATTTCTGTATTCAGGCGGCACAACAACCCAAAATCCCCGATAAGGCGTAGCTACCAAACCTTTCTTGTGCAATCTCCGCAGTGCGGCCCGGGCGGCGGTGAGAGAAATTGCCAAACTGTTAGCAATTTCATTAACCGTGAAGGTGTAGCGCCCTTGCGCCATCAAGTCGAAAATAAAGTCAATAGCAAGCATAATCTAGTCTCGTTAAATGAAATACTTTCATAAAGTAACACTTAACGTCGTTTTTGTCGACTGATTAAATTTATCATCCTTCTTTCGGAAGCAAACGGGTAACCTCGTCACTGATTTTCCCCTGGCATTAAAAACCTTGCCATTGCAGATACCTGTCCCGGGACCAGTGCCGGTACTTCATTAATTCCCAATTAACCCTATCAACGTCAAATCTTTCACTGTCATAGTTTCCGCCAGCCCACTCTTTAAGACTTTCATATTCTTCATGATCAGGATCTTTTAATACTTTGCAGAATTCATAATAACCCGGTACACCGCCGACATCCTCAGGCGGACAGGCTCTGGCACCATTAAGGCATGTAATATCCAAACGCAATTCCGGATCAAAATAGCGGCTATCCTCAATAGTCAGTTCATGTTCCCAATTGTCACCAAAGTCGTACAGATAACCAAACGTGCGGCCCTTCTGTTTGATCAGATTTCCAAGTCGATACCGGCCACACTCAAGACCGTCATCTTTGAATTCCAGGTATTCCGTATATCGCTTTTTGCCGATACTAAACTCATAAATATGAGTGTCAGTCCAGCCCATTACAATCTGGATGACATCATGAAGGCGATCCAGCGAAATACCGAAAGGCACCACAAACCGCCGCCAGATTTCCGGTTCAATATC